>JAEMGR010000009.1:0-300000 GCA_016458225.1 Myxococcaceae bacterium JPH2 | reverse complement strand
CATCATGGCCCACATCGACGCGGGCAAGACGACGCTCACCGAGCGCGTCCTCTACTTCACCGGACGCATCCGCTCCACGGGCGAGGTGCACGACGGCTCCACCGAGATGGATTGGATGGACCAGGAGAAGAAGCGCGGCATCACCATCACCTCCGCGGCGACCACGGCGTTCTGGAAGCCTCGGCACGGCGCGGGCGCGGGCATCCCTCACCGCATCAACATCCTCGACACGCCGGGGCACGTGGACTTCACCATCGAGGTGGAGCGCTCCTTGCGAGTGCTCGACGGCGCGGTGGCGGTGTTCGACGCGAGCCAGGGCGTGGAGCCTCAATCGGAGACAGTGTGGAGACAGGCGGACCGGCACGGCGTGCCTCGCATCGCGTTCATCAACAAGATGGACAAGGTGGGCGCCGACTTCGCCATGAGCCTGGGCTCGCTGCGTGAGCGCCTGGGGGCGAACGCCGTGGCCGTGCAGCTCCCCATGGGCGAGGGCGCGGACTTCCAGGGCGTCATCGACCTCATGCGCATGCAGGCCATCTCCTTCACGGACGAGGAGGGTGGCTTCGTGGATGCGCAGCCCATCCCCGACGCCCTGCGCACGCAGGCGGAGGTGCTGCGGGCACGCCTCGTCGAGGCGTGCGCGGAGCTGGACGAGTCGCTGGTGGAGCGGTTCGTGGAAGGACGGCTGGCGGACATCTCTGCCAGCGAGCTGGAGCACGCGCTCCGCCTGGGCACGCTGCGGCGTCAGGTGGTGCCGGTGCTCTGTGGCGCGGCGTTCAAGAAGAAGGGTGTGCAGATGCTGCTGGATGCGGTCGTCAACTACCTGCCCGCGCCGTCGGATCTCCCGGCGGTGGAGGGAGTCGTCCCGGGCTCGGGCGAGCGCGTCGTGCGCGGTCCGGACGACGCGGAGCCTCCCGTGGCCCTCGTCTTCAAGCTCATGCACGACAAGGTCGTGGGGAACATCGCTTTTCTTCGCATCTACTCCGGTTCGCTCGGCGCGGGGACGTCCCTGCTCAACGGGCGGACCCAACGCCGCGAGCGCGTGGGACGCCTCATGTTCATGCATGCCAATCAGCGCGAGGAAGTGAGCGAGGTCCACGCGGGTGACCTCTGCGCGGTGCTCGGCCTGCGCGACGTGCGCACGGGCGACACGCTGTCGGACGCGCGCGCGCCCGTGGTGCTGGAGTCGTTGGAGGTTCCCGAGCCCGTGGTCCAACTCGCGGTGGAGGCACGCTCGCGAGCGGAGCAACAGAAGCTGGAGGAAGGACTGCATCGACTGGCGATGGAGGACCCCTCGCTGCGCGTGGGCGTGGATCCGGAGAGCGGGCAGGTGCTCCTGTCCGGCATGGGAGAGCTGCACCTGGAGGTGGTGGTGGACCGACTGAGGACCGAGCACGGCGTGGAAGCCAAGGTGGGCAACCCTCGGGTGGCCTGGCGAGAGACCCTGCGCGAGCCTGTTCGCCAGGAGTATCGCTACGTCCGTCAGACCGGCGGGCCGGGGCAGTTCGCGCACGTGGTGCTGGATGTGGGGCCGGCGCCCCGAGGGGCGGGACTCGTCTTCGTGGATGACACGCGCAACGGCGCGGTCCCTCGCGAGTTCGTTCCCGCCATCGAGAAGGGCGTGCGAGGCGCGATGGAGCGGGGCCTTCGAGAGGGCTTCCCGCTGGTGGACCTGGAGGTGAGGCTCGTGGATGGCTCGACGCATTTGAAGGACTCGACACCGCAGGCGTTCACGATGGCGGGCTCCCTGGCGCTCCAGGAGGCCGCGCGTCGAGCGGGCGTGCGCGTGCTGGAGCCCATCATGGCGGTGGAGGTCACCACCCCCGAGGAGTACCTGGGCGACGTGCTGGGCGACATGGGGGCTCGGCGCGGGCGCGTCACGGGCACGGAGTCCCGAGGCCCCGTGCGCGTGGTCTCCGCGCGCATCCCGATGGCCAGTCTGTTCGGGTACGTGAATGGCCTGCGTGGGCGGACGCAGGGGCGGGCCCAGGCGAGCATGCACCCGGGCAGCTATGACGTGGTGCCCGAGGCACTCCAGGCCTCGCTGATCGCGGCTCAGGCCTGAGCGTGAAGCGTGGCCCCCGGGAGCATGTGGCTCCCGGGGGCGACTCTTTGGCGAGTGCTGCAATCCGGGATTGAGTGGGGCCTGTCTCGGGGTTATCTCTGCGGCTGTCCGGCACACCCATGAGGGGGCCGGGCCCGGACGAGGTGCGCCGTACCCGGTTAGGACAAGACGACGCATGCACGGGAGTCATGCGCCATGTCGTGGATCCTTCTCGTCGTCGCGGGTCTTCTTGAGGTGTGCTGGGCCGTGGGGCTCAAGTACACCGAGGGCTTCACCCGTCCCTTGCCCAGCCTGCTGACGGGCATCGCCATCGTCTCCAGCATGCTGCTGCTGTCCATCGCGGCCCGAACGCTTCCCATCGGGACGGCCTATGCCGTCTGGGTGGGGATTGGCGCGTTGGGCGCGGCGGCGCTGGGCGTGGTGCTCTTCCATGAGCCCATCACGCTGCCTCGGATGCTCTTCCTGGGGATGCTGCTGGTCTCCATCATTGGTCTGAAGGCCACCTCGGGACACTGAGGCGGCGCGCGAGTTCAGGGCACGCGGGCCTGCCGCTCTCGGCGGGCTCCGCGTGTGGACTCGCGCAGCTCGGTCAGGTTGCGGCGCACCCACTCGGGTGCCAGCTCCAGCTCCTCGGCGAAGAACAGGTCGTCACCGAGTCCTCGCACGCGGACCTGGATGAGTGGATCCGCTGGGAATTGTCGGGCCGGATCGTCGTAGACGAGGCCCGTCACGATTCCCAGCCGCCCCAGGAAGCGCTGGGCGATGGGGTCATCCGGAGTCGCTCCGACAATCTTCACCGTCGCGCCCAGGTGCACGGGGGCGCCGTCCACGTCCTCGTTCAGGATGAGGGAGCCATTGTGTTTCATGGTGCGTAGGACCTGGGTTTGAGCAGGGAAGACAGCGCGACCGAGGCGAGCGCCACGAGGCCCCAGGCGAGCAGGTGCCAGACGGCCACGTGATGCCAGTCTTGCTGACACGCAAGCTCGCCCACGCAGGCACCTGTCGTGCCCACGGCGAGTCCGGCGGCGAGCGCGCGACGTGGGTCGAACGCCGTGCCGCGAAGCGCGATGAGCATCCACGCAAGCGGCCCCATCGCGGCGGCCACATGGCTCGCGGTGCAGACCCAGCCGGGTAGCTCGGACGCCTCGGGGGGCGTCCCTCGCGCCAGCACGAGCACGGTGGCGGTGACCCAGGCCAGGCCCAGGCTCCAGCGCCGCACGCTCCGACCTCGCGGCACCAGCGCGCTCCAGGCGCACAGGGCACAGGTGAGCAGCAGCAACCCGAGCAGGGGCGCACGGCCGAGCATCACGCCCACCGAGGACTGACCCACGGCGAGGAGCACGGCCGCGACCGCGAACACCAGGCCGACACTGATTCCGACCGCGACCCAGGCCTGCTTGCGCCAGCTCGTGGCGCGCGGCGCGACGGCGAGTTCGTGGCGCGCGGAGTCGAGCGCGCGCTGCAACGCCTCGGGGCTCGGGCTGGCCGGGTCACGAGAGAGGAGGGTGTCGAGAGACGGTCGCATCAGACGGTCTCCATTTCACCGAGCAGCGATCGCAGGCGCTCGTAACCCCGATGCGCCCGCAGGCGGGCCGCGCCAGCGCTGATGCCGCGCAGCTCGGCGATCTCCTCGAAGGACCAGCCTTCGATCTTGCTAAGGACCACGGCCTCGCGCTGCTCGGGAGGAAGCTGCTGGAGGGCGTCCTCAAGCTGATGCCGTACCTCCCATGCGTCCGAGCTGTCCGCGGGGGTTCCGGGGCCCCGGGGCCGCTCCTGCACGTACGCGTGGACGTGCCGCTGATGCTTCAGTGCGTCCCGGGCCGCGTTCGCCGCGATGGTCAACAGCCACGGAGCGAAGCGCGTGCCCGGCTCGAAGCGGCCTCGGGCTCGGATGACCGACAGGAACGTCGTCTGGAGCAGGTCCTCCGCGAGCGGCCCGTCCCGCACCATGCGGGCCAGGAAGCCGTGCACGCGGCGCGAGTGCCGCGCGAACAGCACCTCGAACGCATCGAGCTGGCCGGCGCGGAACTCTTCCATGAGTGCTTCGTCCGAGGGGCTCCCCATCACCTCTCACCCGGACGACTCACGCCGGATTCTGTTTCCACCCAACACGAATTTCCCGTCGATTCCCTCAACCCGTGGGAATGACTGGCTTCTCCTCCTCGGGGTTGGGCGGACCCAGGCTCTGGCACCAGGCCATATAGTCATCCACCGGAAACTGGCCCGTGGCGACGCCCTCCACCATGTCCAGTGGCTCCACCTCCTCGTTCTCGCGAAAGAAGCGCAGGTGTGTGCCAGGCCGCAGCTCGGGGCGAAAGCCGCGCAGCTCCAGGCTCGTAGCCAACCAGTCTCCGAGCAGCACCTTCGCCCGCTGACGCTTGGCCTCGGGGGACAGCAAGTCCAGGCCCGTGGGGCGCAGGCGGTCCCACAGCTTGCCGCCTTCCGCGAGCAACTGAGGGAGCGCCTCCGGCGGTGTGGCGCGGGGATTCAGCGAGGTCTCCGCGAGCTGCCGCGTCATGCGGGGCAACAGGACCTTCGGCGCGATGTCTTCCCAGGGCATCGTGTGCAGCTCGCCTCGGGTGAAGCGCGCGAACCACGCGTCCTCTGCCTGCTGCTCTCCGCCGAGCAACTCCAGGCATCCAGGTCCCGGTTGGATGTCCGCGCTGCCCTTCGCGCCGAGGGCTTGCAGCCGCGCGTCGAGTGGCGGATGCGAGTCCCAGGGCGAGGGCTCCTGCTGCTCTGCCTCCGCCAAGGCCTTCTCGGTGGACTCCCGTCGCCGCGCCTCCTGGAGGAAGCGACGGAAGCCCTCCAGCACGGGCATGCGGACGCTCTTCTCGATGAGCGGGACGACGTCCTCGTCCAGATAGACGCGCCACGCGGGGCCATACGCATGCACCTTGCGGAGCGCGCGCGCGCTGGAGGCGGAGCCACAGGTGGCCGAGGACAGCGCGTCCGCGGCCAGTTCCTGTTGACGCGACACCGAAGCGGACACGCGCAGGAAGAGCTTGCCGTAGGCGCGGAAGGGCACGTCGAGGAAGAAGGCCGAGTCGTCCAGCGACTCCACCGCCGAGCCGATGGCCAGACGCGTGCGATACACCCACGGACCCAATCGCAGGTCGCCGCCCACGTGGTGCCCGTACTCGTGGGCGAGCACCGCCGCCAGCTCATCGCGCGACAGCAGGGCGAACAGGGGCAGGCCAATGCCCACCACCGGCTCGCGCCTCAGGCTCATCCACTTGCGCTCCATGAAGATGAACGCCGTGGCCGAGTCAGATAGCAGCACTCGAGCGGGGGCTCGCGTGCCCACCTTGCGCGCCACTTCGTTCAGCAGCGCGTGCAACTGAGGGAACTCCTCGGGTCCAAGCGGTTCGCTGCGCTGCTTCGCCGAGTCCTTGACCCAGTACCAGTCCCGGGGGCGCAGCGCCCAGAGCACCACCAGGGCGCCAACCCCCGCGAGGAATCCTCCGAGGTCCAGGCCCCGGCCATAGTTCATCTGCATCAGCGGGATGGACGCGAGCCCTCCCGCCAGCCCGAGGGCGAGGACCCAGAACCCCGCCCAGAGCGCCACGGTGAGCATCGCGCGGCGGGTGGTGCTCGGCGGACTCACAGCTCCCATGTGGCCACGGCCTCGCTCACCGGCCCCTCGAGCACGTCATCGTGCCGGGCCTGTTCGAGGAGCTGCTTGCGCTCCGCGCTCGAGATGTTCTTGGCGCGCGAGCGCACGACGCACGCCGCGGCTCGCACCTCCGGCTCCACGGACAGCGTGTCCATGGGAACGTCCTCGCCCAGCATGAACCGTCGCAGCGTGGCGACTTCCGTGATTCGCGCACGCAGCACCGTGCCCAGGGTCTTCTCCAGGGGCTCGGCGCCCGTGCGGGCGGACTCGCCATACGCGAGCGCCAAGGGGCCGGGGCCGAGCAAGAACATCTTCGCGGTCGTCAGCTTCGCCATGTGCTGGAGCGCCTTCTCGGGGTCCTTGCCAATCATGCGCGCCACATCGATGTCCGCGGTGCTGGGGGCACCGCTCAAGGACAAGCCCGCTCGGGCCCGCAGGGGCCAGAGCTTCGCTCCGTCGTTGGTCTCCGCCTCGAGGCGCAGGATGAGCTTGTCGGGCTGCTGCAGGCGCTCCGACTTCGTCAGCCGGCCATACAGCTCCGCCATGCGCATCTGCTCGTGGGTGTCCTTGCTGGCCTCGAAGGCGTCGTTGACCATGGCGATCGCCTGCTTCTTGCGCCCAGTCGCGGCGAGCGCCATCACCTCGGCGGACAGCACCTCGTTGGCGCTCTCTGCATCCAGGCTCCGCAGGTGCTCCCAGGCCTGGTGCGTGCCTTCCCAGTCGGTGCTGTCCCAGCGCGAGTGGAGGACGGACCGGGCAATCTGGATGTCCGAGGGGAAGCGCGCCGCCAGCTTCTCCATGATGGGGCGATCCGCAGGGGCCTTCACCAACCGCGCGGAGAGGTATTGCGCGAGGGGCGAGTCTGGCTCGGCCTGGGCACGCTGCTGATACTCCGCTTGGAGCTCCGCGTCCTTGCCCAAGGCGCGCGCCGTCCACTGGTACGCGCGATGAAGGTCAGCGCTGTCCGGATTCGCGACGAGGGCGAGCTTCGCCATCCGGTAGCCCTCCGCGGGCTGGGCGACGCCAGCCACTGAGATGGCATCCAGCGCGGGCTCCAGGGCCCATCCCGCCAGCCGCGCTTGGGCCTCCAGGAAGGGCAGGGTGTCTTGCATCCGATCCTTGCTCACGAGCCAGCTACGGCAGGCCGTGAGGGGCGGCGTGTCGGACGTGGATGGGGGCACGCCGATGAACGTGCGGTACACCACGACCTGCGAGGACGACATGCTGACGCTCGAAGGTGGGTCCTGGAACAGGTCGTCCACGTCTCCCACCTCAAAGGTCTTCTTGCCGCAGTAGACCTCGGCGGGTTCCTTGTCGGTGGGGCTGCCCGAGTCCTTTCGGTACTCGACCCGCTCTCGGAACACGGGGAACGCCCCCGCGATGTTCCAGACCACCAGGTCCACGTTCGAGTGGATGTCGAACGCGACGGTGTCCACCTCGATGCCCTTCGTGCTGGCCGCGCGTCCTTCCTGGTGCCCGGTCCGCACGGTGAGCTTGGCCTTGGTGTGCTCGGGGATCTCCGCCGTCACACCTCCGAGCGTGACGGAAAGGGGCTCGTTGAAGGCATTGAAGACATACACGTCCTGGTAGCGCGAGTCGTGCAGGGCCTTGAACGCGCCCATCGCCACGAGCGCGATGACGCCCAGCGCCACGGTCCGCGAGTACAGCCACGACAGCGTCCCGAGTGGAACGCGCGCGAAGATGCTCCAGGAGCGGCCTCGGAATCCGCCCGAGTCATTGCTGCGCACGACATAGGCGCCCAGCGGGAGGAGCGGGATGATGAAGAAGAACACCAGCGCGTGCACCGCGATGGAGGTCCCATCGCTGTCATCCTTGTCCGAGTCACCCACGAAGCTGGTGCCAAAGCCATTCATGGTGAACAGCGAGGGCGTGCCGCTCAAAGGCTTCGCGAACAGGCGACGGCGGTCGAGCAAGGCATTGATCGTGTCGCGATGGGAGCGCAGCTTCCCCAGCCACTTCGCCCAGCGCAGGGCGCGATAGACTTTGAAGGGATCTCCACCCTCCACCGCTCGGCGGATGCGCTCGTCCTCGCACAACTCTCGCAGCTCGGGGATGCGCTCCAACAACCCCGCCGGATCCGAAATCACCATGTGTCCTCCAAAAACTCCCGGCGAAAGCATAGGAGCAATCCCGCGCATCTGGGGAGAGGGCCCTGTCCACTGGCCGCCGCGCCTGCAATGTGAGGCTTGCCCAAGGGATTCCTGTTTCCCTAGGTTCGCGGCATGCCGAGTGAAGTCATCGTCCAGTCCACGCTCTTCGAGGCCCTGGTGCGCAGCACGCGGGTCGATGCGCTCATGAAGTCCCGATTGAACGAGGCGGGCTACGACGTGGACCGTCCCCGCGCCAGCTACCCGGCCTCGGTGTTCCTCGCCTGCCAGGAGGTGGTGCTGAGCGTGTCGTATGCGGGGCGTCCCCGGAACGAGGCGCTCCGGCAGATGGGGCGGGACCTGGTCCGGAGCTACTTCGACACCCTGGTGGGCAAGGTGGTGGGCGTGGCGTTGTCGGTGGCGGGCCCGGAGCGCGCGATGAAGCGCGTGGCCCTGAGCTTTCGCTCGGTGTTCGAGCCGGTCAACATCCGCTCGGAGCCGTTGGGGCCGCAGGACTGGCGGGTGGAGTTCCGCGCGTACCCGTTCCCCGCCGAGAGCGCGGCGGGTACGTGCGAGGAAGCACTGCGCAAGGCGGGAGCGGCCCAGCCTCGGGTGACGCTGGAGCGCGAGGACTCGGCGGGCTTCGACCTGCGCATCCGTTGGTGAGGCCACGTTTCGAACAGCGCCGCGCATCATTCGAGCGTGCGTGGGCGTCTTGCGCTATGAGGGCCGCATGAAAATCGCCAAGGACTGTGTTGTCTCCATCGAGTATCGGATGCACCTGGGAGACGGAAACGTGGTGGACGAGAGCGAGCCGGGTGAGCCGCTCGAGTACCTCCAGGGCTACGAGGAGATCGTCCCGGGTCTGGAGAAGGTTCTGGAGGGGAAGCAGGCTGGAGAGTCCCTGAAAGTTGTCGTCGGTCCCGACGAGGGCTACGGCGACTACGATCCCGAGGGCGTCGAGGAGGTTCCGCGCTCCGAGTTCCCCGAGGACCTGGAGATTCAGGCGGGCGGCGTGCTGAGCGCCACGGACCCGGACGGGGACGAAGTGGACTTCCTGGTGAAGGAGGTTCGCAAGGACTCGGTGCTGGTGGACTTCAACCACCCGCTCGCGGGCAAGACGCTGCACTTCGAGGTCACGGTCAAGGGCGTGCGCGCCGCGACGGCCGAGGAGCTGGAGCACGGCCATGCCCACGGTGAGGACGGGCACGGCCACGACTGATGGGGCGGGCGCTCAGCGCCCGTGAGGAGTGCCCGGGCCGCCCTTGCGATGGGAACGCGCATGGCGCCCGGGCTCCTGGTTCTGGGGCCGGTTGGAGACCCCATGGGACGCCTGCGGCGGGCCCGGGTCTCGCTGCCGCGCGTGGTACTGGGCCAGCTCCGCCACGAAGATGGGGTCCTCCCGGGGCACGTCGGCGCGGGGGATGGCCTGCCGGATGATGCGCTCGATGTCCCGCACCCCATGCGCGTCGCGCGGGGTGGCGAACATCGAGGCCTTGCCACTGGCGCCAGCGCGAGCGGTTCGCCCGATGCGGTGGACGTAGTCCTCGGGCGCGTGCGGCACGTCCATGCTGATGACGTGGCCAATGTCATCCACGTCCAGGCCGCGCGCGGCGATGTCCGTGGCGACGAGCGCGCGGTACTGCCCTCGGCGGAAGCCCTCCAGCGCCTGCTTGCGCTGGGCCTGGGTGCGGCCCGCGTGGAGCGCCGCGGACTTGATGCCGGCGCGGGCCAGCCCCTCGCGCACCTTGTCCGCGCGCATCTGCGTGCGCACGAAGACGAGCGCGCTCAACTGATCCTCGGCGAGCAGCGAGATGAGCAGGGGGAGCTTCTCCTCGGGCTCCAGCGTGTAGAGGGCCTGGGCGGCGAGGGGCGCGGGCGTGCCGCTCCGAGTCACCTCCACGCGCACGGGCTTGTGCATGTGCTGCTGCGCGAAGCGGGTGACGTCCGCGCCGAGCGTGGCGGAGAACAACAGCGTCTGTCGCTCGCGGTGGAGCGCGCCGAGCAGCTCGTTGATCTGCGGCAGGAAGCCCATGTCGAGCATCCGGTCCGCCTCATCCAGCACGAGCGCCCTCACGTGGGAGAGGTTGACGGCGCGCACGCGCAGCAGGTCCACGAGCCGACCCGGCGTCGCGATGATGAGGATGGGCTTGGCGCGCAGGGCCTCGACCTGGGCATTCATGTCCTCGCCGCCCACGATGAGGGCGTGCGTGACACCTCGGGGCTCACCGAAGAAGCGCGCCTCTTCGGCCACCTGCTGGGCCAGCTCGCGGGTGGGGGCCAGCACGAGGCCGAGCGTATTGCGAGCCCCAGCGAGTCGCTCCGCGAGCGGCAGCAGATACGCGGCCGTCTTGCCGGTGCCAGTGGCCGCGCAGCCGATGACGTCGCGGCCGGCGAGCGCGGGCGGAATGGCCTGGGCCTGGATGGGCGTGGGCGTGTGGTAGCGCGCACGCTTCACCGCGCCGAGGGATTCAGGGGACAGGCCAAGGGACTCGAACGGGGCGCTCACGCCCCCACGCCTCCCACGTCCCGGGCAGCGTGGGAAGCGAGAAACTCCATGGCGGTGTCCCGGGGGACGGCCCCGGGCCACCAGGCGTCGCGCGCTACACGGAGATGAGGCCCTTGCGGATGCCCTCGGTGACCGCCTCCACGCGGTTGGTGACCTCGAGCTTGCGGTAGATGTGCTCCAGGTGAGTGCGGATGGTCGCCTTGGACAGGCTGAGCAGCCGCGCGGCCTCGCTGTTGGAGACCCCCTTGGCGATGAGCTGGAGGATCTCCCGCTCGCGGTCCGACAGGGGCTTGAGCGGCGGCTCGACGTCCGAGGGGGCTCCGTTGTCGGAGGCCGGGGCTCCCGCGGGCGGCTCGCTGGCGACGGTGGGCGCGGCTCCGGGCTCGGTGGGCACGGGGCTGGCGTCCGGATCCACGCGGAAGTGACGCAGCAGGCGGCGCGCGAGGCTGGGCTGGATGACGGTGCCTCCGGCGCGCACCTCCTTGATGGCCTCGATGATCTTGTCCACCGGCGAGCCCTTCAGCAGGTAGCCCGAGGCCCCCGCCTTCACTGCCTCGAGGACTTTGTCCTCCTCGTCGAAGATGGTGAAGATGAGGATCTCGATGTGCGGGAAGCGAGCCTTCACCTCCCGCGTCACGTCGATGCCGCTCATGCGCGGCAGTCCCAGGTCGAGCAGCAGGACATCCGGCTGCAGGCGGGGGACATCCTCCAGCGCGGCCTCACCGGACAACGCGGTGCCGATGATGTCCAGCTCCGGGTGGCCCTCGAAGAGGCGGAGCTGGTTCTTGAGGATCTTCGTCTGATCCTCGACCACGAAGACGCGGATGGGCGGTGCAGGGGCGGGCGTCTGGGGGGCGTCCACGGGAACTCCGTCTTTCAGTCGAGGGTGCAGGGCAGAGAGAAGGCCACCTGCGCACCAGCGCCCGGGGCCGAGTCCACGATGAGCGAGCCGCCGAGCTTCATGGCTCGCTCGCGCATGTTCAACAATCCGTAGTGTCCGCGCGGCGTGCGGCTCGGGTCGAAGCCCTTGCCGTCATCGCGGACGATGAGGTCCACGCGCGCTTCGCCGAAGTCCAACCGCACCAGCACCTTGCGGGCCTCGGCGTGCTTCACGGCGTTGGAGAGGCACTCCTGGAGGATGCGGAAGAGCGCGAGCTGCGCGTCGGGGGGCAGCTTGCGCGTCGCGCCCGTGCGCTCGAAGCGGATGTCCAGGCCGGTGCGCTCGGTGAACGTGGTGACGTAGTCGCCCAGGCCTTGGTCCAGCTCGAAGTCCTCGCGCATCATCCGCAGGTTGCGGCGCAGCTCCTCGATGGACTCCTCGGCGGTGGCCTTCAGCTCGCGAATCTCCGAGCGCATGCCCTCGTCACCCGCGAGGTTCAGGATGTACTCGGCCTGGATGATCATCGACGAGAGCGACGCGCCCAGGCCGTCGTGAATCTCGCGCGCCAGCCGGTTGCGCTCCTCGACGACCGCCAGCTCCTTGAGGTCCCCTTGGAGCGAGACGACCTCGCGGTGCGCGGTGGCCTCGCGCTCGTTCAGGTACACGAGCACGTAGACGATGATGAAGTTGAGCGCGAGGTACCAGAGGAGCGTGAGCAGCTCCACGGCCGTCACGGAGCGGTTGAGCAGCAGATCCAGCCGGGTGGTGATGGGCAGCGCCAACAGGGGCGGCAGGATGGCCAGCGGCTTGGGGAAGAGGATGGCGAACAGCGTGGTGAAGAGGAGCTGGGTCGCCAGGAGGGGACTCTGCAAGCCGCCGCCGACCTGGGGTTTGGCGATGAGCACGACCGTGATGACCAGGTCGAAGCAGAGCGTGAGGTACGTCACCCAGCGGCCGGCGCGTGGGTGGTCGATGACGAGCAGGTTCGCGACGCTGTAGAGCAGCATCGTGAAGTAGCCCACGAAGGACAGGGGGCCGGTCAGGTCGAAGTATCCGCTCCACGCGGGCACGGCGAGGATGAGCAGGCCCAGGGTGAGGAACATCATTCGCGCGTAGAAGAGCGCGCGGGCCCTCGCCACGAAGCGGTCCTGTTCCCAGGAGGCCGCGGCCTGCTCGGCGGAGACGCTGTCGGTGAGCTTGCGCCGGTCCAGCACCTCGCGCACGCGGGCGCGCAGGTCATTGGCCGGGTTCTCCTCGCCCAGGGCGAGTTCGGGTTCCATTCGGCCTGGAGCTTACGGGAGCCAGCGGGCCTCGGGAATCCCGGGCCCGCCGCGCCGACGCTCAAAAGGGGAGGGGGCTACTTCCCGGCGTCGCCGGACGCGCAGGCCTTCTTGGCCTCGGGCTGGCGCTCGAAGACGAAGGTCAGACGGTCGCGGGACTCGCCCGTGCGCTCGTCGAACAGGGGAGTTCCCCCGGTGTACATAGTGCCGGACGGGCTGCCGAAGCGGTCCAGGTCATGGGCCGTCAGCCAGCGATCCACGCAGCTCTCCACCGCGCTGGAGCCCGAGCCCGCCTGGGTGGCGTCCGGGGAGGCGGCGTCCTTGCCGCCATGGAGCGCCTCGCGGCTTGCGCCTACGTCGGTGGCGGCGTCGGGGCTCTCGCCGGTGTTCTTGTGGCAGCCGACAGCGAGCAGCAGGGTGGTGGAAAACACGAGCGCGCCGGTCAGGTTTCTCATATGTCCTGGCTGGTGAGGGCCGCCGAGGCGGCGGTGGGAATCCGAGGCTTGCCCCGTCACGGGTCGGGACGAGGGGCCCACGCACCTTATTCGCTCGGCCCTCGCGGAGCAGCAGTCCGATGCACGGCCACGATACCGATCACCACCCCCGCATCCCCCAAGCCAGTCGCATTGAGCGCGCGCGGGTCCTGCTGATCGGCGCGGGAGGTCTGGGGTGCCCCGCCTCGCTGGCATTGGCCCAGGCGGGTGTCGGGCATCTGACGCTGGTGGATCCGGACCGGGTCGACGTGACGAACCTGCATCGCCAGCTCTGGCACCGCGCCTCGGACGTGGGGCGGCCCAAGGCCGAGTCCGCCGCGGCGGGACTCCAGCGGGCCTTCCCGAGCCTGAGCACCGAGGCCCTCGTCGAGCGCGTGGACGCGAACAGCGCCGAGGCCCTCTTCCGCGCGCACGACCTCGTCATCGACGGCACGGATGGGGTGGCGACCAAGTTCTTTCTCTCGGACGTGGCGGTGCTGACGGGCGTGCCCCTCGTCTACGGCGGCGTGCTGCGCATGCAGGGCCAGGCGATGCGCGTGGATCCAGGCGGCCCGTGCCTGCGGTGCCTCTACGAGGCGCCCCCTCCGCCAGACGCGGTGCCCACCTGCGCGCAGGCTGGCGTGCTGGGTTCGCTGGCGGGACTGGTCGGCGCCGCGCAGGCCCTGCTCGCCCTGGAGTTGCTGGCCGGGGTGGGGAGGACGCCGCGCGGGGAGGCGACGCTGCATGTCCTGGATGGCGTGCGCCTGCTGGGCCGCACGGTCCGGGTGGAGCGGGCGCCGGAGTGTCCCGGGTGCCAGGTCACGTCCGTGCCTCCTTCGCCGGACGAGCGCGAGGAGGCGGCATGTCCCCGGTGATGGCGACGTTGGACATCACGCGCGAGGTGTGCCCGATGACCTACGTGCGCACCAAGCTGAAGCTGGAATCGCTCGGAGCCGGCGCGCTGCTGGAGGTCCTGCTCCGGGGCGACGAGCCCCTGAAGAACGTGCCTCGCAACGCGCGGGACGAGGGGCACGAGGTGGTGTCCCTGACGCCTCGCGGGGACGGGACGCACGTGCTGGTGCTGCGCAAGCAGGGAAGGTGAGTCATGGCGACCGTTCGGATTCCCACGCCCATGCGCGCGCTGACGCGCAACCAGGCCGAGGTGCTCGCCCCCGGGGCCACGGTGCGCGAGGTGCTGCGCGAACTGGACGCGCGCTATCCCGGGCTCGGGGCGCGGGTGCTCGACGAGCGCGGCGCGATGCGGCGCTATGTGAACGTCTTCCTCAACGAGGAGGACATCCGGTTCATGCAGTCGCTGGACACGCCCGTGGCGGACTCGGACCGGCTCACGCTCGTGCCGGCGATGGCAGGCGGGTGAGGGCGTCATGACGTTGCGAGAGGATCAGATCCTGCGCTACTCGCGGCAGATTCTCCTGCGCGAGGTCGGCGGGCGCGGCCAGGAAGCCTTGCTGGCCGAGCGCGCTCGCCTGGATGGCGTGGGGGCCTCGGGGCTCACGGCGGCGGCGTACCTGGCGGGCGGCGGCACTCCGGTCGCGGGCGTGGGCTCGCTGCCCCTGGGGCCGTGGGCTCCTGGCTTCCTGGCGTCGGCGGAGGATGTGGGGCGGCCCGCCACGGAGGTCTTGGCCCGAGCGCTGCCCGAAGTGAATCCGGACGCGGTGGGAGACGGCGCGGGCGGTGGGCTGATCGCGGAGCTGCCGGCGGCCTGGAGCGGCGCTGCCCCATGGGTCGCGCTGGGCGGCGACGGCGCGCGAGCCGCCGTGGTGTTCCGAGGGCCCGAGGGCTGCGTGTGGTGCTTCGGCGAGACCGTCCGTCACCTCACGCCGCCCCCCGACGGTGCCTTGGGCGTGGCCCTGGGCGCACTAGGCGCGCTGGTGTTCCAGCGGCTGCGGCTCGGGATGAGTGAGCCGCTCGGGGGGCGCTGGCTCGCGGCGCCCGGAGAAGTGTCGGAGCTGGAACCAAGGCGCTGCGCGCGATGCGCCAGTCGGGAGACCCAGAGTCCCTAGCACCCCGGAGGCGTGCGGATGGCCCCAGCCCTGGCGCCGGACACTCGAGTCCCTCCACGCGCGGTGATCGCGGAGGTCGTCCGTCACCTGCAGTCCGCATGGCCCGCGGAGGGGTGCGGCGTGATCCTCCAGGGCGAGGCTCCGGAGACGTGGCGGGTGCGGCCGCTTCGCAACGCGTCGCCCACGCCCCGCACCCACTTCGAGTTCGACTTGAGCGAGTGGCTCCAGGTCTGCCGAGGGGCGGACGCGTGTGCGGAGCGCGTCGCGTGCGTCTTCCATTCCCACGTGAATGCCCCCGCGCATTTCTCCGTCGAGGACCGGGAACGCGCCGCTCCTTCAGGAACCCCTTTGCTTCCGGGCGTGTCCCACCTTGTCGTGGCCATACATGGCGGCTGTGTCACGCACCTGTCGCTTTTTGCTTGGGAATCCGAGGATTTCCTGCGTGTTTCGCTGTCCCTGGCCGATTTCAGGATTGAAAAACCCGTGTAAGGGCAGGCACTTGCCTGCCCGTCACCCCCACCTGCGGAAAGGTGCGTGTGGATTGTCAAGTCACCGGGTTTTCGTCTATAAAGCGCTCGTCTACTGGATCTGCCGCGTCCCACGCCATGTGCAAGAAGCGCTCCGGACGCAGGGAGTTTGAACCCTTATGGCCCCCAACACTGGTTTCACGCTTTGGTTGACCGGCATGTCCGGAACCGGGAAGAGCACCACCGCGGCGTACATCGCGGCTCGGTTGCGCCAGGTCGGTCGCAACGTGGAGATCCTCGACGAGGGAGAACTCTCCGAGTCGCTCTGGGCGGGGCTCGGTGACACCAAGGAAGAGCGTTCCGTGGTGGTGAAGCGCCTGGGCTTCGTGGCGAATCTGCTGACCCGCAACGGGGTCGCGGCGCTGGTGCCCTGCGTCAGCCCGTACAAGGTGGGCCGCGAGGAGAACCGCCGGGCGATCGGCCGGTACGTCGAGGTCTACGTCGACTGCCCCACCGAGAAGCTCATCGAGCGGGACAGCACTGGCCGCTACAAGAAGGCCCTGGCGGGGGAGATCCCCAACTTCATCGGCATCACCGAGCCGTACGAGCCGCCCAACTCGCCCGAGGTCACCATCCACTCGGACACCGAGTCGGTGGAGGACGGCGCCGCCAAGATCTTCCAGGCGCTTCTCGACCTCGGCTACATGAGCACGGACGAACTGAAGACGATCACGGGCAAGAAGATGAAGGCCAACCCGCTGCCCAAGAAGGCTCGCCGCGGGGATGAGCCGGCGCCCATCATCGCGGCCAAGCCGGCGGCCAAGGCCCCGAAGGCGGACAAGGGCGCGAAGGCCCGTCCCGCGACCCGCGCCGCGCGTGTGGCCAAGCCGGCCCCAGCCCCGAAGAAGGCAGCGGCGAAGCGCAAGGCGCGCTAGCGTCGCCTGTCGTTCACCTGCGCTGTCCAAGGGCTCCAGGTTGCATGCGCGATGCGCGTGCAATCCGGGGCCCTTCCGTTTTAGGAGTCCCCCCATGCTGAGCCCCGAGCGGATCCAAGCCCTGTGTGAGTCGTCCCGTCCCAAGCTGGAGGCGATGCGCGAAGCGCTCCGCGCCCAGGGCAGCGCGCTGGTGGCGTTCTCGGGCGGAGTCGACTCGACCTTCGTCCTCAAGGTGGCGGTGGAGGTGCTCGGAGACCGGGCCCTGGCGCTGACGGCGCTGTCCGCCTCGGTGGCGCCAGAGGAGGAGAAGGAGGCGAGGGATCTGGCGGCTCGCCTGGGCGCCCGCCACGTGGTGGTGTCGAGCAACGAGTTGGCGAACCCCAGCTACGCGGCCAACCCCACGAACCGGTGCTACTTCTGCAAGACGGAGCTGTACGACCTCTGCGAGGCGAAGCGGAGCGAGCTGGATCTCGCGGTCGTGCTGGACGGCTTCAACGCGGATGACTTCAAGGATCACCGGCCGGGGCACAAGGCCGCGAAGGAGCACCGGGTGGTGTCGCCCCTGGCGCTCGCGGGCCTGACGAAGGAGGAGATCCGCGCGTGGAGCCACGCGATGGGCCTGCCGACCTGGGACAAGCCGCAGATGGCGTGCCTCGCCTCGCGCATCCCGTACGGCACGTCGGTGACGCGCGACCGGCTCCTGCAGATCGCCGGGGCGGAGTCCGAGCTGCGCGCGCTGGGCTTCCGCCAGTTCCGGGTCCGCTACCACCAGGACGTGGCCCGCGTGGAGCTGGCCGCCGAGGAGTACGAGCGCTTCCTCGCCGCGGACATGCGGAACCGGGTGAACGCCGCGCTCAAGGCGCTGGGCTTCAAGTTCGTGGCGCTGGATCTGGAGCCGTTCCGCTCAGGCCGGATGAACGAGGCCGCCGGGGTGGCTCCCGCGGCGGGGCAGGGCCGGACCGAGGCGTTCGCGCTCCCGGTGGTCGGCTGATGTTCGCCGGACTCGTCCCGCTGATCCTCGGCGCCGAGTTCATCCAGCCCTACGAACACCACCGCACGCTGTCGCTGTTCGCGGGGCCTGGGGCCACCTACACGGAGCGGATCAGCGGGAACACGGCGGTGTCCGGGCTGGCCGCGCAGTTGGATCTCGGGGCGAGCGTCTCGGTGGGGTACGCCCATGACGAGGTCTTCCTCCTGGCGCGCGGCAGCACGGGCGCCCCAGGCGAGGAGGTGTCGCTGGTGGGCGGCTACCGGAGCGTCTTCGGCGAGGAGTCCTGGCAGACCTTCGTGGATCTCGGGGTGACCGTGCGGCCGTTTTCTGGGCCGTGGGTGGGCCCTCGCATAGGGTTGGGCGTGCGGCACCTGATCTCGGATCAGCTCGCGCTGTTCGGCGGACTCGGCTTCACGTTCGGGTTCGGATCCGGCCTGCGGGGCGACGTCGAGGCCTTCACCGGGGTGCAGTGGATGTTCCCGGTGGGCTCACAGTGATTTTCTTGCGATCACCCAAGCCTGTGAGATGGTGTGCGCATCTGTAGGAGGTTGCGCACTTGGACATGAATCCCCGCCTCACCTCAGTGGTCTTCCGCCTCAACCGAGAGAAGCTCGACGCGCTGAAGGAGCTGTCGCGCGCCACGCGGATCCGGCAGAGCGAGTACCTGCGCGAGGCCATCTCGGACCTGCTGTCGAAGTACGAAGAGCGCGTCGTCGACTGAGTCGAGCGGCTCAGCCCGGCGCTTCGTTCCCAAATGGGGGAGTGCCAGGCAGTCCGGGAGGGTGGAGGCGCTCTCCCGGCGTGAAGGGATCCACCTGGGAAGGGTAGTGCACCTCCCACAACACCAGTCCCTGCGCGGGCGCCTTGAGCCCCTCCAGGGGAGTGGCCGCCTCCAGCGCCGCGTGCCAGTGCTCCTCGGGAAGGAGCCCCGCGGCCACCTTCAGGGCGCTCCCCACCAGGTATCTCACCTGGTAGCGCGCGAAGCCTTCGCCCTCGAGCCGCACCTCGTAGAGGCCCGAGCCCATCGCGTGCAGCGTGGCGGACTCCAGTCGCCGAGGCTTGCGCGGGCTGGACTTCTCATGGAACGCGATGAAGTCGCGGGTGCCCGTGGCGTGGCCCAGCAGCTCCGCCAGCCGCTCGGGACGCACCTCGCGCGAGGCCAGCAGTGGCTCGTGGGCGACATCGAGCGCGTAGGGGCGCCACGCCTCGGAGACAGCTCCCTCCAACTGGAGGCGGTAGCGGTACGACTTCCCGCTCGCCACCCACTGCGCATGGAAGGAGGGCGCAGGGCGCCTCGCCACGCAGAAGCCGAGATCCGGAGGCAGGTGCCGCGCGACGCGTCCGAGCATCTCCTCCAGGGACGGCTCTTCCGGTAGGCGGAGGCTCAGCACCTGCATGCGCGCGTGCACGCCCCGGTCCGTGCGCCCCGAGGGCATGACCCCCGCGGGCACTCCGGCCTCGCGCAGCGCCGCCTCCACGCTGTCCTGGATGGTGGGGCCTTCCACCTGGCGCTGGAAGCCGCGGAAGTTTCCGCCGCGGTACCAGATCCACAGTGCTGCGGGAATTCGTCGAGGAGAGGAAGTGGGCACGGCGTTGCGAGCGTGTGGGCAGACGCACGATACTCCCGCGCGAATGGTGGCTGGACAAGAGCTGGCGACGGACGTGGATGACGGGCTGTGGCTCTTCCGACAGGGAGACCTGGTGCTGGGGCCGGTGGGCTCCGCGCAGATCATCGAGAAGCTGTATGCCGGCGAGCTGGCGCCGGACAGCCCGGTGGCGCCCGCGGGTGAGCGGCACTTCCTGCGGATGAGCGAGGTCGCCGCCTTCCAAGTGCATGTGGCGCGCTTCGAGGCGCAAGCCCGCGTGGCCGCGGCCATGGCCGTGGAGGCGCAGAAGACGCGCAAGCGCATGCTCGTGCTGGGGGGCGCCGCTGCGGTGGTGGCGCTGCTGCTGGGCGGCGTGGGGCTGATGCTCGCGCGCAATGCCGCGGTGCACGGCTGGTTCGGCGAGGACGATGCCTTCGAGGGCATCACCATGGAGCCGCCCACCATCAAGCTCGCGCAGTCGCGCCGCGACGACGAGGAGCTGCTCGCGTACCCCACGGGGGACTCGCGGCGCCCCGACAAGTCCTCCGAGACCCGGCCCATGCCGACCAATCCCGGAGGAGGGGCCGCCAAGCCCACCGCCGTGGCCCGCGCCGAGGAGCGCAAGCCGCCGCGCACGGGCAGCGTCGGCACGGATCCAGACGGCCTGGAGATGGGACAGCAGTTCGATCAAGCGGCCATCAACCGCGTGGTGGCCGGCAACAAGTCCACGCTCTTCCGGTGCTTCAAGGAAGAGGCCGAGCGCAGCCCGGGCCTGGCCGCTCGCATCCCGCTCGAGTTCGTCATCGGCAACGACGGCCACGTCAACAAGCTCTGGGTGGACAACCCCCAGTTCAAGCAGGGGCCACTCTTCGAGTGCCTCTTCACCGAGCTGAAGAAGTGGCCCTTCAAGGCCTACGAAGGGGAGCGCGCGACGGTGGGCCTGTCGTTCAACATCGGCAAGCGCGGGTAGGGCCACTTTCTTGCCCAGCTGACGGACGTAGTCGATACCGGAGGTATGTCCGCCGCATCCGTCGCTGAAGTCGAAATCGCCAAGAAGGCCTTGAGCATCCCCCCGGGGACGTTCCGGCACACCGTGCTGCAGGCCGCCAAGCGCTTCAAGTCCACCTGGGCCGAGCTGGGCAAGCTGCTCGTGCAGGTCCGGGATGGCGCCCAGTTCGAGGAGTGGGGCTACCCCACCTTCGAGGCCTACTGCCTCAAGGAACTCCACATCAAGAAGCAGACGGCGCTCAAGCTGACGCGCTCGTTCAGCTTCCTGGCCAAGCACGAGCCCGCCGAGGAGCTGGAGCAGCAGGAGTTCCCCCAGAAGGCTCCCGCGTTCGAGGTCATCGAGGTGCTCGCCGATGCCGAGGAGCGCGGTCAGCTGTCGCCCACCGAGTACAAGTCGCTGCGCGACAGCATCTGGAGCCCGGAGAAGTCTCCCACCGAGCTGAAGAAGGAGTTCACCGAGCGGTTCCCTCGCCCGCCCCCCGAGCCGCCGCCCGAGAGCGCGCAGGTTCGCAAGCTGGCGCAGATGGCGCGCAAGCTGGCCAGTGAGCTGGCGGGGTGCCGTCGGGTGCCGAACGCTGTTGCCGAGCGAGCGGCCGCCCTGGCGGATGACGTCGAGGACCTCGCCTCGGGCGTGACGGACGCCTGAGGCGCTGTTATCGAACGCGAACCCCGTTGACCGCGGCTGAACGCTCGGCGGCGGGGTGGCACCGCTGGGCTTCCTGCCCGGGGGGGAGGGCCCTATAGTGGGTTCAGAGCCCGTGTGAGCGGGCTCGCGGGCTGTTCGAGACGTGGGCGGCCTGGGGCGAGGGGCGCGGTGGTCGGTGGAGTAGGCTCCGGGGAACCCGGGGTCGGCGAACTCGGAGGCGGCAGTGAAGAAGGAGCACCACGTCAACCTGTCCTGCTCGTTCTGCGGCAAGTCGCAGCGCGAGGTCCGCAAGCTGATTGCAGGGCCTACGGTCTACATCTGCGACGAGTGCATCAAGCTCTGCAACGACATCATCGCGGATGAGAACGAGCGCGAGGAGGGCAAGCCGCAGGTCAGTCT
The DNA here is from genome assembly GCA_016458225.1 of Myxococcaceae bacterium JPH2. Lineage (NCBI taxonomy): Bacteria > Pseudomonadati > Myxococcota > Myxococcia > Myxococcales > Myxococcaceae > Myxococcaceae bacterium JPH2. The sequence continues at coordinate 279,013 of JAEMGR010000009.1, read as the reverse complement.
GCCCACGCCCGCTGAGATCAAGGCCTTCCTTGACGACTACGTCATTGGCCAGGATCAGGCGAAGAAGGTCCTCGCGGTCGCGGTGTACAACCACTACAAGCGCATCTACCAGAAGAAGCCGGCCAGCCGGCCGCGCCCGGGCGTCAAGAGTCCGACGGGCGAGGACGTGGAGCTGAGCAAGAGCAACATCCTGCTCATCGGCCCCACGGGCAGCGGCAAGACGCTGCTGGCCCAGTCCCTGGCGCGCTTCCTCAACGTCCCGTTCACCATCGCGGATGCCACCAGCCTCACCGAGGCCGGCTACGTGGGTGAGGACGTCGAGAACATCATCCAGAACCTCCTCCATAGCGCGGACTACGACGTGGAGAAGGCGGCGCGCGGCATCGTCTACATCGACGAGATCGACAAGATCGCGCGCAAGGGCGACATGCCCAGCGCCACCCGCGACGTGGGCGGCGAGGGCGTGCAGCAGGCGCTCTTGAAGATCATCGAGGGCACGCGCGCCAACGTCACCCCGCGCGGCGGCAAGAAGTACAACCAGCAGGAGTACGTGCAGGTCGACACGACGAACATCCTGTTCATCTGCGGCGGCGCGTTCCACGGCATCGACGGCATCATCAAGCGCCGCGTGGGTGAGAAGGGGCTCGGCTTCGGCGCGCGCATCACCCACCGCGAGGAGCGCAGCGTGGGCGAGCTGCTGGCGCTGTCGGAGCCGGAGGACTTGATGAAGTTCGGGATGATCCCCGAGTTCATCGGCCGTCTGCCGGTCATCGCCACGCTCAACGACCTCAAGGAGGATGACCTCGTCACCATCCTCATGACGCCGAAGAACGCGCTGGTGAAGCAGTACCAGAAGATGTTCGAGATGGAGAAGGTGAAGCTGACCTTCACCAAGGAGGCCCTGCGCGCCATCGCCCGCGAGGCGATGCGCCGTCACTCCGGAGCGCGCGGCCTGCGCGCCATCATGGAGGACGCCATGCTGGAGATCATGTACGACGTGCCGTTCCGAGAGGGCGTCAAGGAGTGCAAGATCACCGAGCAGGTCATCACCAAGCACGAGCCTCCGCAGCTCGTGTTGGAGAAGGAAAAGAAGACCGCCTAGGTCGGTGGCCTCCGCCACTCGGTGGATGCACGAAGGCCCCTCTCCCAGCCGCTGGGACGAGGGGCCTTCCTACGTCCGGAGACGCAGGCGCGCTCAGCTCTGCGTCACGCGCACGGTGGTGCGCATCTCGCGGCCCGTGCTCGGGTCGCGCGCCTTCATGGTGAGGATGCCCTCCACGTTGACGTCGAAGGTGATCTCCACCTGCACGCCGCCCGCGCGGGCCTGCTGGATGCCAGAGAAGGTGAACTCGCCGAGCAGGTCGTTGCGCGCCACCTGCTCGTGGTCGCCCTGGAAGATGCGCATGGCCAGCTCCGTCTGGTTGTCCATGCTCGTCGTCGCCAGGAGCTGCTTGGCGTTGGGGATGGGCGCGTTGCGCGGGAAGACGGTGTGGAAGGCGCCGCCCGCCTTCTCCAGGCCGATGGCCATGGGAATCACATCCAACAATTGGATGCGCAGGTTGGTGTCGTCCTGGAGCGAGTGCGCGTAGAGCGCGGCGCCGATGGCCACGGCCTCGTCCGGGTGGACGCCCTTGCTGGGCGGCTTGCCGAAGAACTTGGTCAGGCGGTCCTGCACCACGGGCATGCGCGTCTGCCCGCCCACCAACATCACCTCGTCCACGTCCTTGGTGGACAGCCCCGAGTCCACCAACACCCGCGCCACCATCTGGAGGGTGCGGTCCACGAGGTGGTTGGTGAGCTGCTCCAACATCTTCCGGGTGAACTTCATCTCGATGTTCAGCGGCTGGCCCTGCGCCGTCATCGTGATGAAGGGGATGTTGAAGGGGACTTCCTCGCGCGCGGACAGGTCGATCTTCGTGCGCTCGGCCAGGTCCTTGATGCGCTGCATGGCCACCGGGTCCGTGGCCAGGTCGATGCCCGTCTTGGCCGCGAAGTCCTTCAGGACGTGGTGGATGATGGCGTTGTCGAAGTCGATGCCACCCAGGAAGACATCGCCGCCGGTGGCCTTCACCTCGAAGACGCGATCGCGGATCTCGATGATGGAGACGTCGAAGGTGCCGCCGCCCAGGTCATAGATGATGACCTTTTCCTTGAGCCCCTTGCCCACGCCGTACGCGAGCGCCGCCGCGGTGGGCTCGTTGATGATGCGCACGACGTCCAGGTCGATGAGCTTGCCGGCGTCCTTCACCGACTGGCGCTGCCGATCGTTGAAGTACGCGGGCACCGTCACCACGGCCCGCTTGATCGGCATCTTCAGGTAGTTGGACGCGACCTCGCGAATCTTCCCGAGGATCTTCGCGCTGACTTCCTGGAGGGTGAACTCCTTCTTGCCCACGTCCAGGGTGACGTCGTTCTTCTTGCCGGGGCGCATGTTGTACGCCACGACCTTCTTCATCGTATCGACGACGTCGCTCTGGAAGGGCCGCCCCACCAGCCGCTTGGCACCGTAGACGGTGTTGCGCGGGTTGAGCTGCCATTGACGCTTGGCCTCGTAGCCGATGAGCTCGTTGCCCTTGTCATCGATGGCGAAGATGGAGGGGATGGTGTACTCGCCGCCCTTGTAAGGGATCAGCTTGACGTTCCCGCTGTCCTCGACGATCGCCGCGCACGAGTTCGTCGTGCCGAGGTCGATGCCGATGATGGGCTCCTTGTGCATCGCGCTTGGGCTCCGGAAGTGACTGGCTGCGAAAGAGGGCCCGAACGTAGCTCACCCGACCCGGTCGCGCGAGTCGGCTGCGCGGTGTCATGCCCGCGAGGTGGGGAACTTTCCGCTCGGGGCGATGGGCTGGTGGCCGGGCGGGTTCGAAGGCGAGGCCCGCTCTGGGAGTGCTGCCTGGAGCCCCGGCGGGTAGGGTCGGTCTGCGGGTGGCCCGTTGGGTATGAGGCGGGGGAGCGACCGCCGCCTGCGAACACAAGCGGCTGGGGGCGCTGGACATCCAGCGCACCCAGAGGAAAGTTGGACCCTCGGGCGGGACTCGCGAGCGTGATGTGTTCCGACTCGAACGGACTGACCCGAGCACAGAGGGGAGCCGCCGTGGAAGCGAAGGGCTATCTGCAGGAGGTGGGCACGCAGGTGAGTGCCGACTTCGTCAAGAACCGGTCCATCCTGTCCTTCGAGGAGTACCTCACGCTCTTCTTCAGCGACCCGCGCAGCCAGGCGCGCAACGCGGCGCAGTTCCTGCGGGACGTGATGGACCACTTCGGCACCGAACAGGTGCCACATCCCACCGGCACCATCCGTCGCTTCAAGGTCTTTGACGCGCCGGGCAGCGAGCGCGACGTGCGGGTCGCCGGCCAGGAGGAGGTCCAGAACGCCATCTACCGCGTGCTGGGCAACTTCGTGCGCGCCGGGCGCATCAACAAGCTCATCCTCCTGCACGGCCCCAACGGCAGCGCCAAGTCCACCCTCGTCAACGCGCTGAAGGATGGGATGGAGGTGTACTCGCGGCTGCCGCAGGGCGCGCTCTATCGCATCGCGTGGGTGTTCCCCTCGGAGAAGCTGATCAAGGGCTCCATCGGGTTCGGCGAGCGCGCGGCCGCCGCGTCCGAAAGCGACGTGTCCTCCTTTGCCCACCTGGATGCCGAGTCCATCGAGCTGCGCATGCCCTGCGAGCTCAAGGACCACCCCCTCTTCGCCGTGCCGCCCACCGAGCGGCGCCGCATGTTGGAGGGCGCCCTCAAGAAGAAGGGCATGGGCGACGGCCAGAACGGCGACTTCATCCTCTCCGACTACGTGCGCGACGGAGAGCTGTGCGCCAAGTGCCGGCGCATCTACACCGCGCTGCTCAACTCCTACAACGGCGACTGGCTCAAGGTGATGCGCCACGTCCAGGTGGAGCGCTTCTATGTCTCGCGGCGCTACCAGCTCGGCACCGTGACGGTGGAGCCGCAGATGAGCGTGGACGCCATGGTGCAGCAGATCACCGCGGACCGCACGCAGCTCAACGTCCCCTCGGCCCTGCACAGCACCGTGCTGTTCGAGCCCCATGGCCCGCTCGTGCACGCCAACCGGGGGCTCATCGAGTACTCCGACCTGCTCAAGCGACCCTTGGAGGCCTTCAAGTATCTGCTCGGCTTCAGCGAGACGGGCGAGGTGCCGCTGGAGCCGTTCGTCCTCCAACTCGACGAGGTGCTCATCGCCTCGTCCAACGAGAAGCACCTGGGCGCCTTCAAGGAGCTGCCGGACTTCGCCTCGTTCAAGGGCCGCATCGAGCTGGTGCGCGTGCCGTACCTGCGCCGCTACAAGGTCGAGCAGGAGATCTACGACGCGCAGATCACCTCCACCACGGTGGGCAAGCACGTGGCCCCGCACGCCACCGAGGTGGCCGCGATGTGGGCCACGCTCACGCGCCTCAAGAAGCCCATCCCGGACCGCTACCCCCAGGACGTCAAGGAGCTCATCGACCACCTGACGCCCCCGGAGAAGCTGCACATCTACCAGGAGGGCGCGGCGCCGGACCGGCTCAGCTCCGCGAACACGAAGGAGCTGCGCAAGCTGCGCGCGGACCTCTACGAAGAGTCGGAGGCCTATCCCAACTACGAGGGGCGCGCGGGCGCGAGCGCGAGAGAGATCAAGACGGCGCTCTTCAACGCCGCGCAGAGCCCTGACTACAAGTGCCTCAACGCGCTGGCGGTGCTCGAGGAGCTGCACGCCATCTGCAAGGACAAGAGCGTCTACGAGTACCTCCTCCAGGAGGTCGTCGACAGCTACCACGACCACGAGGCCTTCGTGCGCGTGGTGGAGACCGAGTACCTGGACCGCGTGGACGCCGAGGTCCGCGACTCAATGGGGCTCGTGTCCGAGGGGCAGTACCGCGAGCTGGTCGAGCGCTACATCCAGCAGGTGAGTCACTGGGTGCGCAACGAGAAGATGCGCAACCGGGTGACAGGTGCCATGGAGCAACCGGACGAGCAGCGCATGGCCGAGCTCGAGGCCATCGTGATGCCTCGGGGCGAGGACCCGCACGAGTTCCGGCGCGGGCTCATCGCGTCCATCGGCGCGCACCGCCTGGACAATCCGGATGCGCTCATGGACTACCCGCGCATCTTCCCGGACATGTTCAAGCGCCTGCGCGACCACTACTTCGAGGAGCGCAAGCGCGTGCTGCGCAAGAACAAGGAGAACGTCCTCAAGTACCTCTCCGAGGACCGAGGACAGCTCTCCGGGCGCGAGCAGTCTCAGGTCCAGGAGACGCTCAAGACGATGGGCGAGCGCTACGGGTACTGCGAGCACTGCGCCAAGGACGCCATCCTGTTCCTCATGCGCAAGCGCTACGGCTGAGCCGCGCCCCCCAGGCGGGCGGGTGGGGGCCCGGTGCCCGCCTGCTGTTCATTCCAGACGCGGTCGGGATGATGGGAGGTCCCACGGATGTCGAGGGAAGGTTCCTCGGCTTTCTCCCTTCCGGAGTCTCGATGAAGCGGTTCGTGCTGGGCGGCAGCGTGCTGGTGTTCTCCGTGTCGTGTGCCTCGGCCTCGCGCGTCGCGCGCTTGCCCGTGGAGGAGGCGGGGCCGCCCTCGACGCTCGTGAGTGCCCGGCCCTCGCGCAAGGAGATGGTGCGGAGAATCCTTCCCCACAACGTGCGGCTCATTGCGACGGACGGGGGCGAGGCTCGGCGCACCGCCTCGGGCGTCGTGGTGGGCACCGAGCGCACGGAGAAGGGCGTGGCCAGCTTCGTGCTGACGAACGCACATGCGGTGGTGACGAGCGACCTGAAGGCCCCCGCGCTGAAGATCGTCATCGATGGTCGCGGTGATGCCACCGAGTATCCGGCCGAGGTCGTGGCCTCGGGTGAGGTGCCCGCGTTGGACCTCGCGCTCTTGCGCGTGTCGGGTGTGGCGCTGCCCGCGGTGGCGCTGGCGGACGACGACGAGTTGGAGCCCGGTGAGGACGTGGTGGTGGCGGCCTCGCCCTATGGCCGCGCGCTGTCCATCTCGGGCGGCATGGTGTCGCAGGTGGAGTGGGACGCGGAGACGAAGCGCCCTCGCATGCTGAAGACGGACGCGCCCATTGGCTATGGCGCCTCGGGCGGCGGCATCTTCAGCCTGGAGACAGGGCGGCTGTTGGCCATCGTCGAGGGCTACCGCACCGCGCAGGTGGGCTTCGAGGTCGCCGAGCAGGCCTACAGCTTCGATGTGCCCATGCCGGGCGAGACGTTCGCCGCGCCCACCGCCAAGGTGCGCGGCTTCCTGGAGGCCAAGGGCTTCGGTCGCTTGCTCGCTCCAGGTGAGGGCTCCGGCTCGCAGCCCACCGCGCATCGCTGAGGCGCGGGGAGAACTGGACACTCCCGCACGGCGGGGTACATCCGAGGCCTTTCAGGAGGGCAGGGCATGTCCGGACGCGGCTCGTGGGATCAGTACTTCATGGACATCGCCCGGCAGGTGGCCACTCGCGCCACGTGCGATCGCAAGCACGTGGGCGCGGTCATCGTGCGGGACAAGACCATCCTGTCCACGGGCTACAACGGCTCCATCCGCGGGCTGCCTCACTGCGATGACGTGGGGCACATGATGGAGAACGGCCACTGCGTGGCCACCGTCCATGCCGAGGCCAACGCCATCATCCAGGCCGCGAAGAACGGCGTGGGCATCGACGGCGCGACCATCTACACGACGGCGAGCCCCTGCTGGCCGTGCTTCAAGCTCATCGCCAACAGCGGCTGCTCGCGCATCGTGTACGCGGAGTTCTACCGGGACCCCCGCATCTTCGAGCACGCGGCGCGCATCGGCTTGGAGCTGGTGGGCCTGGGCGAGGCCGCCCGACCCCCGTCCGCCGCTACCGCGTCCACTGGGTGACAGTTCGGCGCGGGATGATCCGCTCGGACCGCGGTAGCGTTGGCTGAGCGACACTCGGGAACCCACGCAAGTGGCTGTTCCAACACGGGAATTTGCCGTTTCCGGCAAGAATTACCGCCCCAGGGTTGACGTTGCGGATCCCGCTCCCTAAATCCACGCTCCGCAGGGGTGTGGGTGCAGGGAAGACGGAAAAACCCGAGGAGTTCCCGTTGGTTACACCGATGGTCGCGACCAGCAGTGCGCCCTCCGTTCAGGAGTCCGCGGACCCGGTGGTGGGGGCGGCCCGCTACGCGGCGGTGCCCGCGCTGATGGACAGCCTGCTGCACGACGTTCGCAATCCGCTGAACGCGCTGGCCATCCATCTGGAGGTCCTCACCGAGAAGCTCAAGGGGGACTCGGGCCAGGTGCCTCCGTCGCAGGACAAGAACCTGCGGGCCATGCGCGAGCAGATCCAGCGCGTGGATGGGATGTTGAAGATGTTCTCGGACTTCATCGTGTTCCGAGGCGCCGGTCCGTCCGGGGAGGCGCCGCTGTCCGAGGCCGCGCAGCGCGCGCTCGACGTGCTGGGACACGAGAGCCGCCGGCGCCGCTTGCAGGTGCAGGTGTCCATCGAGGCGGACGTTCGCGTGCGCCTGGCGGACACGAGCGAGCTGGGCTTCTTCCTGATTCAAATGCTGACCCGCGCCATTCACCGCTCGGCGCCGGGCAGCGGGCTGCGCATGGGTGTGCGCTCGGAGGATGCGCGGGCGGTGCTGGAGGTGGAGGACACCGGAGGAGCGGCGGCGGGGAGCGTGGCGGCGGATACGGAAGCCGCGCTGCGACTGCGCGCGGCCCAGCTGGGCCTGGAGCTGGAGCTGCGGGCCGGCTTGTGCCGGCTGTTCTTTCCGCGCGCCTGAGTCTTCCGGGCACTGGCCGCGGGTTGGCGTCATCACGTCTCACGCTGTGGAGGTCTTCATCTTGGGCAGCGCACGAATCCTGGCGGTGGATGACGAACGCGACACCTGTGAGGCGCTGGCGGAGATGCTGGGCACCTGGGGCCACAAGGTCGAGACGGCCTTCGACGGCCACGATGCCTTGCGCAAGGCGGGTGAGTTCCGGCCGGACGTCGTCCTGTCGGATCTCTTCATGCCCGAGACGGATGGCCTCTGGCTCTTGCGCAACCTCAAGGAAGAGCTGCCCGACTGTCCGGTGGTGTTCCTCACGGGACGCGGGACCATCGACGCGGCCGTCGAGGCCATCCGCGAGGGCGCGTATGACTTCATCGTCAAGCCGCTGGACACCGCGCGGCTGAAGGTCTGCATCGATCGCGCGCTGGAGAAGAAGGAGACCATGCGCGAGGTGCAGACGCTGCGGCGGCGCCTCAAGCAGCTCGGCTCGTCGGACCTCATTGCCCAGTCGGCGGGCATGCGCAAGGTCATCGAGCTGGTGGAGAAGGTGGCGCCCTCCAAGGCGAGCGTGTCCATCAGCGGCGAGTCCGGCACGGGCAAGGAGGTGGTGGCCCGCGCGGTCCACAACCTGTCGCTGCGACGCGACAAGCCTTTCATCGCCATCAACTGCGCCTCCATCCCCGCCACGCTGATCGAATCGGAAATCTTCGGCCACGAGCGCGGCGCCTTCACCGGCGCGGATCAGCGCCGGCCCGGCGTGTTCGAGCTGGCCCACGGTGGCACGCTCTTCCTCGACGAGCTGGGCGAGATCCCCATCGACCTGCAGGCCAAGCTCCTGCGCGTGCTGGAGGAAGGGCGGCTGCGGCGCCTGGGGGGCAAGGTGGAGATTGAAGTGGACGTGCGCGTGCTGTGCGCCACCAACCGCGACCTCAAGCAGGAGATCAAGAACCAGCGCTTCCGCGAGGACCTCTACTTCCGTCTCAACGTGTTTCAGATCCACCTGCCGCCGCTGAGGGATCGCCGCGACGACGTGCCCATCCTCGTGCAGCACTTCGTGGACAAGTTCCGCGGGGACTCGGCCAAGCGCGTCACGGGCATGCACCCGGAGGCCATGGAGGTCCTGAAGAACTACGACTGGCCGGGCAACATCCGCGAGCTGCGCAACGCCGTGGAGCGCGCGGTCATCCTCTGCGACGGGGAGCTCATCACCCGCGAGCACCTGCCTCCCGACATGGCGGGCAAGAGCCCGGAGCGCCACACCTTCCGCCTGCCCTACGGACTGTCTTTGGACGCCGTGGAGCGCGAGTACATCCTCGGCAGCTTGCAACGGAACGGGAACAACAAGGCTCGCACCGCCGAGGTGCTCGGCGTCAGTGAGAAGACGCTCTACAACAAGCTCAATCGCTATGCGGCCGAGGCCCGCGCCCAGTCCACTCCGGGTGGCGGAGGCGGGGGGCTGGGAGGGCAGGGTGGCGATGGCCCGATCGGCGCCAGCAGCCTGCTCGCCCGCTGACCTCATGGGTAGGAAAAGGGGCCCGGATTCCGCGCCCTTGGTGCGGTTGCCCGGGGGGCACTGAAGCGCGGGCGCAAAGCCTGTCGCAACCCGCCGAGCGGGCCCGAAACCCGCGTCAATTCTTGACTTTTGCCCTCTGGACGGGGGATCCTCCGCCTCTCTCCCACCCGTTGGGGAGGGCCCGGCCGGACAGGTTCACACCGGGCGACTCCGCCGCAGTGTTCGCGGCCGTCCAGGAGTGAGCATCTGGGGTGCCGCCGGGGGGGCACAAGGAAGGCCACAACGCAATGAGCGACGCGCGAGTTCTTCACTTCTTCGGAGGCAAGGGCGGGGTGGGTAAGACCACGCTCGCGGCAGCGTACGCGTTGAGGCTCTCCGAAGGCGCGCCCAAGCAGAAGGTGCTGGTCGTCTCGATGGATCCGGTGCAGTCGCTCTCGGATCTCGTGAAGAAGAAGTTGCCGGCCAAGCCCACGAAGCTCCAGGCGGGCAAGGGCGAAGGCGGGCTGTGGGGGATGGAGATCAACCCGCCCGCGCTGCTCAAGCCCTTCCTGGCGGATTACCTGCCCGCGCTGCAGAAGGCCGCGGTCAAGGGCACGCACCTGAGCGACGAGGAGATGGCCAAGCTGTACCAGCAGGCGGTGCCGGGGCTGGAGGAACTGGTGGCCTTCTTCCAGGTGCTGGAGCTGGTGGAGGCGGAGGAGTTCGACCGCATCGTCGTGGACACGGCGCCCACCAGCCACACGCTGCGGCTGCTCGACCTGCCGGGTCACGTTCGCAAGTTCCTGGGCCTCGTGAAGGTGGGCACGGATCGCGCGCAGACGGCCTCCGGAGGCAAGGGCAAGAAGGACAAGGACGCCGCCGCGGGTGGCTTCCTGGAGCAGGTGGGCGCGCGGGTGGAGAAGCTGCTGGCGCTGGTGAAGGATCCGGCCCGCACCGCCTTCCACCTGGTCGCGCTGGCGGAGCCGGTGCCCGAGGCGCAGACGCGGATGTACTTCACGCAGCTGCGCGAGCGGGGCCTGCCGCTGACGGAGATCCTGGTCAACCAGGTGGAGGACCACGTGGGCTGCCCCGCATGTCAGGGGCGCCGTGGGCTCCAGGCGCCGCACGTGCGCAAGTACCAGGCGCTGGACAAGCTGGTGCCGGTGAACCTGCTGGGCCGGCGTGAAGTGGCTCCGCGCGGGCTGGATGGGCTGAAGGAGTTCGCCGGCGTGTGGGCGACGGGCAAGGAGACCAAGGCGCTGGAGTTCTCGGCCGCCGAGGGGCCGCCCGCGCTCGTGCGCGCGCCGTCCATGCCGCCCATCGCGGCGCCGCCGCTGCCGCCCACGCGGCTCATCTTCTTCGTGGGGCAGGGAGGCGTGGGCAAGAGCTCGTGCGCCGCCGCCGCCGCCGTGACGCTGACGGAGAAGGAGGGGCCGGTGCTCCTCATCTCCACGGACCCCGCGCACTCGCTGTCGGACGTGCTGCAGAGCCGGCTGACCGACACCGAGACGCAGGTGAAGGGCACCAAGGGCCTGTACGCGCGCGAGCTGGACATGGCGGGCTGGTTCAATGCCTTGCGCAAGCGCGTGAAGGAGAAGGCGGAGAAGGCCTTCGAGGGCGCGCCCAAGGCCGGCAATGACGTGCCGGCGGATCTGCTCTACCTGCGCAACCTGCTGGAGTGCGCGCCGCCGAACATCGACGAGCTGGCGGCGCTCTCGTGCCTGACGGACGCGCTGGTGCAGGAGCGCTTCAAGCGCATCGTGGTGGACTCGGCGCCGGTGGTGAGCGTGGTGCGGGTGGTGGAGCTGGCGGACACCCTCAAGTCGTGGCTGGGGGCGCTGCACGGCATTCTCCACAAGCACCGGGCCAAGGGGCTCGGGGAGCTGGCCGAGGACGTCGCGGCCATGCTCAAGCACGTCAAGCGCTTCGAGGACGCCCTGGCGTCGCCCAGCGAGTCGCGCTTCGTGGTCGTCACGCGTGGCGAGGACCTGGCTGCGTCGCGGACCGAGCGGCTGGTGGAGTACCTCAAGGAGCGCAAACTCCAGGTCGAGCGGGTGCTCGTCAACCGCGTGGGCCCCAAGTCCACGTGCGACAAGTGCGAGAACCGGCGCAAGCTGGAGCTGAACGCGGCCAAGGCCATGGAGAAGAAGATTGGCCTGCCGGTGACCATGGCTCCGGCGCTCGGCCGTCATCCGGCGGGCCTTCGCGAGCTGAAGGCCTTCCGCACCGCGTGGTACGCGCTGTCCGCGCCCGCGGCGAAGATCAAGGCCGCCTGATCCGTCTCCTAGGGCTCGCGCTCACCACGCGGGGCGAGGGCCCATTGGGAGCGATGGCAGGCCCGGGGGCATCCGCTCCCGCGCCTGGATGAGCAGCTCCGAGGCCACCGCCGAGAGCGGTCCCCACGCCGAGGCCGTGCGCCGCTGCCCCAGGACCGTGGCGCAGGTGGGCCCGCCCAGGAGGATCGCCACGGCCGGGACAATGCACAGCGCGACGGGCGCGAGCGCGCCAACGACGGTGCCCACCACGCGGCGCGCGGGCGGGAGGAGCGCGGCGGCGGGCTGCATCGCCCCGAGGATGACGGCGAAGAGCGCGCCGCCCACGAGCCCGAGCAGCTCGGCGAGGACCCAGCTCAGCCCCCCGACCGTCGTGCGCAGGACGGGCCCCAGGAGCGCGGGCTCGCTGGCGCCCAGCAGGAAGGCGAGGACGAGCGGGCTCGCCGCGAGGATTCCCACGAGTCCCCAGTGGTGTCTCGAGAGTCTTTCCACCGCCGATGCCTCCCGATGCGCAGGGTGGGCACCCCGCTCCTGAGCGCCAAGGGGCTCGCACGGGAGGGCCGCTTGAAGCGTGCGCGTCCCGTCATCCAGCGGGCGCCCGGGGGCCGCGGGCCGTTGGCGGCTGGACCTTCCCCGGGGCTTTCCCGGCGGGAAACTACGCGGTGCGTAACGGCTTGCGCGTTGTCATGGCCCTGACGGGGGTGCTAGTTCCGCGCGCATGGCAACCGGTACAGGCTACGCGCTCGACTTCGAACGCCCTCTCATCGAACTCGAGAAGAAGATCGATGAGCTGAAGGCCCTCTCCACCAGCGGCTCCGTGGACTTCTCTTCGGAGATCTCGAAGCTGGAGAAGAAGGCGAAGAAGCTGCAGACGGAAATCTTCAGTGACTTGTCTCGCTGGCAGGTGGTGCAGCTGGCCCGCCACAGCGCGCGGCCGTTCTTCCTGGACTACGTCCAGCACCTGTTCACCGACTACTTCGAGCTGAGCGGTGACCGTCGCTTCGGAGAGGACTCGTCGCTCATCGGCGGGTTCGCGCGCTTCGACGGCAAGCCGGTCATGGTCATCGGTCACCAGAAGGGGCGCACGACGAAGGAGAACATGTCGCGCAACTTCGGCATGCCCCGTCCCGAGGGCTACCGCAAGGCGCTGCGGCTGATGGAGCTGGCGGAGCGCTTCGAGAAGCCCATCTTCACCTTCGTGGACACGATGGGTGCCTATCCGGGCATCGGCGCGGAGGAGCGCGGCCAGGCCGAGGCCATCGCCGTGAACCTGGAGGTGATGAGCCGGCTGAAGGTGCCCATCATCTCGACCGTGCTGGGCGAGGGTGGCTCGGGTGGAGCGCTGGCCATCGGCGTGGGCAACCGCGTGCTGATGATGCAGAACAGCATCTACTCCGTCATCAGCCCCGAGGGCTGCGCCTCCATCCTCTTCCGCGACGCGAGCAAGGCCTCCAAGGCCGCGGACGCGCTGAAGCTGACGGCGAAGGACCTGCTGGAGCTGAAGGTCATCGACGAGGTCATCCAGGAGCCGGCGGGCGGCGCGCATCGCGATCCCCCCAAGGCCGCGGAGGCGCTGGGCAAGGCGCTGCGCAAGCACCTGGGCCAGCTGTCTGGCATGTCGCCCGATGAGCTCGTGCGCGATCGCTACAACAAGTTCCGCGCGTTCGGCGTGTTCTCGGGCCGTTGAAGGGAGCCGCATGCGACCGCTGGTTCCTCCGTACGTCGAGACGCTCAAGCCCTATGTGCCCGGCAAGCCCATCGAGGAGACGGAGCGCGAGTACGGCCTGAAGGGCGTCATCAAGCTGGCCTCCAACGAGAATCCGCTGGGGCCCTCGCCTCGCGCCGTGGAGGCCATGCGGGCGGCCTCGCAGGCCGTGCACCTGTACCCGGATGCCACCAGCTTCCACCTCGTGCGCCAGCTGGCCGCGCACGTGGGCGTGAAGCCCGAGGAGGTCGTCCTGGGGTGTGGCTCCAACGAGCTCATCGAGCTGCTGCTGCGCACCTTCACCACGCCGGAGGACGAGGTCCTCCTGTGCCAGAGCTCGTTCCCCGCGTACCGCATCTCCGCGCAGGCGCACGGTCGCCCGTTCGTCGAGGTGCCGATGCGCGCGGGCTACGCGTATGACCTGGAGGCCATGGCGCGCGCGATTACGCCGCGCACGCGCATGGTGTTCCTGGCCAACCCGGACAACCCCACGGGCACCGCCTTCGGGCGCAAGGCCCTGGAGGACTTCCTGGCCGCGGTGCCGCCGGAGGTGCTCGTCATCCATGACGAGGCCTACGCCGAGTTCGTGGATTGGCCCGACTATGTGAGCGCGGTGGAGTTGTTCCCGCGCCATCGCAACCTCGTGGCGCTGCGGACCTTCAGCAAGATCTACGGGCTCGCGGGGGTGCGGCTGGGCTTCGGCGTGATGGACGCGGGGCTGGCCACGTACGTCCAGCGCACGCGCATGCCGTTCAACCTCACGGTGGTGGCGCAGGCGGGCGGCATCGCCGCGCTGGGCGACACCGAGCACGTGCGGCGCACGCGCGAGAACAACCTCGCGGGCCTGCGCTACTTCGAGAAGGAGCTGCCGCCGCTGGGCATCACCCTGACGCGCAGCCACGCCAACTTCGTGTTCGCGGACTTCCACCGGCCGGCGCTCGAGCTGTACGAGCAGCTCCTGCGCCGGGGCGTCATCGTGCGCCCCATGGCGGGCAACGGCTTCCCCACGTGTCTGCGGATCAGCGTGGGCACGCCAGCGGAGAACGAGCGGTGCGTGAAGGCGCTGCGGGAGAGCCTGTCTTGAGCGGGCGGCCATTCATCGTCGCCATCGATGGGCCCGCGGGCGCGGGCAAGTCGACGGTGTCGAAGATCCTGGCGCGTCGGCTGGGCTTCGCGCTCGTCGACACAGGGGCCATCTATCGCTGCGTGGCGCTGATGGCCCGTCGCGAGGGGCTGGCGTTCGACGACGACGCGGGCCTGGAGGCCCTGCTCTCACGCGTGCGCATCCACTTCCAGGTGCAGGGCGAAGAGAACCACGTGTTCCTGGGTGGCCAGGACGTCTCCGGGGAGATCCGCACGCCGGAGGTCTCCATGGGGGCGTCGCAGGTGTCCAGCCGGCCCGTGGTGCGCGCGGGGCTCTTGCAGCTCCAGCGTCGCCTGGCGCTGGAGGCCCAGGTGGGCGCCATCCTCGAGGGGCGCGACATCGGGACGGTGGTGTTCCCGGACGCTGACGCCAAGTTCTTCCTGGAAGCCAACCCGGATGTGCGCGCGCGTCGCCGCTTCGAGGAACTCTTCGAGAAGGGCGTGGAGAGCAGCCTGGAGGATGTGCTGTCGGATCAGACGCGGCGCGATGCCGCGGACTCCGCGCGCACGGTGGCGCCGCTGAAGGCCGCGGACGACGCGGTGCGCGTGGACTCCAGCGCGCTGCCTCTCTCCGAGGTCGTGCAGACGCTGGAGGAGGAGATCCGCCAGCGCATGGGCTCGCGCGCTCCGGCGCGCTGAGCGCTCAGAAGCTCACGCCTTCCGCGGACGCCGCGGGCACCGCGAGCGACAGTCGCGTGGTGCCCGCCGCATCCGAGCCGTAGAACGCGTGGTAGAGGAACAGGTCCGCCATCACCTGCTTCACGTAGCCGCGCGTCTCCCGGAACGGGATGGACTCGACGAAGAGATCCAACGGCAGCGAGCCCTTCTCCTGCACCCACTTCGCGGCGGCCTTGGGGCCCGCGTTGTACGCGGCGGCGGCCAGGGCCGGGTGCGCGAAGCGCTTCATGAGCTGCGCCAGGTACCACGCGCCGTAGCGGATGTTGCGCTCGGGAGCGAAGAGGTCGGCGGGCGCGGGCGCGGGCTCCGCCATCTTCAGGGCGATGGCGGTGGCGGTGGGCGGGATGATCTGCATCAGCCCGCGCGCATCCGCCGCGCTCATGACTTCCGGACGGAACGTGCTCTCGCGCCGCATGATGGCCCACACGAGGAACGGATCCAGCGACTGCCGCGTCGCCTCCGCCTCCACCGCCGAAGCGAACGCGCGGGGATAGAAGGCCGCGAGCGCATCGGGCTCGCGCGCACCGAAGGCGCGGCCCCACAGGTAGCGAGCGGCCACCGTGTGCGCGTGGCCGAACTCGCCGAGTTGGAGCAAGGCGTGGACGAAGGGCAGGGCCTCGTCCGCCGTGCGAAGTCCCGCCGCGCGCACGCGCACCTCGTCCGCCGCATCTCGGAAGAGTCCCGCCTCCGTCAGCGCCACGGCCAGCTCCAGCTCCGGAGGGCGGGGCACGGTGAGCTGGCGCGGTGGCTCGGGGAAGGCCGCTGGGGGCGTGCGACCGAGCGCGCGCAGGCGCTCGGTGGCGAGCAGCGCGTAGAACGACGCGGGCGCCGCCGCGATGACGGACTCGTAGGCCGGGCCGACCACCGCCGCGTTCGCGCCGGCGAGCTCCTGCGTGCGCGCCAGCCAGTAGCGCGCCTGCGGCATCAGCGCGGACTTGGGGTAGGCCGCGACGAGCGCCTCCAGCGCCTTGCGCGCCTCCGCGTGCTGCTCCTGGCGGATGTGCGCGAAGGCGCGGAACCACATGCCTTCGTCGCGTCGGCGCGAACGCGGGTAGCGCTTCTCGTAGGCCGCGAAGGACTTCGCCGCGTCGGCGAAGCGCCCGCCTTGCAAGTCCAACCAGCCGGTGAAGAAGCCGCCTTCTTCTCCCGCGGGCAGGGTGGGCCAGCCCTTGTCCAGCGCGGCCATGAGCGCGCGCGCCTGCACGTTGTCATCTGTGCGCAGCATGCGGCGGGCGACGACCAGCGCGGCCTCGGCGGCCACCGTGGGCGGGCCCTTGCGCGCCACCGCGAGCGCCTGCTCCGCGTCCGCGGGCTTGCCCAGCGCGAAGCTGGCCTGGGCGCGCAGCAGCGCGGCCTGGGCGCGCGCTGGTGCGGCGGTCAGCAGGTGCGCGGTCTCGGCGGCGGTCAGCTCGTCCAGGGCCCGCGCCGGCGCTCCGGCGTCCAGGAGCCCCTTCGCGCGCTGCATGTGCTCCGCGAGGTTGAGGGGCGTGGCGGGCTTGAACTCCGCCAGGCGAACGAGGGCCTGGTCCGCGTAGGGGTGATTGGGATAGCGCAGCGCCACGGACTTCAGGTCCGCGCGCTCGCCCGCGGTGTTGCCGATGGCGCGGCGGGCCTGGGCGCGCTCGTAGAGCAGCTCCGGGCCGGGCTCCGCCGCGGCGGCGGACTCCAGCACCGGCGCGGCGCGCGCGGCCTGTCCGGCATCCAGCAGGGCCTCGCCCAGGCGGGCACGGGCGCGGGCCGCCAGGGCGGGCGGGGCGACCTTCAGCGCGCGCTCGAAGTCCTTCGCGGCGCCGGCGGGGTCCCCCGAATAGAAGCGCGCCTGACCCAGGTAGAAGGCATGGAAGGGGGCCAGGAGGGCGGGCGGGGACCGGGCCGCGAGCAGGTCCCGTGCTTCCGCCGCGCGGCCGTCCGAGAGGGCGAGCGTGCCGGCCAGCAAGGCCATCCGGCCCGCGTCCGGGCAGCGGGCGGTCACACAGGCGTCCAGTTCAGCCCGGGCCACAGCCGCCGCGTCAGGTCGGTGCAGGCGAACTGCCTCCAAGGTGGCAGGGGATTGCCCCAGGGCCGTAGTCGCCACCAGCCCCGCCACCAACCCGCTCCAACGCATGTAAGTCTTCCTTTCACAACGCGGCTTTGCGGCCACCCAACGAGAGGTTTTCGATGGACATTCCCCGCCGCCCATGGGCGGGGTGGTTTGACAGTCGGCTCGACAAGACCTAGATCCCCGCGCCGGCAGGTCGAGCTTGCTGTCGGAAACGCGTCCCATTCGCTGAAGACGTTCGGACGATTACCTGCACTTGGGATGGACAGCTCGACCCGTTGCGTCACCTAGGGTGAATCAATACGTTGCGTGGCTGTTGCGCGCCACTCCGGACCGCCGGTGTCCCCGGCGGGTAAGTCGTCGGTAGCACTGCTCGTTCACAGCGCTCGGGGGGGGAAACTGCTCATAGGGAGGGCTCCATGAAGCCGTGTCCATCCGATCTGCCGCAGACCATCAATCCCGAAGCCGGCCCGAAGCGCGCCGGTGTCGAGACGCATCGCAATCTCAATTGCAATCAGTATGACAACTGTCTGGATGAAGCTGTCCGACGGGGTTGGCAGTCCTTCACGTGTGTGAAGTGCCCGCTCAACCAGCAGGTGGCGCCGCCGCAGATGGGCATTGAAGCCTACGCGACGCAGCGTCGCGGCATCTAGCCACGTCGTCCTGACGGTGCCGGGGCACACCCTTGCTGACGAAGGGGTGCCCCCGCCGTCGCCGTGCGGGATGTGCCGCGCCGCGTGTCGCCTCATGGCACCGCGGCGTAGATGACGGCCACCCAGTACTGACCTCGCCCGAAGCGCTTCGAGTCTCCTCGCACCACTCCCACGCCGACCCGGTTGTTGGTCGCGTCCGCGAGGCTTCGCGAGTCTGGAATCGCGCTCGGATCTCCCACCACGTAGAAGTCCACCGCCGCTGTTCCCGCGTCGGGGAGCACCGCGAAGACGCGCTCGTGCAGGGGCGCCTCGCCTGGCTGGGCCGAGGGCTGGTCCAGCTCCAGCGCGCGCTGGGCATGCTGCCGTGCGAGTCGCTCCAGCACCTCGCTGCGCGCCATCGGGGGCAGCTTCAGCGCGCTGCGGTGGCGCATGAGCGTGTCGTAGGCGTCCGCGAGCGGATCCACCGGCTCCGGCGCGCCGGGCGAAGCCGTGGTGAAGACCTCCGTCACGATGGCCTGCTTCCGCCCACCGAGGTCTTGGAACGTCACGCCCACGCCCATGAAGTGGAAAGAGGGGTCCAGCAGGTTCTTGCGGTGACCCGGGCTGTGCTCGATGCCGAAGTGCGCCGCGAGAGGTCCCGAGGCCTGGCCCAGGTTCTCTCCCGCGCGGACGTAGCGCGAGCCCTGCAATCGCGACGTGAGCGAGGAGCCGTCCGGCGCCACGTGCGCGAAGAAGCCCTCGTGGCCCATGCGCGCGCTGTAGCGCTGCGCCACCTGCTCCAGCGCCGGGTCCGGGGTCAGCTCCGACAGTCGGAACGCGCGGCGCAGGGCGTTCACCCGCTCGTACAGGACTCGGCGAGCGTCCTCGACGGTGGTGGGCTCGCGGGTGGGCTCGCGGTCGTCGCGCTGCTTGCGAGGCCCCAGGTCGGTGAGGAACAGCGCCGCCACCTCGGGGCCGGCGTCGCCGTTGCCCACCACCTCCACGGTGTAGGTGCCGGGTGAGTCGAACGTGAGGCGCGAGCAGAACGTGGGGCCGCTGCTCGCGCGGGGCATGAGGCTCGCGCGCTCCACCTCTCCGTCGGGGCGGGTGATGTAGATCTCGGGCGTGCGCATCGGCACGCTCCAGCGAGCGCACAGCGTGCGCGCGGCCTTGTCCGCCGCGATGATTCGCGGGAAGGGCTGCAGCTCCACCTTGCGGTCCACCAGCAGCAGGACGATGACGGCGCGCGCGTCGTCGAAGGCCACGCCCAGGCCGTAGTGAGAGGCGTGCTCCTCGTTGAAGTCCTGCCGCGCCTCGAAGGTCTCGATGGCGTGGGCGTGTGCCCAGGCTCGGATGACGAGCGTGCGCGGTGATGGGTCCGCCGCGCCCGAGTCGCTGACCGCGTCCGTGAGGGTGAACAGGTCCGGCGCGCCCGACGGGTAGAGGGTGAGGGCCTCGCGCGCGAGCCGGCGGGCCGCGGCGCCCAGGCTCGAGTCGGGAACGGGGGCCCGGCGACCGATGCGCTCGAACTCGGTCACCACGTGCGCGGAGGCGCGTGCCTCCATCGCCTGCGGCGTGTCCGGCGCGGGCGCCGCGGTGAGCACCGCGCTCAAGAGCGCCAGTGCGATCATCGCGGCTCCAGCCGGAATGCCAGCGCCGTCACCGTGCCCTCGCCCAGCCGCTCATTCAGGCGCTCGCACAGGGACGCTGCCTCGCGGGTGAGTGCCTGGGCCCACTCCGCGCTCGCCACGGTCAGCACCAGGGTGGTGCCCTCCAGCACATGCGGGGTGCAGTGGCGGGCGATGTGGGGGCCCGCCGCCGCGGTCCAGACGGGGGTCAACGGACGGGCGCGTCCGGACTCTCCGGCAAGGCGCGCCAGGACTCGGGGAAGAAGGCTCTCGATGGACTTCGGCTCGCTGCTGGCCATGCCGGCGCGATCATGGGACGGGAAGTCCCGAAAGCCAACCGACAACCGCAGGAGGCGCGTGTGCCACCTCCCAGGGTCGTCGCGCGCGGGCCGTTCCAGCGGTAATGTCGCAACTGGTGTCCCCCTCCACCTCGTCCATGTCTCCGCTCCGCCTGCTGGCGCCCGTCACGGGTGTCGCCCTCGTCGTCCTGTGCCTCTCACTCGGCTGTGCGTCGGGGGAGGAGGGGTCGCCCAAGGTTCCCGGGGGCTCTCCGGTCGGGGGCCCGTGCTCGGTGGATCAGGACTGTGGCGATCCCGCGCTCTTCATCTGCAACACGGCGGTGTCCCGCTGCGAGGCGGCGTGCCGCGTGGACGCGGACTGTGGCGCGAAGCGCCGAGGCCAGGCGGTCCTGCCCCAGTGCGAGGCGAATCGCCTGGGGTGTCGCTGCGACGCGAGCCGCTGTGTCGCCGCGCTGTGCTCGGTGGATGCCGACTGTCCGCTGCCGTCCGAGGTGTGCCGCGATGGTCAGTGCGGCTCGGCGCCGGCCCTCTCGCTGGCGACCACGTGCCAGGTCGTGCCCGACGTGGTGGTGGGCCGGCCGGGCACGCCCGTGCGCTTCTCGGTCTGGGTGTTGGACGCGGCGGGGCAGCCGGTGGTGCCGCGAGAGCCGCCCACCTGGGTGGCTCGCTCCGAGCGGGTGCAGGGCGGAGGGCAGGGGCTGACCGCGACCTTCGTGCTGGGCACGCCGGGCGCCGAGTCCGAGGCGGTGGGCGTCTCGCTGGGCTCGGCCTCCTGCTCCGCGCGCGTCACGGTGCTGACGTCGAAGATTCCGACCGGTGGGATTCGCGTGCGCGTGGCCGACGAGCTGACGGGGCGCGCCATCCCCGGCGCCGTGGTGTCCGTGTCGAACGGGCAGGGCGGTGAGCTGGATCGGGCGACGACGGACGCGGCGGGCCTGACGTGGGTGGCGGCCACGGGCGAGGTGACGGTGTCCGCGTTCCATCCGGATTTTGGCTACCTGACCGTCGCGGGCTACGACACGCAGGGGCTGCGCGACCTGGTGCTCCCGCTGCGACGCAACCCCCGCGACACCTATGGCGGGGCCCGGGGCGTGGTCCGCGACGTGGTGTTCCCCTTCGCGGAGGCGACGCCGCTGCTGGCGCTGGGGCTGACGGGGCTGTCCGCGCCGGGGCTGCCCGCGGAGGTGGATCCGGTGCAGCTCCTGGGGCCCGCGCGAGGCGCCAGCACGAGCAGCGCGCTCGAATCGTTGCCTCAGGGTGGCTTCGTCATGTCCGCCGCGGGTGAGTCCCCCGAGCTGAGCGCGCCAGGTGTCGCGGGCGTGTGCGACGCATCCCTCGCCGGCGTGCTGTTCCCCGAGGAGGCGGTCCGCGCGGGGGCCTGTGGCACGCGCACCGGCTGGGCGCTGACGGGGCAGGTGCCGCGTTCCGAGGTGCTGGGGAGCATGCTGAGCCCGGTGGCGGATCCGCTCGCGCTGCTCATCCGCGCGCTGCCTGCGCCCTCGCGCTTCCACTCCACCGTGGTGCGCGACGTGCAGTTCCGGGTCGTGCCCACGCCCGGGGCAGGCACGGCGACTCCCAACATGAGCGATGTGTCGCACTTCGCTCGGGTGTCGTACGCCTTCCAGCAGGTGCCCCTGGCCTTCCCCTTCGTGGTGCGCTTCCCGCCGCTGCCTCGCGTGCGCGGCGCCTATCTGGACCGCGCGTTCGCGCTCGCCACGGTGACGGCGCCGGGGCGGGGCGTGGTGCCAATGGGAATGGGCGCGGCGCTGAACCGCGCGCCGGCGGACCCGAACACCGATACCCAGGATGGACTGTCTGGCCCTGGTCTGGTGCGCCTGCGCATGGCGCCCGCGCACCACGGTTTGGAGGGACAGCCGTACCGGCTCGTGGCCATGGCCTCGTCCGGAGGCGTGCTGGGAGAGAGCACGGTCGGATCCGCCACCAGCACGGTGGTGGCTTCGCTGGATGCGCCCCGGTTCGATCCCTCGGGGGCTCGCCCGGTGGCGCTGGGGATGGACTTCCTCGCTCCACCCGAGGGCGCGCTCTACAACGGCACCCTCGACACGATCGGCGGCCTGGAAGCGCGCGAGCTGCGACTGGGCACGCCCGTGGTCGGGGCCACGTTGCTCCGAGCCGTCTTCACCAATCGCGCGGGCCATCGGTGGACGGTGCTGATGGATCCGCGGCGCGCGGCCCAGGGCGTCCGACTGCCTCGCCCGCCCGCCGAGTTCGAGGACCGCACGTTCTGGGGGGACTTGCCCGCCAGTTCCGCGAACTTCGCCCTGCATGCCCTGGTCGTGCGTGGACCGGACGGTGCGCCGCTGGGTGCGTCCTCGCTGGCCGAGGCGGATGGCTCCGACCTGGAGCGCCTCTCTGAACTCACCCAGGCCCTCTCGACGCTCGACTATGGAATCACCGCGACCGTGGTGAGAGTCGCCCCGGCGGGGACTCCTTCCGAGGACCTCGTCCCCGTCGCCTCGAGCCCGGAGGCACGGCCATGACGTGGCGGGTCGTCCGTCCAGTGCCTCCTCCTCCTTTCCCCGACGCGCGGGGTGAGGCTCGCTTTCAAGATTTGCTGGGTGATAGCGTCAATCCCGGTATGGTGCAGAAGGAGACGGTGATCACCGTCATCTCCAAGATCTCCGAGCGGCCCGTCAATCTGGACGCGGCGCTGGTGGTCATCTACGGCCTGGACCTGGGTCGCAAGCACGACCTGGCGCGCGAGGAGACGCTCATCGGGCGCTCGTCGAAGGCGGACATCCAGATCGATCAGGAGTCAGTGAGCCGCAACCACGCGAGCATCCGCAACACGCGCGACGGCGTGCGCATCCAGGACCTGGGCTCGACGAACGGGACGTTCATCAACGACGAGCCGGCGGCCACGCCGCGAGAGCTGCGGAACGGCGACCTGGTGAAGATTGGCCGCACCATCTTCAAGTACATCGCGGGCGGCAACATCGAGGCGGCGTACCACGACGAGATCTACCGGCTGACCACGATGGACGGCCTCACGCAGATCTACAACCGCCGCTACTTCGACGAGCAGCTGGAGCGCGAGCTGTCACGCAGCCGGCGCTACGAGCGCGTGCTGTCCCTGGTGTTGATGGACATCGACCACTTCAAGGCGGTGAACGACACGTTCGGCCACCTGGCGGGGGACTCGGTGCTCAAGCAGCTGGCCTCCACGGTGCGCACGAAGATTCGCCGCGAGGACGTCTTCGCGCGCTACGGCGGCGAGGAGTTCGGAATCCTCCTGCCGGAGGTGTCGCTGAGCGGCGCGTGCCAGCTCGCCGAGAAGGTGCGGTTGCTGGTGGAGCATCAGCGCTTCGAGTTCGACAAGCAGCCCATCCCCGTCACGGTGTCGCTGGGCGTGTCCGTGCTGGAGCCGCACCACCGCGAGCCCACGGACCTGGTGCGCGCGGCGGATGAGCGGCTCTACGAGGCGAAGCAGGGCGGCCGTAACCGCTCCTGCGGCTGAAGCGTTCACCCCGCGAACACGGAGCGGCGCTCGCGCAGCAGGGCTTGGATCATCCCCTGGATGGACTCGCGCGTGCGCTCGGTGAGGCGCTGTACCTCGCCCAGGTCCTCGGCGGATTCGGGCGCCAGGTCTCCCAGGTCGATGGGCTCGCCGAACCGGATGCTCCACTTGGCGGGCAGCGGCAGCGGGCCGGGCATGAGCGGCAGGTAGGGCAGGCCCAGGAAGCTGGCGGGGATGCGGCCCAGCAGCGGTGAGGTCTCCTCCGCGCCCACGATGGCCACCGGGACGATGGGCGCCCCCGTGCGCAGCGCCAGCTTCACGAAGCCGCCGCGCCCGAAGCGCTTGAGGCGGTAGCGCTCCGCGAAGGGCTTGCTCAGGCCCTGGTAGCCCTCGGGGAAGACGACCACGGGGCGCTGCTCATCGAGCAAGCGCAGCGCGTTCTCCGGGCAGGCGCGCACGGCGCCCAGCCGGTTGAACAGGGTGCCCAGCATCGGCGCGTGGAAGACCTGATCCTCGACGAGCCAGCGCGGCTCGCGCAGATCCGGGCGCTCCCGGGTGATGGCCTGCGCCAACACGAGCCCGTCATAGGGCAGGGCGCCGGAGTGATTGGCCACCAGGATGGCCGCGCCCGAGGGCACCATCTCCGCGCCCTGCACGGACACGCGCCAGTACGGGCCGTAGAGGAAGTCGAGCACCGGCTGGAGGTTCTCCACCAGCGCGGCGTCCTTGCCGTACTCGTCCACGCGCGTGCCACCGCTGGAGCCCAGCCCGGTGCGCACCGCTTCCACGAGGCCCTGCATGGCGCCCATGGCGCGGCCCAGTCCCTCGCTCGCGAGCGCCTGTCCGGCGATCTCCCGGGCCAGCGCGAACATTCCTCCCGCGCGGGAGGTGTGCGGACGCTCCGGCTCGGTGCCGAACTCGCCCTCGGAGAAGGACTCCGTCTGCGCGCCCTCCACGGGGGGCACGAGGGACAGGCCCGCGCGGTGCTGCGATGGGAACTCGTCCCGCGTGACGCTGGCCGCCAGCTCCAGCTCCTCCTCCATCGCCGCGACTTCCTCCGACGTGGGGAGCAGCTCTTCTTCGTCCGCGTCGGCGTCCTGACCCCAGGCGTCGTGACCCCACGCGCCCTCGTCCTCGTCGTCTTCGTCCTCGAGGTGGCCCTCGTAGTCATCCGACGCCAGCGGCGCGCGGCTGTCGGCGCCACGCTCCAGGGGGCCTCGGCCGGCGTGCTGCTCCAGCACCTCGTCCACCGCCGGCCCGCCCGCCGCGCCCGCGACCTGGGCGGCGACGGTGGCCGCCAGCTCCCGGGCCCGGTTCGGGCTCGTGCCGGAGTCCTGGTCCAACACCTCGCGCACGGCGGCCTCGGCCATGCCCGCCGCCAGCTCCGTGGCCAGCACGCGGTCCACGTCCTGATTGGCTTCCTTGCGACCCTGGAGCGCTTCGTCCACGGCGGCGGCCGCGGCGGCCTCGGCCACCTCGGCGGCGAGCGCCTCCGTCAGCGCGCGGTCCACCCGGCGATTCTCCTCGGTGCGCTGGGCCGCGTCGTCCGCCAGCACGGGGGGACGGGCGGGCGGGGCGCTGCGAGGCGTGACGGGCGCCGCGGGCTCGCGCAGGGGCAGGGCCTCGTCGGCGACGGGCTCCGGAGTGACGGGCGGGGCGGACTGCTCACGCGCCTTCGCGCTGGCCTTCTTCGCGGAGGCCGCGGGGGGCTGACGGGACTTCGTCGCCTTGGCGGCCGCGACCTGCTTCGTTGGCTTGCCCGAGGCCTTGGCCTTCTTCGCCGCGGGCTTCTTCTCCTCGGCGGGCTTGCGTGCGTCCGTGGCCTCCGGCTGGCGGGAGGCCGCGCCGCGCTGGAACGGATCATTCCCGAGGACACCCTTCGCCATGACTCAGCTCCTCTTCAACGCCGCAGCGGCATCCCTGACGTGGTGGACGGGGACGAAGCCCAGCGCCGACTCGGCGCGCTCTCCATCCGCGACCCAGGAGTAATGCATGTAGTCGAGCAGGGCCACCGGCAACGTCGCCGCGCCTGCCATGTCCAGTGCGTGAAGCGCGGCCCGGAACATCGGGCCGGGCAGGGGGAGCGGGCGGGCACCCGCCTGACGGATGAGGCCGGACAGCGGCAGCACGCCTCGCCCCACGATGTTGAACGCGCCCGACGCGTTCGCCCGCAGCGCCAGGTGCAGCGCCCGCGCGGCGTCCTCCGCGTGCAGGGCCTGCCACAGCGGATCGTACCCCAGCAGGGTGGGCACCACCGCGCGCGACAGCAAGCGCGTGACGGGGTTGTCCACGTCGCGCCCCAGCAGCGGCGCGAAGCGCAGCACCAGCGTGCGCGTGTCGGGGTGCCGCTCGCGGAAGGCCATGACCTGGCCCTCCACTTCGACCTTGTCGTTGATGAATCGACTGTGCGGGCAGCCCTGGAGCGGGGCTTCCTCGCGCAGCAGGGCGGGGTTGTTGCCCCGCGCGCCATACGCGGCCGTCAGCGAGGGCACCACCAGCCGAGGCAGCCGCGCGCGCCCGGCCGCCGTGAGCACGTTCATGGTGCCCACGACCTCCAACTCGTGCGCCATCGAGCCGCTGCGGATGGGGCCGAAGAGGAACGCCAGGTGGTAGAGCGCGTCCACCGCGTGCTCGTTGAGGGCGTCCGTCAGCTCGCCCTCCGCGTCGTGCCGGGTGAGGTCCACGCGGTGGAACTCGACCTTGTCGCCCGCGGGCTTCGCCACATCGAGCACGACGATGCGCTCGACGCTCGGGTCGCGCTCCAGCAACGGGAGCAGCAGCTTGCCGAATTCGCCGCTGGCGCCCGTCACGGCGACGCGCATCGGGCCCTTGTCTGCTCGTGTCACGTCCATACGCGGGTCCAGGTGTTAGCCCAGACGCCCGGGAATGTCAGCCCACTGCGTCATGGATGCGCTGGACAACGTCGCCCGGGTGGCGGAGGGTGGCCAGTTGCCATGTCCCGCATCGCGCGCCTGAGCGACGTGCTCATCAACAAGATTGCCGCCGGCGAGGTGGTCGAGCGACCCGCCTCGGTGGTGAAGGAGCTGTGCGAGAACTCCATCGACGCGGGGGCTCGGACCATCCGCGTGGAGCTGGAGGGCGGGGGGTTGGGGCGCATCACCGTCTCGGATGACGGCCACGGCATGGGTCGCGAGGACGCCATGCTCTGTCTGGAGCGCCACGCCACCAGCAAGCTGCGCGAGCTGGACGACCTGTTCCGCATCGACTCCATGGGCTTCCGCGGCGAGGCGGTGCCGGCCATCGCCTCCGTGTCCCGCTTCACGCTGCACACCGCGGAGCCGGGCGCGCTGGTGGGCACGCGCGTGACGGTGGAAGGCGGCGGGCCGGCGGTGGTGGAGGACGCGCCGCCTCGGGTGGGCACGGTCATCAGCGTGGAGGACCTGTTCTTCAACGTGCCCGCGCGCCGCAAGTTCATGCGCAAGGGCGACACCGAGCTGAAGCACGCCGAGGAAGCGGCCATGCGGCTGGCGCTCGCCTACCCGGACGTGGCCATCTTCGTCACGCACGAGGGCAACGCGCTGTTCACCAGCGCCGCGTCCGGCAGCGACCCGCGCGACCGCATCGCCGAGGTGCTGGGCCCCGCGTCGCATCCCCACTTGTTCCCCGTGGAGGAGCGGCGACTGGGTGTGACTGTCACGGGCTACATCGCCTCGCCCGAGTACACGCTGCCCAACGCGCGAGGTCTCTACACCTTCGTGAACCGGCGCTATGTGCGCGACCGGGGCCTCATCAGCTGCGTGCAGCGGCCCTACCAGGACTTCCTGCCCGCGGGGCGGCAGCCCGTGGTGGTGCTGCAGATCGACGTGGATCCGCGCGCGGTGGACGTCAACGTGCATCCGCAGAAGCAGGAGGTTCGCTTCTCGGATGCGCGCGGCGTGCAGGACACCATCGGCGCGGCCCTCACGCGGGTGCTGCGCGCGGCTCCTTGGTTGGGCGCGGCGGGGCAGGAAGGCGCCGCGCAGCCGCAGGACGCCGCGCACTATGCGCTCGCGGTGGAGCGCTTCCTCACCCGAGCCCAGGAGGCCACGTGGGGCGCGCCGCTGCCCACGGTGATGGATGCGCCCTCGGGGACGCCGGGGTCATCGCCCCCGCAGCCGAGTCCCTTCGTGGGCGGGCTGGGAGGACTGCCGCTGGGGCGCGTGCCCGCGTTCGGCGAGGCCCAGCCGCAGCTCAATGAGGCGCCGCCTCCAGGTTACTTCGGCGCGCTGCGACCCCTGGGACTGCTGGGCGGGCGCTTCCACGTGTGCGAGGGTTCGGGCGGCACGCTCGTGGTGCTCGATCCGCACGCGGCGCTGGAGCGCGCGCGGCTGACGTCCTACCTGCGCCTGCTGGACACGGCGAAGCCACCCGCGCCTTCGTTGTTCGGCACCACGGTGGACCTCTCGCTGGCGGCGGCTCGGTCGCTCGTGGAGGGGCGCGAGGCGCTCGCGCGGTTGGGTGTGGAGGTGGAGCCCTTTGGGGGCACGGCGGTGGCGCTGAAGACAGTGCCGCCGGGCTTGGAGGGAACGGATCCGCGCGCGCTGTTGGAGGCGCTCGCGCGAGCCCTGCCACCTCCGGGCGCCGAGCTGGACGCGGTCTCGCTGGCCGAGGCCGTGCGGGTGATGGCGTGCCACGCCGCGCGCCGCGCCACCACCACGCCGCTGACGGACGCGCAGCTGCGCGCGCTGTTGGGCGAGCTGGACAAGGCGGACTTCACGCCCCCGTGCACGCACGGCACGGTGGTGGTGCTGGAGATGCCGCTCTTGGAGCTGGAGCGCCGCGCCCGCTGAGCGCCCCTGGGGCAATCCAGGCGGAAACCCAGGCGTGTCGCGCCCTTGCGCGCCCGGAAAGTTGACGCGTGGGAGGTCGCTGTTACGGTCCGCCACACGCCTGTAGCACGGGGCGGACTCACGGTTCCCACGCGAGGAGCGAGCGCATGCGCGGTGTCATCACCTTGCGTGACGTGCTGGCCAACCTGGGCGTCGTCTTCCGAGAGTTCGGCCCGCTCTGCGTGGCCCGCTGCGTGGTCGCGTCGCTGTGTCGGCGGCGCACCACGTTCCTCGAAATCGCCGTGCGCCCGCCCCGGTCGCGGTGAGTCCGTCCAGAGCCCGCCCGATGCCCCGCCGACTCCTGCCCCTGCTCGTCCTCCTCGCCACGCCTGCGCTCGCCCAACCGGAGGACGCCGCGCCCAACTCGCTGGACGGAGTGGGGCGCATCACCATCAGCGGGGGCTGGCGGCTGACCTCGAACGACACCCTCTTCGATTCCTGGTACCGCCCCGGCAAGGTCGGCAGCGCGTGGCTGCCCCCACCGGAGCGGGGCGTGGATCCGCGCGGTGATGGCCCCGTGCTGGCGGGCACCTTCGCTTACGCGGTGACGGACCTGGTGGAGCTGGGGATCGATCTCTTCGTCAGCGGCAGCAACTCGCTGCGGCTCGCCGAGCCCGTGGGCGACGGCACCTTCGAGCGCCGCAAGCTGACGACGCTCACGTACGGCGCGCTGGTGGGCCTGCGCTTCCAGGGCGTGCTGGAGGGGATTGGCCCGCAGGGGCTCGTGCCCTTCGCGGGCATCCTCACCGGGCCCGCCGTGGCGGCGTCCAAGCGGCAGGGTTCTTCCATGATGGAGAACGTCACGCAGGCGTGGATGGGCTCGCTCGGCGCCACGCTCCGCTTGTCCTCGCACTGGGGCGTCACGGCCGAGTACCGGCTCGCCTTCCTGCGCGGGCCCGTGGAGACACCCGACCCCGAGGGACACCCCGGTCCGTTCAGCTTCAACGGCGGCGGCAACTGGTTCACGCTCGGCCTGACGTATGCCTTCTCGCCCGAGCCTTCCAGGAGCGTTGGAAGCTTCTAGTCGCGGGCAGCGACCGAGCGTGCGCGTGGGCGCGGCAACTGGAATGTGAAGGCACCCGAGTCCTGTTCCGGTGCGGAAAAGTCGCTGCACCACCCTCGGAGTTCCCTACCATGCGCGAGTCGGCCGAAGTCGTCTCCGGGCCCAGGAAGATGTCCATGCCAAGCGAACAGCCGAAGTCCGATGTCGAGAAGGAACTTTCCGAACTCCGCAGGGAAGTCATCGAGTCGCGCAACCTGGTCATCAAGACCGACAACCTGTTGAAGAACCTCCATGCGGAGGTGAAGGCGGTGGGCAAGCGCCACGAGGACTTCCAGAAGCGCCAGTGGCTGTCCTCCGCCGTGGCCTACGCGCTGTTCGCCATCCTGGCCACCGGCGCCGCGGTGATGGTGACCAGCGCGCGCAGCTCCAGCGCCACGGGGGAGCGTGAGCGGTTGGAGAAGCAGGTGGCGGACTTGAGCTCGCAGCAGGAGAAGCAGCGCGGCGAGCTGTCCTCGCACCAGACCGCGCAGCGCGCGGCGGCCGAGGTCTACAAGATGATGACCACGCTGCCGGGTGACGAGCGCCTCAAGGGCATTGATGCGCTGGTGAAGCTGGACACGTCGCGGCTCAGCTCGCTGGAGCGCCAGGCGCTGAACGATCGCGCCGCCATCCTCCGCCGCGAGACGGGTGACGCGGCGCTGGAGCGTGGCAAGGCCGCGTTCCGCCGCAATGAGATGAGCGCCGTGGTGGAGGACCTCTCGCGCTTCCTGGCCATGAACCCCTCGGAGGCGGATGCGCTGGATGCGTCCTTCTTCCTGGGCACGGCCTACAACCAGCTGCGTCAGCACGAGAAGGCGGTGCCGCTCCTGGTGCGCTTCGTGGAGAACGACAAGAAGTCCAAGACGCGCGACTACGCCATGCTGCTGCTGGCCCAGTCGTACCAGGAGACCAACCAGCTCGAGAAGGCGGCGGAGACGGTGCGCTCGGCGCTGGCCACGTACCCGGCCACCCAGTACCTGTCGCAGTTCCGCGGGCGCCTCTCCACGGTGAAGCGCCTGATGAGCGGTGACACCGCCGCGCCGGGCCCGGTGCCCACCCCGGCCGCCGCCGCGCCTGCTCCGGCCGCCGCGCCGGCCCAGGCTCCCGCGGCCACCCCAGCGCCGCAGTAGGTCCGTCCCGCCTCCCTGGAAGCGGACGCAGTCCATGACAGGGGCGTTGCCACGCGGGGTCCACGGTCGTAAGACCTGGACCCCGTGTCCGCTCCCGACCCTGGCAAAGATCCCCGCTACCGCCGCTTCCGCGGTGGCGCCTATGGGATCCACATCGCGCTCTCGACGCTGTTCTGCCTCTGGCTCATCTGGAACGTGGGGCGCTCGGTGGCGGCGATGACGCCCGCCCGGCCGCCACCGTCCACGCCGCCGCTCACCTTCCGCGAGTGCTTGGACACCGCGCGCTCGCTCTGGGCAGACCTGGAGACGGAGCGCGAGAAGCTCGTGCGCGTGGTGCCGGCGCAGAAGGTGGATCAGGAGTGGATGCGGTTTCGCGCGGACTGGCTCACGCGCACGCGCCAGGAAGAGTCACGCTGCGCGCTGGATTCGAGGGACCCCTCGCGCGTGCAGCTGCGCACGCTGTTCCGCAGCCTGGAGCACGTGCAGGACCTCTACACCATCCACGCCGTGCAGTACGCGGGCGAGGTGGGCGGCGCGGTGGATGCGCTGCACGCCGCGTTCGACGCAGCGCAGGCCAACGCCGCGGCCGGATCGCTGCCCTGACGCTTCAGCGGGTGGGCAGCACCACCGTGTAGTGACCGGAGCTGTCGGAGAGCGCCTGCGCCAGCAGCACGGCGGAGGGCTTGCCCGCCACGGTGACGACGCGGAAGAAGCGGATGGAGGCGTTGGGGACCAGGTCTCCCGGCGTGTGCAGCACGCCTCCCGGCATCGTGACGAGCCCGGTGATGCTGCGTCCCTTGTAGAGCGTGAAGGGCTCCAGCCGCGTGGTCCCGAGATCGCCGGAGCCCAAGGGCTGCACGGTGACGAAGCGGCTGACGCGCGGCAGGTTCTCCCCTGGGGTGAAGTCCAGCCGGTAGGTGGCGGGGTCCACTCGGAACTCGAAGTGGCCGTCCGCGTCCGTGATGCCCCGAGGCTGCGTGCCCGAGGAGGGCAGGGGCCATCCGGCCACCTCGGCCATCGGCTCGGCGACGATGCGCACGCCCGGGGCGGGATTCCCGTCCGGCGTCAGCATCGTGCCGCTGATGAGGAGGCGATCCTGGCAGGTGGTGTCCGGCAGGACGGTGAGCGCGGCGGGCACCGTCACGGCCTGCCGGGTGATGCGCGCGGTGGACGCGGGCGGCGGCACCGTCACCAGCGCGAGCGCGCCGTCCGCGCCGCTCGGCAGCGACAGCAACTCGAAGCGCCCGTCCGTGCCGGTGAGCACGGGGCGGCTCACGTAGCTGCCGCCTCCGCCGACCTTGCCCTCCATCGACACGGTGGCGCCCGAGATGGGCTGCCCTCGCGCGTCGAGCACGCGGCCTCCCACGCGCACCAGGGTTCCGAAGGCGCCCAGCTCCAGCGGCTTGGGGAGCTTCACGCGCGGATCCACCACGAACGTCTTGCGGGGCACGCCGTCGTCGTTGTTCACCGACGTCGCGGCCAGGAGCACGGTGGCGAGTCGAGCCGCCTCGGGGACCAGGTTGAGCACGAAGCGCCCCGTCCCGCGCTCCACCCGCACGCGCTGGGACAGCGGACGCAGGCTGGCATCCAGCGCCTGCACCTCCATGTCCGTGGCCACCGCCTGCGTGCCTTGCTCCACGAGCACGCCCTCCAGGCGCACCAGCGCCTCCGGAGCGGCGAGGGTGAAGTCCAGCGACGTGCGGAGGCCGGGATCCACCGCGCCGGTTTTCGTGACGGGGGGCACCGTCACGTCACCGGGGACCACCGTCACGGAGTAGTCCCCAGTGCCCACCGGCAGCGCGTACGCGCCGTCCGTGGGCACGAGCGTCGCCTCGTAGTGGCGCGAGACGCCGGGGATGAGCCGGCTGGTGCCCGTGGCCCGCACGGTGATGCTGTCGCGGTACGCGGTGGCGACCATGCCGCCGTCGGAGGCCGCGCTCAGGTTGCGCGTCACCTGCCCCTGGAGCGACGCCGGGCCGAAGAGCTGGAGGTCCTGCTGCGGGCGGAGGTTGTCCACCGGGAAGTCCTGGGCGTGCACGCCCTGGCTCGGCGCGGCAGTCACCTCGACGACGATGTCCCGGCCCGGGTCTCCGCAGCCATCCGCGAAGCACACCTGCTTGGGGCCGCATTCGGCGTCCGAGGCGCACACGAGCTGGGAGGCCGGGGGCGGCTCGTCGATGAGTCCGCACGCGGGGGCGCCCAGCGCCAGCGCCACCCACGCGGTGATGCGAAGCGGAGCGTTCATCGGCAGTTCCCCTGCACGGTGTTCACCACCCAGGCGTAGCTGGTGGCGAAGCCCGGATTGACCACGGTGCCGCCGTCCGCGAGATCGAGCTGCCCGCGCGGCCGGGGCTCGCGGTGGATGAGCCGGGTGTCCGTCACGATGGCCTCCACGACGTGCAGGCCCGGGCTCGCCAGCAGGCTGTTGGCCGCGCGCAGGTCCACGTGGAGCTGCGCGCCACCCGCGCGGTCAGGTCGCCCGGTGTTGGTGAACTCGTCCACCTGTTGGATGCGACCGTCGGTGGGGTAGTCCACGTACCACTCGACGCTGAGCGTGTCGTCCACGTCGGGATCCTGCACCTCCACGCTGAAGTCGAGCGCGCACGTGGTGGCGCCGAAGTCGCGAATGAGACGCTCCGGGGGCCGCACCTGGTTCTCGATGATGCGCGGCGGCCGGTTGAGCATCACCGGCAAGGAGTCCAGGAAGGACGCGCTGTCCTGCGGGACGAGGCAGCCGGCCGCCACGCCCAGGCACAGGGCGAGCCCGAACAGCCCCCACGCCGTGAGGGTCCGTCGTTCGCGCGGGGCTGGGATCGAGGAGCGTCGCATCGTGCGGGGACCCGGTGCCGTCAGAGCAGCTCCTCGCCCTCCTCGGGGGGCAGGGGCCGGCCCGTCTTCTCCGCCTCCAGCTTCTCCAGGTGCCGGAAGATGGTGCGGGGATCCACGCCCAGGTCCTTGGCCGTCTTGGTGCGGTTGCCGTTGTTCCGCGCGAGGACTTCGTTGATGTAGCGCTTCTGGAACTCTTCCTTGGCCTGGAGCAGCGGCATGATGGGCTCCAGGTTCTCCGGCTTGAGGTCCAGGTCGTCCGCGCCCAGGAGCGGCTTGTCCGCGAGCACCACGGCCTTCTTGATGCGGTTCTCCAGCTCGCGGATGTTGCCCGGCCAGCTGTACTTCTTCATCGAGACGCTGGCGGAGGGCGTGAACCCACGCGCCCGCGAGTTGAACTCGCGCGAGTACTTCTGCAGGAAGAAGCGACCCAGGACGATGATGTCCTCTCCGCGCTCGCGCAGCGGCGGCAGCTTCAGCGTGACGACGTTGAGGCGGTAGTAGAGGTCCTCGCGGAAGGTGTTCCGCTTCACTTCCTCCTCGAGGACCTTGTTGGTGGCGGCCACCACGCGGATGTCCACCGCCTCGCCGCGGTTGTCGCCGACCTTGTAGACGACCTTCTCCTGGAGCGCGCGCAAGAGCTTCACCTGCAGCTGCAGGGGCATCTCGCCAATCTCATCCAGGAACAGCGTGCCGCCGATGGCCGCCTGGAACTTGCCGGGGCGCGTGGCCACCGCGCCGGTGAAGGAGCCCTTGGTGTGGCCGAACAGCTCGCTCTCCAGCAGGTTCTCCGGGATGGCGCCGCAGTTGATGGTGATGAACGGGCCCTTGGTGCGCGGCGAGCGGCGGTGGATCTCCCGGGCAATCAGCTCCTTGCCCGTGCCCGTCTCGCCGGTGATGAGGACGGAGATGTCCGTGGGGGCAATCTTGTCGATGCGCTTGTACACGTCGCGCATGCCCTGACACGCGCCCACGATGTCGCCGTAGCGCTGGTCCTCCAGCTTCTTGCGCAGCTCGGTGTTGTCCAGCTTGAGGTCGTTCACCAGCAGCGCGTTGTGCAGGATGAGGGACGCCTGCGCCGCGAAGACGGTGAGCATGTCCAGGCTCTTGGGCTCGAAGCGGTTCACCAGCCGGTCGTTGCCCACGTAGAGCACGCCGAACAGGTCGCCCTTGTGCATGAGCGGCACGCACATGACCGAGTGGACCTTCAGGTTGACCACCGACTCGCTGGCCTTGAACTCGGGGGCGTCCACCGCGTCCGCGAGGATGAGGGCGCGCTGATCCTTCACCACCTTGGCGATGATGGAGTCGGACAGCTTCTCCACCGCGTCCTCGATGTTCTCGCGCGAGATGTTGCGCGCCACCTTCACGCGCGGCTCGCCGCTCTCCATGAGGATGAGGAAGCCCTTGTCGGCGCGCGTCACCTCGATGGCCTCGTCCATGAGGCTCTCGAGGATGCGCTCCACGTCGTAGCTGCCCAGCAGCCGCTCGCTGAAGGCGGTCAGCCGGCGCAGGAGCACCAGCTCGCGGCCGGGGACACCGGGCACCTCGGCGGTGTGCGAGTCCGAGCTGTTGGAGGACAGTGAGACCTCCACCTCGGCCGTGGGCGTGCGCGGGAGCGGGGCGCGGGGCGCGTCGTCGCGGGTGAAGACGAGTTCGGTGCCGCCCACGCGGACCACGTCGCCGGTGGCCAGCGCGTGGGTGTCTCGCTTGCGGCCGTTGACCTGGAAGGTGGCGCCCAGGGTGCCCACCTCGTAGCGGCTGCCGTCGAAGGTGACGTGCAGGGCGTTGTCGGGGACAGCAGGGTCCTCCAGGCGCACGTCGTTGTCAGGGCCCCGGCCGAGGCTGGTGATGCGCTTGCGCAGGGAGACCGTGAGGACCTTGCCATCGGGAGAGCGGACGGTGAGGCTGGCCATAAGAGAGCGCGTACCTGGGTTCTAGAACTTGAGGGTGAGGCCCGCGCCCACGCCATCCGGGGAGGCATGCAGCCGCAGTCGCAGGGGCGGGGGGGCAGGAGAGCGGAGGGACTCGGAGGGCGAGGGTTCCGGGCGAGCCTCCATGGTGGTGCGCACGACTTGATCCTCGTGGTGGTAGATGGCGTCCACCACGCCCAGCGCATAGACGGTGTAGAAGCCCGTCGCCGACGCCAGCTTCAGCAACTGCCACGTGTCCGCTTGCCGCGCGCGGTCCGTGGGGATGTATCGCACCGGGATGGAGGCCTGGCCGTCCTCGTCATAGACGTTGTCGAGGCGGATGAAGCCTTCCTTGTAGAGCGAGCCGTACGCGAAGAAGGAGATGATGCTCGTCACCGCGAGCGCGCCCTCGGTCGCGGCGAAGACGATGCCCAGGCTGTTGCGGCCTTGTTGGAACTGGCCCGCGCCGAAGGGGACGAAGTTGACCAGGAAGTTGCGCTTCTCCACCGTGCGCACGACGACCTGTCGCGAGAGTTCCTCGGCGCGGCGGCGCTGCGTCTCGGCGGCCAGGCGCTCCTGCTCGCGGCGCTCCGCCTCGGACTTCTCGCGCTCCACGCGAAGCCGCTGCTCCTGACGCAGGAACTCCAGCTCGCTGGCCATCTGGTTCTTCAGGTCCTCGAAGAAGGCCACGGCCGGGGGCGGGACGACGAACGGATCCAGGTTGAAGTCGGGATCCAACCGCAGGAGCGCGCGCAGGTGCCGCGCGGCCTCTTCGGTGCGCCCCAGGTTGAAGGCCGCCAGGCCCGCCAGCTTGTGCAGCTCTTGAAGGTCCTCGGGGCCGAGGTTGCCGCGGTCGATGCGCAGGCCGGCGCGATCCAACACCTCGGCGTACTTGCCGTACTCGAAGGCGGCGCGGAGCGCGGAGACCTCGGGATCGGTCAGGTCCTGCGCGCGCGCGGGCAGGGCGAGCACGAGCGTCAGGCAGAAGAGGAGGAGCGACAGGGCGCGGCTCATTCGGGATGCAGGCTTCCGCGCAGGGTGGTGGGTTTCCCCGGCTCCAAGAGGACGACGCGCTTCTCCGCGCGGAAGCCGGGGCGGCTGATCTCCACCTCGACGCGGTGCTGGAAGCTGGCGGGGCCGCGGGGGGAGCGAATGTCGAAGGGCTGGGACAGGCTGTCGTGCGCGGTGCGGCGCGTGTCACCCACCTGCACGAGCGCGTCCGCGGGCTGATAGTCGAACGAGAGCTGCGAGGGCTTGAGCAGCGCGCGCAGCCGGAAGACGTTGTCGCCCTCGGCGCTCACGTCGATGGTCTCCGTGGTGTCCTCGCAGTAGTCGCAGGTGATGGTGACGGTGTGGCGTCCCGGAGTCGTCTGCACGTTGTGCTGCGCGAGCGGTTGGGCGCTGGCCGGGGCGTCATCCACCTGCACGAAGCCATAGGGCCGCACCAGGATGGACACCGGCATCGTCCGCGCGGGGGCGGTGCTCTTCCGGATGGCCGAGCGCGGCTCCTCCAGGGACTCCGGCGGCGGTGGGTGCGGAACCGTCGGCCGCTCCAGGGCGGTGCGCACGAGGGGCGGCGCGGGGGGCGTGACGTGCGGCGGGGGCGGCGTCACCCGAGCGGTGGGCTCGGGCGGCGCCTTCGGTGAGGTCGCCGAGGGCGCGGTGGGCACGGGCGCCGGGGGCGCGCGCAGGGCGTGGACCTTCCAGCCCACCGCGCCGAGCCCCCCCGCGACGACGGCGGCGATGCCCAGTTTCAGGCCCCGGCGGCGCCACGTGCGAAGTCGCTGGGCGCGCTGGACGGTCTTGAGCAGCGCGAGCGCGCGGGCGTTGTCGGCATCCAGCGCGAGCACCTGGTTCAGGTGGGCGAGGGCGCGAGGCGTGCGCTTCTCCGCGAGCAGTCGCTCACCGCGCTCCAGCAGCGCCGCGACGATGCGCTGGCGCGCGAGCTTCTTGTACGAGGGCGGGTCGGCGAAGAACGACACCAGCTCTTCGCCCACGCGCGGGAAGCCCAGGCCGGTGAGGTAGTCCGCGAGCGCGTCGCGGAGCTGTCCCGCGTCCGAGTACCGGCGGCGAGGGTCGCGCTGAAGACAGAGGGCGCAGATCTCCGCCAGCTCGTCGGACAGCGAGGGCACGCGCCGCCGCGGATCCTCGTAGGCGCCGTCGAGGATGCGCTTGAGGGTGGCGGTGGTGTTGGGCGCGCTGAAGGGCAGGCGGCCGGTGAGCAGGGCATAGAACATGATGCCCAGGCTGAAGACGTCGGCCTCGGGGCCCGCCTCCAGGCCCTCGATGATCTCCGGGGACATGTGCGCGGGCGAGCCCACGAGCGTGCCCGTGACGGTCATCCGCTCCTCGATGTCGAGCAGCCGCGCGATGCCGAAGTCCATCAGCTTGAGGACGCCGTCCTCGCGCACCATGACGTTGTCGGGCTTGAGGTCGCGGTGGATGACGCCGGACTCGTGCGCGTGGGCGAGCGCCGCGGCCAGCTCGTGGATGATCATCGCCGCCAGCTCGGGCGGCTCCAGCGCGCCTTCGTCCAGGTACGTCTTGAGCGTGCGGCCCCGGATGTACTCGGTGACGATGAAGGCGTCGTTCGCCTCGGCGGGGGAGAAGTCGAACACCTCGAGGATGTTGGGGTGGTGCAGCTTGGCCACCGCGCGGGCCTCGCGCGCCAGGCGCTTGCGCGACTCGTCCTTGCCGGCCAGGTGCGGGTGCAGCACCTTCACGGCGACTTCGCGATCGAGCGCGGTGTCGAGCCCCTTGTACACGACGCTCATGCCCCCGGAGCCCAGCTCCTCCAGGATGCGATAGCGACCGATATGGCGGCCGATGAGCGTCATGGTTCGCGTTACCCCTCCTCCCTCGACTCAGTCCCCGAATCCGATTCCCATGCTCTTGGCGAACCGCACCAGCTCCCCGTGCGGATCCACCCGGCGCTCCTTGCGCGACTCACTCAGCGGCACCGCGACGATGTCGTTGTTGCGCAGCGCCACCATGTGGCCCCACTGCCCGTCGCGCACCAGGTCCAACACCTTGCAGCCGTAGCGCGTGGCCAGCACGCGGTCCGCCGCGCTGGGACTGCCACCGCGTTGCAGGTGGCCCAGCACCGTGACGCGGATCTCCGCGTCGATGTGCTTCGCCAGCAAGTCCGCGCACACCTTGCCCGCGCCACCCAGCCGCACCACGCCGCGTCCCGGAATGTCCTCGGCCTTCTCCTGCACGGCGAGCGTGCCGCCCTCGGGGAAGGCGCCCTCGGAGATGGCGATGATGGAGAAGCTGCGCCGGCGCGTGGCCCGGCGGTGGATCTTCTCCACGATGGACTCCACGCGGTACGGAATCTCCGGAAGCAGGATGACGTCCGCGCCGCCCGCGATGCCGCTGTCCAGCGTGAGGAAGCCGGCGTGCCGGCCCATGATCTCCACGACCATCACCCGGTCATGCGACTCGGCGGTGGAGTGCAGGCGATCCAACGCCTCGGTGACGATGAGCCGCGCGGTGTCGAAGCCGAACGTCTGGTCCGTGCCGGACAAGTCGTTGTCGATGGTCTTCGGACACCCGACGACCTTCAGCCCCTTCTCCGCCAGGCGGTGCCCGATGGACAGCGTGCCGTCTCCGCCGATGGCGACGAGCCCATCCAGGCCCAGCTCCTCGCAGCGGCGCAGCACCCGGTCCGACACGTCCCGCTCCACCCAGTGGTCGCCCTCGCGCAGGGCGTAGGCGA
The DNA here is from genome assembly GCA_016458225.1 of Myxococcaceae bacterium JPH2. Taxonomy (NCBI): domain Bacteria; kingdom Pseudomonadati; phylum Myxococcota; class Myxococcia; order Myxococcales; family Myxococcaceae; species Myxococcaceae bacterium JPH2. The sequence goes on along the minus strand of JAEMGR010000009.1, from coordinate 240,450 downwards.
AGGGGTTGGCCCGGTTGGACGTGCCCAGGATGGTGCCGCCCTTGGGCAGGATGCCGCGCGTGTCCTCCACGCCGAGCGGGCGGATGAGCTCCGGCTCGCACAGCCCCATGAAGCCGTTCTCGATGCCCACGAACTCGTGGCCGAACTCGTGCGCGCCGCGGCGGACGAGGCCCCGGATGAGGGCGTTGAGCCCCGGGCAGTCACCACCACCGGTGAGGACTCCGAGTCGCAGGGGTCGGGTCATGGTCACGAGTCAAGTCGGACGTGGGTGTCACAAGGTTGGGGCCGCGCTATGACAGCGACGTCGGGGGCGGATTGTAGGAGCGCGCTCCGGGGGGCGCAACGCGTGAATACGCACCACGTCGGATCTCCCGGTGCCAGGGAGATGGGGCACTTCAGTCGCGCTTGAGGCGGCGCCGGGAGGCCAGCCGATCCAGCAGGGCCTGGAGCTTGTCCTCGGGCTCCGGCGGGAGGGCCTTGTCCGTGGGCGACTGGACGGGCAGGGCGCGGGCAAGCTCGTACAACTCCAGGAGGCGCTCCTGGAGCAGCTCGTTGCCGGGGCGCTCCTGGAGCGCGCGGCGGTAGGCGGCGGCCGCGCCCACATAGTCCCCCAGCGCGAAGAGGCGCTCGCCTTCCTGCATGGGTGAGGAGGGGCCGAGCGAGGGCAGCTCATGCGGCTCGCGCGGGCGATTCTGGAGGTGCTGCAGCTCGTGCGGCTGGAGCGACTCGCGCACCAGCACGAGCTTGTGGGCGAGCCCCTCCTCCGAGGGGAACGCACGAGCGAGCTGCTCGAACAGGCCGAGGGCCTCGGCGAGTTCGCCACGGCGCAGGGCGCGGTCGGCGCGCGCCTCCAATTCGGCCCTGGCGGCTGGAGTCATCGGGGCGCGAACGTTAGCCGCGCCCGACGGGGATGTCACACGAGGAAGCAGGCGCGCGGGACTTCCTGGAATACGGGCGGGAAGGCGACGCGGGCTATGCTCGCCGCGTGGTGTTGCCGCTTCTGACGCTGATGGTGGTGGTGCAGCCGGGGGCGCTCGGCGCCGAGCTGCGCCGGGATGGTTACAGCTTCCGGCCCCCGGCGTCCTTCCGGATGACGGGCTGGGAGCGCTACGCCGGCTCGCGCGTGGGCGCGGTGTCGCTCGAGCCCGGGGAGGCGCGCAGCCTGTCCGCGGTGCTGACGGATGGCGAGGGCGCGGAGGCCGCCACGCTGCTGGTGTCGGTGGTAGAGCAGGGCTTCTCCGCCAGCCCTTCCGAGCGGGACGCGTTCGCCTCGGCCGTGCCGGGACATTTCCTCCGGGAGCTGGGCCTGACGTTGTCGCCCGAGCGGGTGGACCGGGTGGGGGGGCCGGTGCCTCGGGTGGAGGTGCTGGGCACGCTGCGCGAGTCGGGGCAGGTGCGCGCGGTGCTGGTGACGGCGCTGGCCTCGGAGGGGCGCCACGCGGTGGTGACGGTGAGCGCTCCCGCGGAGCGCTGGGAGACGCTGGCGCCTCAAGTGCGCGCCTCGTTGGAGACCTTCCGGATGGAGCCTCCTGTCGCGGGCGTGGTGCCCCGGCGGGTCGCTGGCGCGCTGGCGGGGACACTGGCGGGCGCGCTGGTGGCCTCCTATGCCGCCTGGCGAAGGCGACAGCGGGGGCGCGCCGTGCTCGAGCCGCGTGGCTGAGCGCGGACGGGCGCTTCCGTGGCGGCCCGCCCTGCTTCGTCCTGTCCCTGTGTGGGGCCCCCTGGGGTACTGTGCGCCGTGCCCATGATCGTCCTCTTCGCCGTCGCCGTGCTCGCGCAGACGCCCGTGGTGGCCCCCGTGGAGCCGGGCATTGCTCCCGGATCGTCCGAGGCCGCGCGTCCCGAGGCACCGCCTCCCGTGCTGCCGCCCGCCACCCACGAGCTGTTCCGCAAGATTCAAGGGCGGGTCGCGCAGGTGCGCATCATCGAGCGGCGCTCGGGGACGAAGTCGTCCATCGGCTCGGCCTTCTTCGTGAGCGCGCAGGGACACGCCATCACGAACTACCACGTGGTCTCGGACCTGGTGCTCCACCCGGAGGACTACACCGCCGAGCTGGAGCGCGGCGCTGGCACCGTGCTGGTGCGGCTCTTGGACGTAGACGTGGTGCACGACCTGGCCCTCATCCAGACGGATGTGCCGGCCCCCGACTTCTTCCCCTTGGATGATCATGAGCCGGCGCAGGGCACACGCCTGTTCGCCATGGGCAACCCGCGTGACCTGGGCACCACCATCGTCGAGGGCACGTACAACGGACTCGTCCAGGATGCGCTGTACGAGCGCATCCACTTCACGGGCGCCATCAACCCGGGCATGAGCGGTGGGCCCACGCTCACCGGCGAGGGCCGCGTGGTGGGCATCAACGTCTCCACGATGGGCAATCAAGTCGGGTTCCTGGTGCCCGTGTCTCATGCGCGCGCGTTGCTGGCCCGTGGGCTCCAGACCCCGCGAAAGCAGGTGGACGAGTCCCTGCTGCCGGTGGTCCATCAACAGCTCCTGGAGAACCAGCAGCGGCTGACGGAGCGGCTGCTCGCCTCGCCTCTGCCGCAGCAGCCGCTGGACGACTACCGCGTGCCGGGGCGGTGGAACAACTTCCTCAAGTGCTGGGGCGACACGGCCCACGAGCCGGATACGCCCTACACGGTGACGAACTACCAGTGCTCATCCGAGGAGGACATCTACCTGTCCTCCAGTCACAGCACGGGCGTGGTGTCCTATCTCCACCAGCACGTGAGCAGCCGAGAGTTGGGAGCGCTGCGCTTCGCGTCGCTGTACAGCTCGCTGTACTCGCAGGACCCGGACTCCGTTTCCGCCACGCGCGAGGACGTGACCAACTTCCGCTGTCAGTCGGAGTTCGTGGATGTGGGCGGGCTGCCCGTGCGCGCGTCGATGTGCCTGCGTGCGTACCGGCGCTTCCCGGGCCTCTATGACCTGGTGCTGCGCGCCGCCACGCTCAACGCGAGCACGAGCGGCGTGGACTCCAGCCTCACCCTGGCTGGCTTCAGCGCGGACAACGCCCGCAAGCTGGCGCGGCGCTACCTGGAGGCCCTCTCGTGGACGAAGTGATCTTCCTGGAGGTGCTGGAGGGAGACGGCGTCCAGGCCCGGCATCGGCTGGAGCGCTTCCCCGTCAGCGTGGGCCGCGGCTACGACAACGACATCATCCTGGATGACCCGAAGGTGTCCGCGTCGCACCTGCGCGTCGAGCGCCGCGAGGACGGCGCGCTGGTGTTGCGCGACCTGGGCAGCCAGAACGGCACCTTCCGCGTGGAGCCGTGGGCCCCGCTGGCCGAGGTGGTGCTGACGCCCGACGCGCGCGTGGCGCTGGGCGACACGGTGCTGCGCTTCCGCCCGCGGAGCCACAAGGTGGAGGACACCGTCATCGCGCGGACGGCCGAGTCTCCTCGCGCCCGCCTCTTCGAGCAGCCGCGTGCCTTCTCGGCGACCATCCTGGTGTTGGTGTTCGCCTGCCTCGTCTCCGGCTACGTCACCAACTACCAGCGCACGGATTGGGGAGACCTGATCACCTCAGGGTTGATTCCCCTGGGCGTGGCGCTCCTCTGGGCGGGGGGCTGGTCGCTGGCGAGTCGCATCTCGCGCCGGAGCTTCCAGTTCCGCACCCACGCCACCATCGGTGGGTTGATGCTGTTGGGCGTGACGCTGGTCCCGCCCGCGACGGCGACGCTGGGCTTCAGCCTGTCGGTGCACTGGGGCCTGGGCTTCCTGACGAAGGTGGCCTACCTGGGCCTGTTGGTGTGGGGGCTGTTCTGGCACTTGCGCTACGTGACGCGCTGGGAGCCCAGGCGGCTGCTGCGCGTGCTGGTGGTGGGCTCGGGCGTGTTCCTGGCGCTCACGCACATCCCCACGCTGCTCGCCAATGAGGAGTTCAGCCCGGAGCTGGACTTCTCCCGCTCGATGCTGCCGCCCTCGTTCCGCATGGCTCGGACCCAGTCCCTCGACTCGTTCTTCCAGGACAGCAGTCAGCTCCAGAAGGACGTGGACTCGCTGGCTCAGGAGGAATGAACGAGGTCGCGCGTGTCGGACGGGTGAGGTAGGACGCAGGGCTGCCCATGTCTGGAGTCCTGCCCGAGTCCCTCACGCGCGTCCACGTCGCGCCCGAGCTGACGTCCTTCCGCGAGGTCGCGCGCGGACTGCTTGCGCGCGGCGTGCCTCCGGAGCGGGTTCTCTTCGTGGAGTCCGCGGAGGGAGCTCGCAGCTCGGAGTTCTCGGCGGGCGCTCGTGGCCCGGAGTTCTCGGCGGGTGCTCGCGGTTCGGAGTTCTCGATGGGCGCTCGCGTGTCGGCGTCGTCCTCAGCGGGGGCAACTGGCTCGGAGCCCGCTGATCTGGATGCGGCTCGAACACCTGGGACGATCGCTTCGGGGATGGTGCCACCACCCGTCACGGCGAGCGTGCCTCGGGACTTCCTCGCGCTGGCGGAGGCGGTGGCATGTCATCGCTCCCCAGAGCGTTGGGGACTGCTCTATCGCGTCCTCTGGCGACTCACGCGTGGGGAGCGAGGCTTGTTGGAACGCTCGCGCGATGAGGCCGTGGCGCGCCTGCGCGAGATGGAGCGCGCGGTGGGGCGTGATGCCCATGTGCTGCTGGAGGGCGCGCGGTTCCGCCGCGTGGCTTCGGACGAGGGCGAGCGGTTCGTCGCGTGGTTCCGGCCGGAGCACCGCATCGTCCGGTACGTCGCCCCGCGCGTCGCACGGCGATTCGCCTTCGCGCGCTGGAGCCTCCTCACTCCGGACGCGAGCGCGCACTGGGACGCGGGGCAGCTGCGCTTTGAAGCCGGGGTCTCGGACCCTGGGCTGCCCGAGCCTCGCGCCAGAGGCGCCGAGGAGCAGGCGGCGGGGGAGGGCGACGGAAAGGTTTCACTGATGCTGGTGCGCGAGCGGCCCGGAGATGAGGACGCGAACGCAGCCACTGCGCTCCACGGATCCGAGGAGCCCCTGCTCGGCGAGGTCCTCGCGCGGGCGCGGCTGCGGCGCTCGGCGCTTCATGTGACGTGGGTGCCACGGCACGCCGAGGAAGCGGAGTGCCGGACGTGGCTGGAGTCCGAGGTGGCGACGGTGCGGCCCCGGATGGTGGTCGCGCTGGGCGAGGGCGCCGCGCGGGCCTTCCTGGGGCCGAGCTTCCGCTTCCACCTGGACCGAGGCCGGTTGCTGCGCACGCCCTGGGCGGAAGCCTGGATGGCCACGTTCGACCCCGCCGAGGTGCTCCGGCTCGCCGAGCCGCGAGCCCGGGCCGAGGCGCGGATCCACTTCGAGGCGGATCTGCGCTCGGCGGCGGAGTGGATGCGGGGCGCGGGGCGCTACATGCCCTTGACGGAGTGGGGCCGGTAGGGCGCCTCCAGCATCTGAACCTCCGCGGGCTCCAGCTTGAGGTCCACCGCGCGCGCGGCGTCCTCCAGGTGCGTGAGCTTGGTGGCGCCGATGATGGGCGCGGTCACCACGGGCTTGGACAGCAGCCACGCGAGTGACACCTGAGCGGCCGGAACACCGCGCGTCTCCGCCACCTGTCGCACCGCCTCCACCACGTCCCAGTCGCTGGGTTGATCGTAGAGGATGGGGGAGAGCGAGTCGGTGCCCGCGCGCTTGGTGGACTCCCGATCGTCCAGGGACTTTCGCGAGCCCGCCAGCAGCCCGCGCGCCAGCGGAGACCAGGGGATGACGCCCACGCCTTCGGCTTCGCACAGGGGGAGCATCTCTCGCTCCTCCTCGCGGTAGACGAGGTTGTAGTGGTTCTGCATGGAGACGAAGCGACTCCACCCGCGGCGCTCGGAGACGCCGAGCGCGCGCGCGAACTGCCACGCGAACGCGGTGCTCGCGCCGATGTACCGGACCTTGCCCTGCTGCACGAGCAGCTCCAGCGCGGCGAGCGTCTCCTCCACGGGCGTCATCGGATCCATGCGGTGCAGCTGGTACAGGTCGATGGTGTCCACGCCGAGCCGCTTGAGGCTCGCCTCGCACGCCTGGACGACGTGCTTGCGCGACAGGCCGCGCATGTTCTGGCCATCGCCGGTGGGGAAGAAGACCTTGGTGGCCACCACCACCTCTTCCATGCGCGCGTAGCGGCGCAGCGCGCGGCCGGTGATCTCCTCGCTGACGCCCAGCGAGTACATGTTCGCGGTGTCGAAGAAGTTGATGCCCAGCTCCACGGCGCGGCGGAAGAACGGCTGGGCGGCCTCCTCGTCCAGCACCCAGGGGCGCCACTTGGGCGTGCCGTAGCTCATGCACCCCAGGCAGAGGCGAGACACCCGCAGGCCCGTGCGGCCCAGGTTCACGTACTTCATCGGTGCGCTCCTTTCGCGCGTCATGCGCGTGGCGCGCGGCATCTTCGTGGGTCGCGCCCGGTCCGCCCAGCGCGACTTTCGTCCGACGTGGCCAAAAAGACGACGGGCAGGCCCCCGAGGAGGGAGCCTGCCCGCGTGACTTCATGACGGAGGACCGCTGGAACTACGCGCGGACCTCGGGAGCGCTCTCGGCCGAGGGCGGGATGGCAGGAGCCTCCTTGCCCGGCTCACCGCCGCCCGAGGCGGACGCGGCGCCCTTGAACGGCGAGGTCTCCAGCGCCGCCTTGAGCACCTCGTCCATCTCCTTGACGAAGATGAACTCCAGCTCGTTCTTGGCCTGATCCGGCACGTCCACCAGGTCCTTGCGGCACCGCTCGGGCAGGATGACCCGCTTGATGCCCGCCCGGTGCGCCGCCAGCACCTTCTCCTTGATGCCGCCCACCGGCAGCACCAGGCCACGCAGGGTGGCCTCGCCCGTCATCGCCGTGTCGTGCCGCACCCGGATGCCCGTCAGGAGGCTGGTGAGCGCGGTGAGGATGGTGACGCCGGCCGAGGGACCATCCTTGGGGATGGAGCCCGCGGGGAAGTGCAGGTGCAGGTCCGTCTTCTCGAGGAAGTTCGGGCTGATGCCCAGCGACTCCGCCTTGCTGCGCAGGTAGCTGAGCGCCGCCGTCGCGCTCTCCTTCATCACGTCGCCCAGCTGGCCGGTGAGCGTCATGCCGCCCTTGCCCGCCATCTTCGTCGCCTCGATGAAGAGCAGATCGCCGCCCGCCGCCGTCCAGGCGAGGCCCGTGGCCACACCGGGGACTTCCGTGCGCTCCGCGACCTCCGAGTAGAACATCTCGGGCCCGAGGATCTCCTTCACGCGGTCGGAGTTGATGATCTGCTTCTCCGTCTTGCCGCCCGCGACCTCCACCGCGATGGCGCGGCAGATGTCCGCGATGCGCCGCTCGAGGTTACGCACGCCGGCCTCTCGCGTGTACGAGGTGGTCAGCACGAGCAACGAGTCGTCGGTGATCTCGATGTGGTCCGGAGACAGCCCGTGCTCCTTGAGCTGCTTGGGCACCAGGTGGATGCGGGCGATCTGCTGCTTCTCCTCGAACGTGTAGCCGGACAGCTCGATGATCTCCATGCGGTCGCGGAGCGGCCCGGGGATGGGGTCGAGCTGGTTCGCCGTGGCGACGAACATCACCTTGGACAGGTCGAACGGCACGTCCAGGTAGTGGTCGCTGAACGAGTTGTTCTGCTCCGGATCCAGCACCTCGAGGAGCGCCGCGCTGGGGTCGCCGCGGAAGTCCGCGCCCAGCTTGTCGATCTCATCGAGCATCATCACCGGGTTCTTGGTGCCGGCCTTCTTCATGCTCTGGATGAAGCGGCCGGGCAGCGCGCCCACGTAGGTGCGCCGGTGCCCGCGGATCTCGGCCTCGTCCCGCACGCCGCCCAGGCTCAGGCGCACGAACTTGCGCCCCGTGGCCTTGGCCACGCTCTGGCCGAGCGACGTCTTGCCCACGCCCGGAGGACCGACCAGGCACAGGATGGGGCCGCGCATGTCGTTCTTCAGCTTGCGCACGGCCAGGTACTCCAGGATGCGCTTCTTCACCTTCTTGATGCCGAAGTGATCCTTGTCGAGCTGCTGGCGCGCGTTCTCGATGTCGAGGTTGTCCTCGGACAGCTTGGCCCACGGCAGATCCGCGATCCAATCCAGGTAGGTGCGCGCGACGGTGTACTCGCTGGAGGCCGCCGGAATCGTCTTCAGGCGGTTGAGCTCCTTCTGCGCCACCTTCTCCACGTCGGGCGGCAGGCCCGCCTTCTTCAGGCGCTCCTGCAGCTCGTCGAGCTCCTCCTCCTCCTCGCCCATCTCGCCGAGCTCTTCCTTGATCGCCTTGAGCTGCTGGCGCAGGTAGTACTCGCGCTGGGTCTTCGACATCTCGCCCTTCACGGCGGAGTCGATCTTGTTGGAGAGCTTGAGGATCTCGCGCTTGCGGTTGAGCAGCTCCAGCACCAGCTTCATCCGCGCCTTGAGGTCCACCGTCTCCAGGACGGCCTGCTTCTCCTCGATGGGCACGTCCACGTTGGCGGCGATGAGGTCCGCCAGGTGGCCGGGGTGCGTGATGCTCTCCACGAGCTCCGTGGCCGCCGCGGGCAGCTCGGGCATCAGCTCGATGACCTCGCGCGCGAGCTTCTTCAGGTTGATGCCCAGGGCCTCCACCTCGACGTTCTCCGCCGAGGTCTTGTCCTCGACCGCGTCGATGCGGGCCTTGAGGTAGGGGGCCTCCTGGACCAGCTCCAGCACGCGGAAGCGCGCCAGACCCTGGACGACGAGCGAGTAGTTGTCCTCGCCCATCTTCAGGAGCTTCACGATGCGGGCAACCGTGCCCATGGTGTAGAGGTCGGAGGCGCCCGGGTCCTCTTCCTCGGCGCGGCGCTGGGTGACGACGCCAATCACCTGGTCGTCACGGACCGCGTCCTTGATGAGTGCAATCGTCTTCTGGCGGCCGACGGCCAGCGGGAGCACGCCGCCCGGGAAGAAGACACTGTTCCGCAGCGGCAGGATGGGCAGCACCTGCGGGATGTCTTCCTTGTTGATCAGCCCTGGAGGAGCCATCGCGGTGGGCATGGCGCTGGCCGCGGTGCCCTTCTTCTTCTCGTCAGACATGAAGTTCGGCCTCTTCCTTCTTGATCCCGGTCAGCAAGCAACCGAGCCGGTGAACCATCTGTCGTTTTTCTGCGGCAGATGAAGCAAGGTAACAACCAAAACGGATGTGGCAAACGCGGTGTGCGTTTTTTCCGTGCCTCGTCGGATGCGCGACGCTCCTCTCGCGTCTCGCGTCCAGGAGCGGGGTGGGGCATGCTCGCCCCCTCTGTCCGAGGCGGTGCGTCGCTGGTGCGTGCCGCGTGCAGGAGGCCCCCCGTGACGCGCCCTTTCCGAGCCCCCCTCGTCCTGCTGTCCGCCCTGCTGGCGGCGGCCTGTCATTCTCCCGTGGATGACCCGGGTTCCACCGTGCCTGGGACTTGCGAATCCGCTCCGCCGCTCGTCGCGCCGCAGAAGACGGACATCCTCTTCGTCATCGACAACTCCGGCTCCATGGCCGAGGAGCAGGCGGGCATCGCCACGGAGCTGCCCGCCTTCCTGGAGGCCATCAAGGAGGGCAGCGGGGTGGCGCAGGACTTTCGCGTGGGGGTCATCACGACGTCGGTGTATCAGCGGCACATCCTGAACACGGGCCAGGACGTCACCCGGCAGTACCCGGATCAAGCCGGCCGTCTCCAGGCGGTGCCGGATGCCGTCGGGAACCCCACGGACGAGCGCTTCATCGACGGCACGGACGGCTTCCTCGTGGAGAAGTTCCGCCGGCTGGTGAAGCAGGGCACGGAGGGCAGTGGCCAGGAGACGCCCTTCGAGGCGGTGCGCCTGGCCGTCTCCAGCCCGCTGAGCACCACGGCCATCGCCCAGGGGGGCAACGGAGGCTTCCTCCGGGATGGCGCGCGCCTGCTGGTGGTGGTGGTGACGGACGAGGAGGACTGCAGCTCCACGGTGCGGCCGCCTCCGGTGGCGCTGCGCGACGACGCCTCGCGCGACTTCTGCCACGAGCAGGAGAACCTGCTGACGTCGGTGGATGACTACTACGCCATCTTCCAGGGCCTGCATGACGGGACGGGCGCCTCGCGCGAGGTGCTCTGGGCCACCATCGGGCCGGTGGCGCTGAGCGACAAGCGGGCGGAGTTGGTGCAGGACAGCACGCCGCAGGGGCCTGTCGTGCGCAACGCGGATTGCCCGACGTCCTACGGCCCGGGCTACCGCCAGCGCGCCATGGCGGAGAAGTTCGACCGCAAGCTGGTGAACCTGGACTCCGTCTGCAAGAGCAACTACCGGGACACGCTCATCGGCATCGCGGCGCTGGCCACGGTGGGCCAGAGCGTGGACGTGATGAACCTGCCGGATGCGCGGCTGGCGCGCGTGGAGCTGACGCGCGCGGATGGCTCGGTGCAGGTGTGCTCGGTGGCGGGAGGCGAGCTGCGCTACGAGCCGTCCGCGGAGGGACGCTCGGCGCGGCTGTACTTCCTGGGTGGGTGTCTGCGTCGCGTGGGCGATACCCGGGTGGATGTGAAGCTGCTCTGCGCGGGCTAGCTCGCGCGGCTTTTCGTCACCAGACCTGACACGTCATCCGCCACCATCCACCACCCTGTGTCCACAGCGGTTGGTGTCAGACCTCCTAGCATACTGAACGACCGTCCAGCCGAGGGGCTGGCGGACGTGTGCGGGAGGCGAGATGAGCGCGGCGGTGGATCAGCAGGCGATGCGCGCGGAACCAGCGGCCTCGGCGACAGGCTCGGCGACGGGCTCGGTGGTCGAGCAGCTCCGCGAGCGCATCCGGAAGCTCCAGGCGGCGCCGCGCCAGTACCTGGCGGTGCTGCGCACGGGCGTGGCGGCGGTGGACGCGCTGCTGCCCGCGGGAGGCTTCCCCCTGGGACAGGCCGTGGAGCTGTGCGGCGAGGCGGCCTCGGGGCGCACCAGCCTGGCCCTGCGCGCGGTGGCAGCGGCGCACCGGGAGCAGCGGCTGTGCGCGTGGGTGGATGGGCCGAAAGAGCTTTACCCCCCGGCGGCGGCGGCCCTGGGCGTGGACCTGGAGCGCCTCCTGGTGGTGCGGCCTCCGCTGCCGGAGCAGCGCGTGTGGGCCGCGGTGCAGCTGGCTCGCAGCGGCGCCTTCGCCTGCGTGGTGTTGGACCTGACGCGCGGGGTGGGCGCGGCGGGGCGGCCGACGCGGTTGTCTTTGCCGGAGACGCGCAAGCTGGCGGATGCGGCGGGGCGCGGTGGCGGGCTGCTGCTGCTCACCACGCCGGACGCGCCCGCGGATGGGATGACGCGGCTGCGGCTGGAGGCCCGGGGCGTGGAGGGCTGGTCCGTGGAGCTGGTGCGCAGCCGGCAGGGCGGCACGGGCAGCCGCGTGGTGCGCCCGTGGAGTGAGCTGTATCCGGAGCTGGGGCTGGACGGCGGCGGGCACCTGCTGGACGTGGCGGTGGGAGCCGCGGACGCCACGGCGGACTTCCAGCGGGAGCAGCGGAGCGCCCTGCGCAACGGCGCTGGAGTCCAAGGCCAGGCGCGGTCTGTCCGCCTGCCCTCGATGTCGCGTGCCGAGGGGGCGCGCGGCGCGGGGCGGTGCTGATCCATGCGGCGAGGCTATCTGCACCTCGTGCGCTTCCCGGTGCAGCGCAAGGTGGTCGAGTCGCCGGAGCTGGCGGGGCGGCCCTTCGTGCTCGTGGAGGAGTCGCGTGGCCAGCGCCGGGTGGCGTTCGCGTCCACGAGCGCGCTGCGGGCCGGTGCGCGGCCGGGGCTGACGCTGACGGCGGCGTGCGCGCTGGAGCCCTCGCTGGGGAACTTCCCCTATCGGCCGGAGGCGGAGACGGCCGCGCTCGTCGCCTTGGGGGAGGCGTTGCTGGGGTTGTGTCCGGGCTTCCAGCTCAGCGCGCCGGAAGGCCTGTGGTTCGACGCGAGCGCGGCGCATCTGGTGGGCGGCGAGGAGGCCCTGGGGAACCGGGTGCTGGAGGTCTGCGCCGAGCAGGGTTACCGGGGGCACGTGGCGGTGGCCTCGGAGTCGTTTACCGCGCGGGCGCTGGCTCGGCATGGGGCGCGGCGCGTGGAGGTGGTGGCCGAGGGCGAGAGTGGCCGGGCGCTCTCGCCGCTGTCGCTGTCCGCCTTGGAGTCTCGCGAGGCCGAGGCGTTCTCGGCGCTCGGGCTGTCCACGCTGGGGCAGGTGGCGGCGCTGCCTCCCGCGGCGGTGACGGCGCGCGGAGGCGCGGCGGGCGCACGCATCCAAGCGCGCTGTCGAGGCGCGGATGACACGCCCTTCGTGCCCGCCGTGCTGGAGGAAGTGCTGGAGGAGCGGGTGGTGCTGGAGGGGCCTGTCGAGTCCTTCGAGCCGCTCCAGTTCGCGCTGAAGACGCTGCTGGATCGCCTGGGCGCGCGGCTGTCCGGCCGAGGCCTGGCGGCGGTGAAGCTCACCTTCCGGCTGAAGTTGGATCCCACGGGGTGTCTGGAGCTGCCGCTGACGCTGGCGCGCCCCACGGCCCGCGCGAAGCTCCTGTTGGATCTGGCCCGGCACCGGCTGAGCGAGCAGCGCGTGGAGCACCCCGTGGTGGAGGTGGCCGCGCGGGTGGACGAGCACGGAGAGGACTCGGGTCAGCAGCTCTCGCTGGGCGAAGTGCCGGAAGGGGACGCGGCGCTGGAGGTGGTGCTGTCCCGGTTGGTGACCACGATGGGGGACGAGTCGCTGTTCTCCTCGGCGCTGGAGGCGGCGTTCCGGCCCGAGGCCGCGCACCAGCCTCGGCGCTTCCAACCTCCGGAGGCGCGGCGGGGACTGGGGATGGAGTTGCTGGGGCGGCCCGCGGAGCCTGGGCGCGCGGTGGGGCGGGACTCGGTGGCGTGGGAGCGACCGCCCCGGTTGTTGGCGCAGCCCGCCTGCCTGGAGGCAGAGCTGTCGTCATCCGGCGGGATGCAGGCGGCCTGGCTGAACGGGCGTCGTCATGGGGTGACGATGATGGAAGGGCCGGAGCGACTGGCCGGTGAGTGGTGGTCCGAGTCGGCCTTCTCGCGCGATTACTACCGCGTGTTCTTCGAGGGACTGGGGCCCGCGTGGGTGTTCCGCGATGCGCGCGACGGCCGCTACTACCTGCAAGGATTGTTTGACTGAGCAGGGAGACACGCGGTGTCTGGCCTCGCGCAGTTGCGTCACATGTCGGTGGAGGGCGGCCGCGAGGTGGCCTAGCGTCGGGGGCATGCGCGCCCTCCGAGTCGTCCCCGTCCTGCTGCTGTGCCTCGTCGCCGCGTCCTGCGCGGGCCAGCGCGAGGTGCGTCCGCCGGGCGCCATCCGCAAGGTGGTGGTGGTGTCCGGCTCGCGCGTGGAGCGGCTGCCCACGGGCACCTATCGCCAGGACATGCTCGATGAGAGCAACCCTCGGCAGGTGCTCGCGAGGCAGGCGGAGGCGGTGCTGAGCGAGCGCGGCTTCGAGGTGGTGGCGACGCGCGCCTCCGAGGCGCCGCTGCCGCAGACCAACGAGGTGATGTCCTTCATCCAGCAGAACCAGGCCGAGGCCGCGGTGGTCATCATCCTGGACTGGCTGGATGTGTCCGGCGCCGCGGTGATGGGCCGGGCGGACGTGGTGCTGCGCATGGGCGTGGTGGGCCCCGATGGACAGGTGAAGTGGACGGACACCTTCCGCTCCCAGCCCGTCATCAGCGTGTACGCCGCGCAGTCGGATTGGCAGTCGTACCTGCGGCGCGCGGCGGTGGACGCCGTGCGGGCCGTGCCCTGAGCGCATGCGGGTTCTGGTAACAGGCGCGGCGGGCTTCATCGGGTTTCATGTCTGTGAGCGATTGCTCGGGCGCGGCGACACCGTGGTGGGTGTGGATCACCTGCCGGCCTCCACCGATGTGAACGCGGGGCGGGCGCGGCTGGCGCGGCTCCTGGGCACGCGGGGCTTCCTCTACCAGCCGGTGGACATCACGGACGGGCCCGCGCTGTGTGAGCTGTTCGCGCACGAGCGACCCCAGGCCGTGGTGCACCTGGCCGCGCGCGTGGGCGTACGCGACGCGAGCAGCGAGCCCCGGCGCTACACGGACACCAACGTCACGGGCTTCCTCCAGGTGCTGGAGGCTTGCCGCGAGGCGCGGGTCGGGCACCTCGTCTACGCCTCCTCCAGCTCTGTCTATGGCGCGGGGACGCCGCCGTTTCGCGAGGACGCCGCGGCGGATCGCCCGCTCAATCTCTACGGCGCCACCAAGCGCGCCAATGAGCTGATGGCGCACGCGGCCAGCTATCAGCACGGGCTGCCCACCACGGGCCTGCGCTTCTTCACCGTGTACGGACCCTGGGGCCGGCCGGACATGGCGCCCTTGCTGTTCCTGCGCGCGATGGAGGAGGGGCGACCGCTCGCGCTGCACGGCGACGGGTGGATGCGGCGCGACTTCACCTTCGTGGACGACGTGGCCGAGGCGGTGCTGCGCGTGCTCGACAGGCCCCCGGCCTCGGCTCCGCCGCACCGCGTCCTCAACGTGGGCTTTGGCCGCGCGGTGGCGCTGCGAGACTTCGTGGCGCTGCTCGAGCGGAACCTCGGTGTGACGGCCCGGCTGGAGTCGCGGCCCGCCCAGGTGGGCGAGATGGAGGCCACCTGGGCGGACACCGCCGCGCTGGAGCGCGAGACGGGCTTTCGTCCCCAGGTCCCGGTGGAGGAGGGCGTGGCGCGATTGGTGGCGTGGCACCGGGCGTCGCGCGCGGGCTGAGCCCTCTCGCGGGCCCGGTGCGTCCCTTTGGCCACACGGGCGCGCCGCGAGCGCGGTCCCGCTCCCACATTTCGGTGTGCGCATGGGGGGCTATGGCTGGCGAGCGCCTTGCAGTATCACTTCGTCCGGGCGGCCCGTGCGGCGCACCTTCCATCTCAATGATTCGACGGAGTGACACGATGAAGCGGGTTCTGGCGCTGGCGGTCTCCCTGGGTTTGGGACTGCCGATGAGCGCGTTGGGGGCAGAGTCGGTTCGGGTGCAGATCCTCAGCGCGACGGTGAAGGATCAGACCATCGCCGGCGCGGAGGTCATCCTTCAGAAGAACGGTGAGGCCTCCGTCCAGGGCAGCACGGCGGCGGATGGCACGGTGCGCTTCGAGAAGCCCTTTGGCGGCCTGGACGACAGCGGCGTCAGCCTCATCGTGAAGAAGGATGGCTATTCCAACCTCGTGGCGCGCTGCCCGTGCAACGGCCTGACGTATGCCGTCAGCCCCGTGATGACCCAGAACCTGGACGGCATGCGCATCGTGCTGAACTGGGGCGCCAAGCCGGCGGACCTCGACTCGCACCTGGTGCACCCGTCCACCCACGTCTTCTTCTCCAAGAAGAAGGGGGACCTGGCCAACCTCGACGTGGACGACACCACGAGCTACGGGCCGGAGACCATCACCCTGGAGAAGAAGAAGCCGGGCGTGAAGTACCTCTACGCCGTGCACAACTACACCGAGGGCGACGCGCAGGGCTCCACCACGCTGTCCAACGCGAGCCAGGCCAAGGTGTTTGTCTATGTGGGCTCCTCGCTCGTCCGCACCTTCACGCCGCCCCAGGGCAAGGCAGGCAATGTCTGGGTGGTGTTTGGCATTGGCGACAACGGCGAGTTCTATGACATCAACAAGTTCACCGACGTGAGCGACCGCTCGAAGGTCGGCGACTTCATGCAGGGCCTCATCTCCGGCGAGGGCTTCAAGTCCGTTCCCGAGGTGTCGTCGGATCAGGTCAAGCTCGCGGACAAGCTCAACCGCCAGGGCGAGCAGGCCTACCACGCGAAGAAGCTGGACGAGGCCGTGGCGCTCTACCTGGAGGCCATCGCCAACAACCCCGAGCACGGGCAGGCGTACAGCAACCTGGGCCTCGCGTACCAGAAGCTCGACCGGAGCGCCGAGGCGCTGTGGGCCAACCGCAAGGCCATCGCGCTGGCCTCGGGCCCGAACGCCAACACCATCCAGGCCAGCTCCTTCTACAACATCGCCCGCGTCTACGAGAGCCAGAGCCAGTGGAGTGACGCGCTGGAGAACTACCAGGCCGCGCTGGGCAAGAAGGAGCACCCCGCCTACCGCAGTGGCATCGAGAAGATGAAGCAGAAGCTCGGTCAGCCGTAAGTCAGGACGACTCCGCCATGCGCCCATCCATTCCATTCCTTGTCGCGTCGCTCCTCGTACTCGGGCCGGTGGCCCAGGCCGCGGGTCCCAAGGAGGTGGCCTCGGCGGATCGCTCGCTGTGGCCCGAGCCCATCCGCTCCCCGAAGGATTTCGATCGGGCGTCCCGCGCGGAGAACCTCGCCTTCGCCAACGCGCTGGGCGAGCTGGAAGGGAGCGACGTGGCCACCCTGAGCACGCTGCTCGGGGTGAAGCAGGTGCACGAGGACTCCGTGCGCCGCTGGCTGGGCGAGGTGAAGGGGCGCGTGGCGGAGAACCTGAAGGCGGCGCGCGTGGCGTGTGCCGCCCCGAGCGAGCTGGGCTGCGAGGGCGCGGCCCCCACCGCCGCGAACGTCGTCGCGCAGGGACAGTCGTTCGCGGCGGGCGTGCCGGCCAGCCATCAGGCGTGGCTGGAGATGGCCACGCGCTTCTATGGCCTCTATGCGAAGGAGCAGCTGCGGCTTGCGGCGCTGTTCCCCGGGCCCACCAGTGAGATCCTCACGCTGGCGCCGGGCGAGGTGACGGGCTCGGACTGGCCGGACCGGCAGTTCCTGCTCACGTTCGATGACGGGCCCACGCCCGCGGGCGGCGGGACGGACCGCCTCATGGCGATGCTGAAGGCCCGCAAGGCGAACGGCATCTTCTTCGTGCTCGGGGACTCGCTGAAGACGCGGCAGACGAAGACGAGCGCGGAGAGCCTCCAGGCGCTGTACCAGGGGCAGTGCGTGGGATCGCACGGGCAGACGCACACGTCGCACCAGAAGCTCGCCACCTGGAAGGACTCGCTGGAGGGCTCGCGCGGCCTCATCGCGTCGCTCGGCATCCAGGGCAACGCGAAGGTGCTGTTCCGGCCGCCGTATGGCCAGCGCTCGGCGGAGCTGACGACGTTCCTGAAGGGCGAGGGCGCGTCGGTGGTGCTGTGGAACATCGACTCGCAGGACTGGAACGCGAAGATTGGCCCGGCGCCCATGACGGACCGGCTCGTCAGCCTGATGCTGCTGTGGCGGCGAGGCATCGTGTTGTTCCACGACGTGCACGACAAGGTGCACGTGGCGCTGCCGCAGTTGCTAGATTTCGCCTCCACGGCGGGGCTCCAGTGGCGTGACTGCAAGTCGATGTGACGCGAGTCCATCGGCTCCACTAGCGTGGGGGAATGTCCGTCTCCCCCACGCTGACTCGGCGCCAAATCAACCGGGCCACGCTCGCGCGACAGATGCTGCTGTCTCGCGAGAAGGTCTCCACGCTCGATGCGGTCGAGCGCCTCGCGGGACTCCAGGCGCAATTGGCCCGTCCGCCCTTCCTGGGCTTGTGGTCTCGCGTGCGCGACTTCCAGCGCGAGGACCTCTCGAAGCTGCTGCTGTCGCGCAAGGTGGTCCGGGGCACGCTGATGCGCGGCACGCTGCACCTGGCGAGCGCGAGGGACTACCGCGCGCAGCGGGCCGTGTTCCAGGAGCTGTTCACGCAGTCGGCGAAGTCCATCCTGCGCGAGCGCGCGGAGAACCTGGACGTGCCGGCGCTGGTGGCGGAGGCGCGGGCCTTCTTCGACGAGCAGCCGCGCCCCTTCGAGGCCCTGCGGGACTTCCTCGTCGCGCGCCATCCGAAGTTCGACGAGCGGGCCATGGGCTTCACCGTGCGGATGTCGCTGCCCGTGCTCCAGGTGCCCACCGAGGACGACGCGTGGGCATTCCCGGGCACCACGGACTTCGCGGTGGCGGAGACGTGGCTGGGCGCTCCGCTGAGCACTGACGTGTCGCCCCGGGAACTCGTGCTGCGCTACCTCGCGGCGTTCGGCCCGGCTTCGGTCACCGATGCGCAGGAGTGGTCCGGCCTCTCTCGACTGAAAGACACCTTCGAGTCACTGCGTCCCCAACTGGTGACGTTCCGCGATGAGCGGGGCCGTGAACTCTTCGATCTGCCGAAGGCGCCGCGGCCGTCCGAGGACGTGGAGGCGCCCGTGCGCTTCCTCCCCGACTTCGACAACTTGATCCTGGGCCACGATGACCGCACGCGCGTGGTGGCGGATGCGCATCGCAAGCTCATCTCCAAGGCGAACCTGCGCATCCTGCCCACGTTCCTGGTGGACGGCTTCGCGGCGGGCACCTGGTCCTGCGAACTCAAGCGCTCGGTGGCGGCGCTGGAGCTGGAGCCCTTCGGTGCGTTGACGAAGCCGGTGCGAACGGCGCTCACGGAGGAGGGCGAGGCCCTCCTGCGCTTCATGGAGCCGGAGGCTCGGGACTTCGAGGTCCGCGTCGCGGGCGAGGCGGCTAAGCCGGCTCGAGCAGCCGCCAGAACGCGCGCGCGGCCTCCGCGTCGGTGAGCTTGCCCAGGCCCTCGCCGATCTGAATCTCTGTCTGCGCGATGCCGGGCACGCGGGTGCGGCCGAAGCCATCCGCCACCCAGATGCCGCTCTCCTTCGCGATGCGGTCGCGCTGGCGCATCAAGTCCATGGGGTCGCCGCGCAGGAAGACGTGGAACATGTTCGTCTGCACGGGGCGGGGCAGCACGGTGATGCGCGCGTCCGCGGCCAGGGCCTCGGTGAGCGTGCGCGCGCGCTGGACGTAGGCGGGGATGCGCGCGAGCGCGGCGTCCAGGCGCATGGCCGCCGAGGCCACGTAGGGCGTCATCTGGAACAGGTTGCCACCGTGCCGGTGACGCCAGAGGCGCGCGGAGCGCATCAGCTCCTTGCTGCCCACCACCATGGCGCCGCTGAGCGCGCCCACCATCTTGTAGAGGGAGACGTAGACGGAGTCGAAGCCTCGGCAGATGTCCGCGTAGGAGCGGCCATAGAAGGGCTGGCTCTCCCACAGCCGCGCGCCATCCATGTGCAGCTTCACGCCGCGCTCCTGGCACGCGTGCTTCAGGTCCTCCAACTGCTCCCACGTCTGGAGCTGTCCGCCCAGCCAGCGCACGGGCAGCTCCACGCTCACCGAGCCGAGCGGCTCGCGGGCCTCGCGCACGTCGTTGCCCAGCAGCGGGCGGCTCCACGGCCCGAGCAGCACGGGTTGCAATCCATGCAGCTCGGACTCTGCATCGTCCTCATGCATCACGTGGTGCGAGGACGGGTGGACGCCGAAGCTGCGCTTGCCCGTGGTGTCCGCGTGGATGCGCAGGAGGATGAGTTGGCCCATGGTGCCGGTGGGCATGTAGCAGCCGTCCTCGAAGCCGAGCATCTCCGCGATGCGCTTCTCGAAGGCCTGGATGAACTCGCTGTTGCCGTAGAAGTCCCCGCGGATGCCCTGGCGCTTCATCCACTCGCCCACGCGGATGAGTTCGGATCCGTCGTCGCTGGGAATCTCATGCGGGATGGCGGCGCGGCAGGCGTGACGCAGCCGCTCCCACTCGTCCGGCGAGGGCGGCGGTGACGTCGGGCGAGCCGGGGCAGCGCCGCCCGTGCTCGCGGGAGCGGCGGGCTTGCCAGGGGCCGCGTTCGCGGAGGTCGGCAGGAGCGAGGTGCCCGCGAGCAGGCCCGTGAGGGCGAGGAACTCACTCCGACTGAAGTTTCGATGGGACATGCGCGCTTCCTTCCGGCGAGGACTCAGCGGCTCCACGCTAGTCGCTCATCCGAAAGGGCGCAGGGGATATCGCGCCTCGCCCGGCGCATGCAGCACCGAGCGAGGACGCGTCCCAGTTTCGCGACGACTACGGCAACACGAACAACGAGGAGAGCGCCGAGATGTTGTTGTCCTCGCGCAGCTCCAGCTCCTGGCGGTACGAGTCAACGATCACGCCCAGGGAATACACCCCGGCGAGGCCACCCGCGTCGGAGGGGAGGTACGCGTTGGGGTTCATCGTGCGCGTGGTGCACTGCCCCGCGTCGAGCGGCGAGATGACGAGGTAGCTCAACATGAGCTGGCTCGTGGGCGCGGGCCCCGAGGGCGGCGACGGAGGCGGGGTGATGCGGGGCACGGTGGAGATGTACAGCTCCACGGCGATGTTGTTGTTCATGACCATGGCCGTGCCTCGGTTGCACACGGTGACGGTGGCGGTGAACGGAGCGCCGATGCGCACGCTCGTCGGAGCGGTCACCTGGGTGACGACGAGGTCCGAGCGATTGCCCACGCCGATGAGGCCCGCGACGAAGGTGTTGTTGTCCTCGCGCAGCTCCGGCTCGGAGCGGTTCGGATCCACGATGGCGCCCAGGTAGTAGGCCCCGTCGCCGGTGTTCGAGGGCGGGAGGTCCGCGTAGGCCTGCACCGTCTGGGTGGTGCACTGACCGGGCGCGAGCTGCGGCAGGGTGAGGATGCCCACCCGCATCTGATTGGGGTTCATCGGGCCCGGGCCGGACGGGGACGGAAGGGCGAGCGTGGAGGTGGTGGACAGGTACAGCTCCGCCGGGAGCGCGGTGTAGCTCATCGGGTACGTGCCCTGGTTGCACACGGTGACGACGGCCGTGAACGAGGTGCCCGAGCGCACGCTGGCGGGGCCCGTCACCTGCGTGACGACGAGGTCGGGACTGGTGCCCACCCCGACGAGTCCGCCGATGAAGGTGTTGTTGTCCTCGCGCAGCTCCAGCTCACTGCCGAACGAATCCACGATGGCGCCCAGGTAGTAGGCCCGGTCCGCCAAAGGCGAAGTCGGCGGAGGCGGGTAGGCGTTCACCGTCAGGGTGCGCGTGGTGCACTGCCCCACGTCGAGGGGCGTGAGCGCGAGCGCGCCCAGCAGGCTCTGCGTGCTGGGCGGAGGCCCGGACATGGGCGACGGCGCGGTGAGCGTGGGGAGGGTGGACAGGTACAGCTCCACGGGGATGTTGCTGGCGCTCGTCATCGTGGTGCCCTGGTTGCAGACGGTGACGGTGGCGGTGAACGCCGCGCCAGGCATCACGCTGGGGGGACCGCTCACCTGGGTGACGACGAGGTCGGAGCGGTTGCCCACGCCGATGAGGCCGCTGATGAAGACGTTGTTGTCCTCGCGCAGCTCCTGCTCGGAGCGGTACGGATCCACGATGGCGCCCAGCGTATAGGCGCCGTCACCCGTGCTGTCCGGAGGCAGGTAGGCGTTCACCGTGAGGCTGCGAGTCACGCACTGCCCCGGCGCGAGCGAGGACAGCGAGACGGAGCCCAGCACCGTCTGCGTGGACGGCGGCGGGGCGCCCATGCCCGGCAGCGCGAGGCTGGGGACGGTGGACAGGTACAGCTCCACGGGGATGTTGCTGCTGCTCGTCGTGGACGTGCCCTGGTTGCAGACGGTGACGGATGCGGTGAAAGGGGCGCTCATCCGCACGCTGGGCGGCGCGCTCAGCTGGGTGATGACGAGGTCCGAGCGATTGCCCACGCCGATGAGCCCGCCGACGAAGGTGTTGTTGTCCTCGCGCAGCTCCATCTCATAGCCGTACGGATCGACGATGGCGCCGACGAAGAGCGCGGTGTCGGGGGTGGCCTCGGGAGGCAGGTACGCGTTCACCTGCAGGTCTCTCGTGGTGCACTGCCCCTGCGCGAGGTACGACAGGGAGAACGAGCTGAGCATGATCTGGCTCGGCGGAGGCGCATAGGGGCCGCCCGAGACGGGCGCGGCGAGGCTGGCCACGGTGGACAGGTACACCTCCACGGGGATGTTGCTGGCGCCCGTGGTCGACGTGCCCTGGTTGCAGACGGTGACGGAGGCGATGAACGGACCTCCCTGCGTCACGCTGGCTGGCGCGCTCACGCGGGTGACGACGAGGTCCGAGCGATAGCCCACGCCCACGAGCCCGCTGATGAAGACGTTGTTGTCCTCGCGCAGCTCCTGCTCATAGCCATACGGATCGACGATGGCGCCCAGCGTGTAGGCCCCGTCGCCCGTGGCCGCCGGAGGAAGCTGGGCGGAGACGGACACGTCGACGGTGAGGCACTGGCCCGGCGGAACCATGGGCAGTTGCGTGGAGCCGATCATCCGCTGCGTCGCCGGGGGCGGCGTGGGCGGCGAGGTGAGGCTGGCCACGGTGGACAGGTACAGCTCCACCGGGATGTTGCTGGTGTTCGTGGGGTTGGTGCCCTGGTTGCAGACGGTGAGGGACGCGGTGAAGGGGTTGCCCGGCGTCACGCTGGGCGGCGCGCTCAGCCGGGTGATGACGAGGTCGGAGCGGTTGCCCACGCCGATGAGGCCGCTGATGAAGACGTTGTTGTCCTCACGCAGCTCCTGCTCGGAGCGGTACGAATCCACGATGGCGCCCAGCGTATAGGCGCCGTCCCCCGTCGCGGCGGGGGGCAGGTAGGCGTTCACGGTCAGCGAGCGCGTGGTGCACTGTCCCTGGGCGAGCCAGCTCACGGTCGTGGCGCCCAGCATCATCTGCGTGGGCGGCGGGGGCACGCCCATGCCGGGCATCGTGAGGCTGGGGACGGTGGACAGGTACAGCTCCACGGGGATGTTGCTGGCGTTCGTCGAGGACGTGCCCTGGTTGCAGACGGTGACGGAAGCGGTGAAGGCGTTCCCCGGGCGCACGCTCGCGGGCGCGCTCACGCGGGTGACGACGAGGTCCAAGCGGTTGCCCACGCCCATCAACCCCGCGACGAACGTGTTGTTGTCCTCACGCAGCTCCGACTGGGCCTGGTTCGCGTCGATGACCGCGCCCAGGGAGTAGGCGGAGTCCGGCGACCCACCCGGAGGGATTGAGGCATAGGCGGGGACCGTGCGCGTCGCGCACTGGCCATTCATCAGGCCCGGCACATCCAGCGAGCCGATGAGCATCTGGCCCGAGGCCGGGGGCGCGGGCGGATAGACCAAGGTCGCGGTGGTGGAGAGATACAGCTCCAGTCGCGCGTTGGAGGAGCCCGCCGTGCCGATGTTGCACACCTTCACGGTCGCCGTGAAGGCGCCGCCCGGGGTGGCGCTGGGGGGACCACTCAGAGACGTGATGACGAGATCCGGCGCGGAGACGAGCGCCTGCCCTTTCTTGCCCAAGGTGTCTGTCGCGTTGGAATCACCTGCGCCACCACAGCCCACTGCCGCAAGCATCCCCGCGAGCCAAAGCAGGCGGGTGATGCTCGACGTCGGTTGTTGCCGTTTCATGGACTCCCCTTCCTGTGAGGGGTTCTGGAGCGGCGCTGCCGGCCCTTCGTCCACTCCAGAACAGGTCGGGGAGTTACCAGAAACTTGTAATTCTGGAGAAGCACCGGAAAGGTAGGGTTCCGGGGGCGCGACAGGGATTGGTGTCTCGCGTCTCAGGTGGGGGCGGGCTCGGTGCTCACCGTCACGCTTCCGTGACCCACGCGCCAGGCTTCCTCGGTGCAGGCCTGCGCGAAGGGGCCGTCGTGACTGACGAGCACGAGGGCGCCGGGGTACTCGCGCAGGGCGGTCTCCAGCCGCTCGATGGACGGCAGGTCCAGGTGGTTGGTGGGCTCGTCCAGCACGAGCCCCCACGCATGCTGTCCCAGCCCCTGGGCGATGAGCAGCTTGCGCGCCTCGCCAGGGGAGGGCTGCTCGGAGGCGAGCAGTCGCTGTGGATCCACGCCGAGCGCCGCGACGAGCGAGAGCACGCGGCCGCGTTCCTCCGGTGGCAGCTCGCGCACGGCGTCGAGCGTGTCGCGGGCCTCTTGAACGCTCACGTCCTGGGGCAGGTAGAGCACGCGCTCGCGAGGCACGCGCAGGTGGTCCATGAGCGCGCGCAAGAGCGTCGTCTTGCCCGCGCCATTGGGGCCTTCGATGCGCACCCGTGACTCGCGGCCCACCGACAGCTTCACGGGGCCGAGCACCTCCACGTCCCCTGCGCGCAGCGACGGCACGTCCAAGGTGCACAGCCACGGATTGGGCGAGCGCACGTAGTCCACGAAGAGCGAGCGGCCCACGGTCTTGTCCGGGACGAACTCACCCACCGCCTTCTCGGCGCGCTCCAGCTCGCGTCGGCGCGTGCCCACCTGGGCGCCCAGCCGAGCGTCCGCCCAACTCGCGACCGTGGAGGCCGCGAGCGTGCGCGCGTCGCTGTCGTACTTGTTCTTCATCCGCTTGCCCGTGCTGCGCGAGGCGGAGGAGGCCTGCTGTTCACGGCGGGCCTTGTCCAGCAATTGCGCGGCGCGATCCCGCTCGCTGCGCGCCTGCTGGTGCGCTGCCACCTCGGCGTCGCGCGCGGCCTCCCAGTGTCCTCGCGCGGTGGCGTAGGCGCCGGGCCACAGGTGCACCTCGCCCGCGTGCACGCGCAGCGTCGAGGTCGTGAGGGCCTCGAGCAGCGCGCGATCATGTGACACGACGACGCCCACGCCCTTGAAGCGACGCAGCGCGGACACCAGCCATGCGCGGCCCTCCACGTCCAGGTGGTTGGTGGGCTCGTCGAGCAGCAGCACGGTCGGCTCGGCGGCCAGCGCCGCGCCAATCTGCCAGCGCTTGCGCTCGCCAGGAGACAGCGAGGACCAGCGCTCCAGCGCGGTGACATCCAACCCGAGCTGCCCATGGAGCCGGCGCGCCAGCGCGTCATACGCGTCCGCGAAGGCGGCGATCTCGGGCGTGAGCGCCTCCACGCTCTGCGGACACAGCCGAATGAGGGGCGAGGGCGGCTCGAACTGGAGGTGTCCGTCGGTGGGCGTCAGCTCTCCGGACAGCAGCCGGAGCAAGGTGGACTTGCCCGCGCCGTTGGAGCCCACGAGCCCCGTCCAGCCCGAGGGCAGGTGGAACTCGACATCGGTGAGAACAGGAACAGCGTCAGTAAAGGCGAACGACACGCCATGCGCGCGAAGGGATGACAAGCAGCGACTCCTGAATCCGGATCACGCCCCGAAGAGCGCGAAGGGGTACGTCAACGGCAACCGGGGATTCAGGAGTGCAGGCGCAAGGGTGTGACGACCTCGTGTGGCGGAGGGCGGGTCCCTCCAGAGCGACAAGAGGGCGGCGGCCCTCGGGATGACGCGTCGAACAGCGCAGCTAGCTATAAACGGCGCGCGCAGATGATGCAACTGCTCGCTCCCCGCGCGGCCGGCGGACTCACGGCTCGGCGGAGGCTTCGGTCAGCAGGCGGACCTGTTCCGCGCTCAACTGAAGCTGGAGCATGGGCAGCAGGTCCTGGAGCTGCTCGACGGTGCGCGCGCTGGCGATGGGGGACGCGACCGAGGGCTGGGCACGCAGCCAGGCGAGCGCCACGGCGGACACGGTGGTGCGCTGCGCGGAAGCCACCTCATCGAGCGCGGCGAGGACGCGCAGGCCGCGCGGATTCAGATAGGCACGGGCGCGCTCGGCGCGGGCGCTCTCCACGCGCTGGCCGGGCCGGTACTTGCCGGTGAGGAAGCCCGCCGCGAGCGCGAAGTAGGGCAGGGTGCCGAGCTTCTCGCGCTCACACAGCGATTGGAGCGAGCCCTCGAAGCCCGCGCGCTCCATCAGGTTGTAGTGGGGCTGCAGGGCCACGTAGCGCGCCAGGCCATTGCGGCGCGAGACCTCGAGCGCCTGGGCCAGCCGCTCGGCCGAGTAGTTGGAGGCGCCCAGGGCTCGCACCTTGCCCTCGCGCACGAGCGCGTCGAACGCGCCCAGCGTCTCCTCGAGCGGTGAGCCGTCGTCGATGTGTGCGTAATACAGGTCGATGTAATCGGTCTTCAGCCGGCGCAGGGAGTCCTCGGCGGCGGCGCGGATGTTGGCGGCGGACAATCCCTTGCGTCCGGAGAGCTGGCCCACCTTGGTGGCCACAATCACGTTCGCGCGGTTGTGGCGCGAGGCCATCCACTTTCCCAGGAGGGTCTCGGACTCGCCGCCTGAGTTGCCGGGGATCCACGCGGAATACACGTCGGCGGTGTCGACGAAGTTGCCCCCGGCCGCCGCGTAGGCATCCAGGACCGCGAAGGTCTGCGGCTCGGTGGCTGTCCATCCGAAGACATTGCCACCCAGACAGAGGGGGGAGACGTTCAGCGCGCTCGTGCCGAGCTGGACCATGGTGCGTGCTCCTCGCGTTGAGGAGGCCGCAGTAATCCAAAGAAAAGCGCCTCGCCATGCAATCATGGGAGGCGCTCAGGACTGCTCAAAGACAGTGTTCAGTCGTCCTTGTTTTCAGTGGGCGGCAGCGGCCGGCGCACCGGGACGGGCGCGGGCTCGTTCAGGTTGCGGGCGATGGTCTGTGCACTCGTCGCCGAGGCGGTGGGCCGGCCCGTGGGCGCGGCGGCGCGCTTCTGGGCGGCAGGCTCCGAGTTCACGTTGGTGAACAGGTCCTTGAGCACGCCAATCGAGCCCAGGGCCGCGGTGGCCTCGTAGGGGATGAACATCTTGTTGGGGCCCTTGCCCAGCTCCTGGAGCGTCTCCAGGTAGCGCAGCGCGAGCACCTCGGGCGTGGCGCGGCCGTTGTGGATGGACTCGAAGAGCAGGCGCGTGGCCTCGGCCTTGCCCTCGGCCTCCAGCATGGTGGCGCGCTTGTTACCCTCGGCGCGGGCGATCTCCGCGTCGCGTTCGGCCTCGGCGCGGAGGATGCGGGAGATCTTCTCGCCCTCGGCCTGGAGGATGGCGGCGGCCTTGTCGCCCTCGGCCTTGGTGACCTCGGCGCGGCGCTCGCGCTCGGCGGTCATCTGCTTGGCCATGGCGGCCTTGATGGCCTGGGGCGGCTCGATTTCGCGCAGCTCCACGCGCGTCACCTTCACGCCCCACTTCTCCGTGGCCTCGTCCAGGACCATACGCAGCTTGGTGTTCACCGTCTCGCGGCTGGTGAGCGTCTGATCCAGCGTCAGCCCGCCCATGACGTTGCGCAGGTTGGTCATGGTGAGCTGCTCGATGGCCAGCGCCAGGTTCTCCACCTGGTAGAGCGCCTTGGCCGGGTCGATGATCTGGTAGTAGATGACCGAGCCGACCTCCATGTTCACGTTGTCGTGGGTGATGACCTGCACGGTCTCGAAGCCCATGACCTGCTCACGCAAGTCCACCATGGTGGTGCGCAGGAAGCGGTTGCCCGTGCGCATCTCCATGGCCCGGGGGCTGTCCAGGAACGGGATGAGGATGTTCAACCCGCTGGTGGCCACGTTGTGGAACTTGCCGAGCCGCTCCACCACCATGACCTTGGCTTGCGGCACGATGCGGATGCCCGTGATGAGCGCGAAGCCCACCACCAGCGCCGCGATGATGAAGACGACAGTCAGGAAGTCCATCCGGCCTTCTCCTTCTTTTCCTGTGCGGAAATCTCGTGCGACGCGGAGGCGCGTCGCACCCATAGCTTGAGGCCCTCGACCTGCTCGACGGTGACGCGCTCGCCCTCGGGCACGGGCCCTGACAGCGACCGAGCCGTCCACTGCTCCCCGTTGATGCGCACCGCGCCCCCGTGCCCCTCGGTGAGCGCCTCCACCACGACCGCCTCCTGGCCCACCATGGCCTCCACGCCCGTCTTTAAGTGCGCCGCGCGGCGCATGAAAGCGTGCTTGAAGATGGTGCGCGAGGCGCTGAAGAGCGCCGCGGAGACCAGGGTGAAGAGGAACAGCTGGCCGTTGATGCCCAGGCCCACGCTGGCGGCCAGCGCGGCCGCCAGAGAGCCCACGGCGAACCACAGCATGACGAAGCCGGAGAGCTTGATTTCCAGGGCGCCAGCGAGCAGCGCGGCGATGATCCAAAGCTGCCAGGCGGAGGGGTCCATGTTCCGCTCTTTGGCAGCCGGGTCGCCCTCCTGTCAAACCCGCGAGTCTCCGAGGAGGGTGGGTTGCAGTCCGGGCAAGGGACGCCGCCGGCCCGAGTGGGGGACCGGCGGCGGCCCGAGGGCCTCAGCCCTTGGCGGGCGGAGACGAGGACTCTGGGGCCTTCTCACCGCAGACCTGCTGCGAGGCGCGGTCGGCCGCATCGGACTTGGGGGCCTCGTTCTGGGACGTCTGCGGCCCCGTCCGGCACGTCCCGTTGCAGACGCCGTAGGTGCCGCAGTTCGTCCGCGCCGTCCCGTCGGAACACAGCCAGTTGCACGAGCCCGAGCAGGAACAGACCACATCGCACTGATTGGGCGCGGCCATCGCGGGAGCCCCCATCGCCAGGACTGCGAACAGCGCGACGCGGGCCAGGGACTTCAATCGCTCACTCATGATGCCTCCGTGAAGAGTTTCACAAGCACTGTCGTGGATGACAGCGATTGAAGCCTAGCGAAGTGGAATGAAATGGCAAACATTATCCTGCCAGGGAATGCCAGACACCGTGACGCGGCGGGTTCGATTTGGCCGCCCGACGTCCCGGGGTGTTCCATCAACCCACGAGGTTCTCCACCCACCGAGCGAAGATCCAATCTAGCGCCTGAACGCCCGCTCAGTGTTTGGATCCGGTGTGACCTACGCCGAGCTCGTGTGCCGCTCCAACTTCTCGTTTCTTCGCGGGGCCTCCCACCCCGAGGAGCTCATCTCCACGGCGGCGCGCCTCGGTCTGTCCGCGCTGGCCCTCACCGACGTGGACGGCCTGTACGGCGTGGTGAAGGCCCACCTGGCGGCGAAGGAGCACGGGGTGAAGCTGCTGCTCGGCGCCGAGCTGACCCTCGAGGACGGCCCGCCCGTGGCGGTGTACGCGCAGAACGCGCGGGGATACTCGAACCTGTGCGGGCTCGTCTCGCAGAGCCGCATGTCGCATCCCAAGGGCGAGTCCGGGCTGCCGTGGCGCGCGGTGGCCGAGCGCTCCGAGGGACTGCTTGCGCTCTTGCCCGCGCCCGCGCCGCCTGCGGTGGTGGCGCCCCTGGCCGAGGCCTTCGCGGATCGCTTCCACGTGGGGCTGTGCCGCTCGCTGTCCGCGGGGGACGCGGGGCGCGAGGTTCGCTCGGAGGCGCTCGCCCGTGCCCTGGGCGTCCCGCTGGTGGCCCACAACGACGTGCACACGCACCACCGTCGCCGCCAGCCCCTGCAGGACATGCTGGTGTCCATCCGCCACGGGGTGCCTCTGGACGCGGCCGGCACGCGCCTCATGCCCAACGGCGAGCGCACGCTGAAGTCCCCGGAGGACATGGCGCGGCTGTTCGCGGATCGGCCCGAGGCGCTGGAGCACAGCCTCGCGCTGGCCTCGCGGTGTCAGGCCTCGCTGGATGACTTGCACTACCGCTTCCCCGAGGAGGACCTGCCGCCCGGGATGAGCGCGAACGAACACCTCCGGGACCTCACCTCCCGGGGGCTCCAGGTTCGCTACCCAGGCGGCGTGCCCGCGGACGTGGTGAAGCAGATTGAACACGAGCTGCGCCTCATCGCGGCCCTGGACTTCGCGGGGTACTTCCTGGCGCTGTGGGACATCGTCCGGTTCGCGCGTGAGCAGGGCATCCTGTGTCAGGGGCGAGGGAGCGCGGCGAACTCGGCGGTCTGCTACGCGCTTCAAATCACCTCCATCGATCCGGTGCGCATGGGGCTGCTCTTCGAGCGCTTCCTCAGCATGGAGCGCAAGGAGCCGCCCGACATCGACGTGGACTTCGAGCACGAGCGCCGCGAGGAGGTGCTCCAGTACGTCTACGCGAAGCACGGACGTCAGCGCGCGGGCATGGTGTGCGAGGTCATCTGCTTCCGGGGCCGGCTGGCCCTGCGCGAGGCGGGCAAGTCGCTCGGGCTGTCGTTGGATCAGGTGGACCGGCTGTCGAAGGTCTCGGCGGCGCACGGCTTCGAGGTGACCCCCGACGTCTTGGCCGAGGCCGGCCTGTCCGGGGGAGACGCGCGCGTGAGGCAGACCTTGGCGCTGGCCGCGGAGCTGGAAGGCTTTCCGCGCCACCTGTCCATCCACGTGGGCGGCTTCGTCCTGACGCGCGAGCCGTTGGTGGAGCTGGTGCCGGTGGAGAACGCGGCCATGCCAGGCCGCACCGTCATCCAGTGGGAGAAGGATGACATCAGCACCATGGGCTTGCTGAAGGTGGACCTCTTGTCCCTGGGCATGCTCACGGCGCTGTCGAAGTGCTTCGCGTTGATCCGCGAGCACCACGGCAAGGAGCTGTCCCTGGCGACCATCCCGCCCGAGGACCCGAAGGTCTACGACATGCTGTGCGCGGCGGACACCGTGGGCGTGTTCCAGGTGGAGAGCCGCGCCCAGATGAACATGCTGCCGCGCCTCAAGCCGCGGACCTTCTATGACCTGGTGGTGGAGATTGCCCTCATCCGCCCGGGGCCCATCGTGGGGAAGATGGTGCATCCCTTCCTGCGGCGCCGCGATGGATTGGAGCCGGTGCACTATCCCAGCGAGGCGGTGCGAGACATCCTGGGCAAGACGCTGGGCGTGCCGCTGTTTCAAGAGCAGGCGATGAAGCTCGCCATGGCGGCGGCGGGGTTCTCCGCGGCGGAGGCGGATGGGTTGCGACGGGCGCTCAGCCACAAGCAGGCCGAGTCGCGCATGCTGTCCTATCGCGAGCGCTTCGTGGAGGGCTGTGTGGCTCGCGGGTACGCGCGCGCCCTGGCGGAGGAGTGGTTCGGGAACTTCCGAGGGTTCGCCGAGTATGGGTTTCCAGAGAGCCACGCGGCGAGCTTCGCGCTCATCGCCTATGCGTCGAGCTGGCTGAAATGTCATTACCCGGCGGCCTTCGCGGCGGCGCTGCTCAACTCACAGCCCATGGGCTTCTATGCGCCACACACCTTGGTGGCGGACGCGCAGCGCCATGGGGTGGAGGTGCGCGAGGTGGACGTGCGGCGCTCGGATTGGGACTGCACGCTGGAGGAGGATGGCGCGCTGCGGCTGGGATTGCGGATGGTGCGGGGGCTGGGCGACGCGGTAGGCCAGCGCGTGGCGGCGTCTCGGGGCGAGGGCTATGCGACGGTGGGCGAGCTGGCGCGGCGGGCGCGGGTGCCTCGGCATGAGCTGACGCGTCTGGCCTTGGCGGGGGCGCTGGGCTCGTTGTGCGGGGCGCGGCGGCAGGCGCTGTGGGACATCCAGGCCTTGGGGCCGTTGGATCCGGACGACCTCTTCTTCGGAATGGCCATGGATGGCTCGGCGGTGGAATTGCCTCCGATGTCCGTGCACGAGCGGGTCTGCGCGGACTACGACACGGTGGGGTTGTCGTTGGAGAAGCACCCGTTGGAGCTGTTGCGGCCGAGCTTGAAACGGCTGGGGGCGGTGACGGCGGAGGGGCTGAAGCAGGTGCCGGCGGGCCGGACGGTCTCGGTGGGCGGATTGTCCATCTGTCGTCAGCGGCCCCCGACGGCCAAGGGCGTGTGCTTCGTGTCGCTGGAGGATGAGACGGGGATCGCCAACCTGGTGGTGCCGCCCGAGGTGTATGCGCGGTGCAGGAGGGAGATCCACGGATCCTTGTTCCTGGTGGGGCAGGGGGTGGTGGAGCGCTCGGGGCAGGTGGTGAACGTGAAGGTGCGGACCGTGATGTCCGTGAGTCGATGATCCGACGAGGGATGATCCGGAATTCCGGGGGCTGTAGTAGCGTCCGGGAACTCTCAAGGAGGGCTCGCAGGTGCTCAACGGTCTCCGGTGGTTGGAATCGCTGTTCGATCGCGTGGGTCTCGGAGGCGTGGTGAACGACGCGCGCGAGATGCTGCGGTACTACGTCCAGGGCCGAGCCCCTGACGTGTCCCGGAGCGCCTCGCCTCGGACGTCGTCGCCTGTACCGGATGGCTCCGTGGAGAGGGTCGAGGTGCCGGAGTTCTCGGGAGCGGCGTTCCTGCCGATGACGGGGCGGATGGAGGTCCGACCGGCGGAGGCTCGGCGCAAGCCAGCGAAGTCAGCGGGGGTTCGAGTGAAGAAGGCAGCGGTGAAGAAGGCGCGTCCGGCGGCGAAGAAGGCAGCGGCGGGGGTCCGCAAGAAGCCCGCGGCGCGCAAGAAGGTCGCGCGGGCGCCCGAGCCGGGGGACGTGGTGGGGCAGTTGGTGGACGCGCTGCGATCGCACCCCAAGGAATCGGTGCTGGTGTCGGCTGGTCGACAGAAGGATCAGCTCCTGCGCTCGCTCATCCCGCTCTATCTGGCGCGCTCGCTGGACGTGGAGGTGACGTCCGGGACCATGTCGCGTTTCTGGGGTGAGTTCGGCGTGACGTACGCGGCGCCCAACGCGGCGAAGGCGCTGCGGCTCCATGCGGGCTACGCGCAGGACACCAAGAAGGGCAAGGCCATCACGTCCAAGGGCGTCAAGTACGTCGAGGAAGCCCTGAGTCAGCTCCGCGCCTAACGAGGTGAACCCATCATGATAGTGGCCGGCAGGTCACTTCGTCATTTGGTATTGCTGGGGAGCTTGGCTTTCTTGGCGTGTTCCAGTGCCAGGCGGTACTACCTGCACAGCGAACTCACCAAGTTGGAGGGAGCTCCCCAGTTGGCCGTGGCGCCGGGGCCATGGCCGGAGGTTCCGAGCGTCGTTGCAGATACGCCGGAAGTTCCAGATGACTTGGTGGTTCCGGCGTTGAGCGCATTGATGGCGCTGCCAGGGGCGACCGACGCTTGTGACCCCATTACAGGTCGTCCTCGGCCTGATGCTTCGGAATACTGCGTCGCGCTCTACCAGACACCAGATGACTGGCGTGTCTCTTGGCCAATCCGTGGTTTGACGGATTCGGCCAACTCGTGTTGGCCACCATTTGGTGGAGTTGCGGATTCCGACTTTGGAAATGAACTCCCCGTGTTTGGCTATGCCCACAATCACCCATGTGGGACAGGGGCGAGTAGTCGAGACCTGGCAAATTGGCCGAGAGCGAAATCCCAAGAGGGAGATTGGATTGTGGTCGCATACGCGACCAGTCCGAGTGGGAGGCTCGCGCGCGACTCGAACGGGCAGCCCATTCCAGCGTTGGGCTGGCTTGCCACAGGACATCGAGATGAGCCGCGCTTCTACAAATGGGATCGTGGCGGTGCGGTCCATAAATGGAGTGCTGGCGCGCGAAGGTGGGTGTTTCAGGCGAAGTGCCAGCCACGATTCTCCGGTGTGCTGACCCCTGCCGGAGCAAGGCCTGAATGCGATCCATCATTTGACTGGTAGGTTGGTTCGTCTTCATCGGCGGCTTCTGGGTGGTGTCGGTATGATTGAATTAGGTGTCGCACTTCTGGTGTTGCTTGGGGGCGCTGACGGGGGCGCTCACGCGCCGACTGGAGTGCGGGCTCGGGATTCCAGCAGCGTGGCCCCGCAACGGGCTACGCCTGCAACGAGTGTCCACGTCGTTGGCGTTGATGCTTCTGTTGACCGACGGGACGGGGACGCGGGTGTGGCGGTTCAGCCAAGCCCCCCCGGTGGGTATGGCACTCAGGGGGCTCCTTCTGGGGCTGATGCCTCCACTGCGTTCGAATGGCCGAGCGACGTTCAGCCCCTGGCGACGCTGGATGGCTCCGCGGTGGTGGCCGCGAACGCGGTGCTCCTGCGTGTGGTGGCCCGTTTCCCCAAGGAGTATGCGGGGACGTGTGCCTTCTCGGCTCAGGCCTTGGAAGTGGTCGTCGGAGAAGCCAAGGGTCTGTACATCGTCCGCGTCAATCGCCGGATGGATCGCTGCAAGGGGATGGGGCCCGGCGGAGACTTCGAAACCGATTGGTTCGAACTCTATGCGGTATCCCGGGAGGGCCGGATCCTCGAGCGCTATCCCTATTCGCCGTGATGCTCGGTCGCTGTCCGTCACTGCTCCCATCAGTTCCTTGCATCCGCGTGGCTTGACACGTCGCGCCTCGCGCCGTACCACTCCGCCCGTGCTCCTAGCCTGCGCTCGCTGTTGTCCCCACGTCGTCGCCACCTGGTGTGGCCACGAGGGAGCCCGCGTGCGCACGTAGTCTTCGAAGAGTGGTCGGCTTCTCGCCGACGCCTTCTCGCGCCGCCCCGGTTCCGCGCCTCGGACCGGGGCGTTGTCGTTTCCGCCTCCCGGTCTCCCTGTGCCCCTCGTGCCCGCTCCCCGAGCGACACGGCGCACGCCAGCCTGCTCGGTGGGGCGCTCCTCTCATTGCCTCCCGCCCCTGAATCATGAACCTGGCCGCTTTGTTCATCGCCATCCCCAGCGCTCGCCGCCCCTCGCGTGCGAGCACCCCCGCCGGAGTGGTCCGTGGTTGAGCTGCACGAAGTCACCAAGCTGTATCGACAAGGAGATCGCGACGTGGCGGCCCTGCGCGAGGTCTCCCTGCGCGTCGCCCCCGGCGAGGTCTTCGGTGTCCTCGGCCAGAGCGGCGCCGGCAAGTCCACGCTCATCCGCTGCGTCAACCTGCTGGAGCGCCCCACCTCGGGCACGGTGCGGGTGGACGGCAAGGACATGCTCTCCCTCGATGACCGTCAGCTCCGCGAGGCGCGGCAGGGCATCGGGATGATCTTCCAGCACTTCAACCTGTTCGCCTCGCGCACCGTGGAGGGCAACGTCGCCTATCCGCTCGAAGTGGCGGGCTGGTCGCGCGCGCTGATTCGTGAGCGCGTGGCGGAGTTGCTGGCCCTCGTGGGCCTGTCTGACCGCGCGCAGGCCTATCCCTCCCAGCTCTCCGGGGGACAGAAGCAGCGCGTGGGCATCGCTCGTGCCCTGGCGCCTCGGCCCCGGTTGCTCCTGTCCGACGAGGCCACCTCCGCGTTGGATCCCGAGACGACGCGCTCCGTGCTCGACCTCCTGCGAGACATCAATCGGAAGCTGGGCCTCACCATCCTCCTCATCACCCACCAGATGGATGTGGTGAAGGAACTCTGCGACTCCGTCGCGGTGCTGGAGCGAGGCCAGTTGCTGGAGCAGGGCAAGGTGCTCGACCTGTTGTCCCGTCCCGGCACGCGACTGCATGGGCTCTGCTACGCGCCGTTCGCCATGCGCGAGTGGCCCGCGAATCCGGGGCGCCGGCTGGTGGAGTTGTTCCTCGTGGGCGCGCATGCGACTCGGCCCGTGCTCACCACCATGGCGCGCCGCTTCGACGTGGACGCGAACTTGATGGAGGGCACGTTGGATCGCGTGGGTGGCGCGCCCGTGGGACGCCTGCTCTTCGAACTCACCGGCGAACCCGAGGCGGTGAGCCGAGCCCTCGACTTCCTGCGAGAGCAGGGCCTGTCCCCCGAGGAGCGTGCCCATGTCTAACGAGCTGCTGAACTCCCTCTGGATTGCCACGGGCGAGACGCTCTACATGACCTCGGTGGCCGCGGTGCTGGTGCTCCTGGCGGGCCTGCCCCTGGGCGTCCTGTTGGCCATCGCCGACGCGGGCGGCCTGTGGCCCCGTCCCGCGCTGCATCGAGCCGTGGGCGTGCTCGTCAACGTGGGGCGCTCGGTGCCCTTCATCATCCTCATGGTGGCCATCGTCCCGCTGACGCGCTTGCTCGCGGGCACCACGATTGGCACCACCGCCGCCATCGTCCCCTTGGTCGTGGCCGCCATCCCCTTCATGGGGCGCGTGGTGGAGCAGGCCCTTCGCGAAGTGGATCCGGGAAAGATTGAGGCCGCGGTCGCGATGGGGTCCACCCATGCGCAGGTCATCCTCCGCGTGCTCATCCCCGAGGCACGCGCGTCTCTCATCCGCGGGCTCGCGCTGATGATTATCAGCCTGCTCGGCTACAGCGCCATGGCGGGCGCCGTGGGGGGCGGTGGTCTGGGCGACCTCGCGGTGAAGTACGGCTACATGCGCTTTCGCACCGACGTGATGCTGGGCTGTCTCGTGGTGCTGTTGGTGCTGGTGCAACTCGTCCAGTGGCTGGGCGATCGGCTCGCCGCCCGATTTGAACGCACGTCTTCTTGAGTCTCCCTGGAGAACACATCCATGAACCGTTGGTCTCGCGCGCTGTTGGCTTCGTTGTTTCTCGTGGGAGTGGGGAGTGTGTCGGGCTGCAAGAAGTCAGACGCGGCCGGGGAGGGCGCGCGCACGCTCAAGGTGGGCGTCAATCCCGTGCCCCATGGAGAAATCCTTCGCGTCGCCGTGCCCGTGGCGGAGCGGGCTGGCACGCATGTCCAGGTCGTCGAGTTCACGGACTACGTGCAGCCGAACCTCGCGCTCGCGGATGGGCAGCTGGACGCGAACTACTTCCAGCA
Source organism: Myxococcaceae bacterium JPH2 (assembly GCA_016458225.1). Lineage (NCBI taxonomy): Bacteria > Pseudomonadati > Myxococcota > Myxococcia > Myxococcales > Myxococcaceae > Myxococcaceae bacterium JPH2. The sequence goes on along the minus strand of JAEMGR010000009.1, from coordinate 204,720 downwards.
CGTGCCCTACCTGGAGCGCTTCAGCGCGGACCGCAAGCTGACGCTCGTGAGCGTGGGGGCGGTGCACCTGGAGCCGCTGGCGCTCTACTCGACAAAGCACGCACAGCTCGCGGAGCTGCCCGAGGGCGCCAAGGTGACCATCCCCGCCGACCCGAGCAACGCGGGCCGAGCACTCCGCCTCCTGGAGCAGCAGGGCCTGCTGCGGCTGCGTGACGGCGTGGGCGCCGCCGCCACGATCCAGGATGTGGTGGGCAACCCGCGCAAGCTGGAGCTGCGAGAGCTTGACGCGGAACAGCAGCCGCGCACGCTGGAGGACGTGGATGCCGCGGTCATCAACGGCAACTACTTCCTGGAGGCGAAGAAGAACCTCCGCCTGAACGCGAAGACGCTGGCGCAGGAGTCCGCGAAGGACAATCCCTACGCCAACGTCCTCGTCGTGCGGAAGGGAGACGAAGCGCGTCCGGAGATCCAGGCGCTCGTGAAGGCCCTGCGCTCGGAAGAGGTGCGCCGCTTCATCGAGAAGACCTACGAGGGTGCGGTGGTTCCAGCGTTCTGACCCCCGCGTCATCCACCTGACGTGTGTTGAATGGGCGCCGTGTGCGGCGGCGTCCGTCAGGAGCCGCTGCCGCGCGCATTCATCGAGAGCATTGACGTCTGGATGCCCCTTGGATGCGCGCTGTTTGGGAAGGATCGCTCAGAAGGCATAGCGGGCCTGGATGCGGATTTGACGGGGTTGCTGGTACTCAGCGGGAGCGCCAAGGACATCAGTCCGGGTGACGGTCTGGAAGTTGAGCAGGTTGAAGACATCCACGCCTCCGGTGAATCGCTCGCGGTCTCCCCAATCCACTGTCGCGAGGGAAACGAAAGCATCCAGGCTGTGATTCCAGTCCAGCCGCTGGGGCGCGCCGCTCATCCAGGCGCCGGATTCACCCAGATAGGAGAGTCCCACTCGAGTGATGAGCTTCGGGCCGAGTCGCTGTGCCCACGCGACACACGCCTTGACGGTGTGTGGGCGATCCACGGGCGCGGAGTCGCCCTTCCCTGCGGGGCCGAACACCGTGGCCACGGAGTCAGGGGTTGGCGAGAGTCGGACTCGCCCCTTGCCCTCCTCCGTCAATCGTGACCACGTATAACTGAGCAGGAGCTTCAGGCCCGTTAGGGATTCGGCATTGTTGTGGCCAAGCACGACCATGAATGCGTTGTAGCTGCGGTCCCGGGGCGGAGTCGCGCTCCATACACTGTCGATGGGGGCACCCAAGGCCCGATGGAGATACTGGAGACTGAGTCGGGTATCAAACCAGGGCTCGGTATCCACGCCGATGACAGCGTCACGAGAAGAGGGCGGAACGAGGGACGCAGTGGTGGAATCGCGGCCAAGGGCGTGGGTCTCTACGAGACGCAAGGGGACTTGGGACATGGCCATCCCGTACTGGGCGAAGACTCGAGTGCGCCCATTCCATAGATAAGTCATGCCCAGGCGCGGCGAGACACGGCTCCCAGTAAAGATGGGAGGGCCGCCATCCGCGGATAGCAGGCGCTGAAGGTCGTAGCGAAGGCCGCTGGTCAATGAGAAATTGCATCCGGGCACGGGTGACCACTCGTCTTGCAGGGATGCGCCGATGACCTGTCCACGTGTCCTCGACGTGAGGGCCAACGGGTAGCGCTCGATTGGATCCGAGAGCGATGGAGTGCTTCCCATGGTGTTGTCACGTTGGTCGTGGACGAGGTACTCGCCGGTCAAACCCATCGCTAGCCAATGAGCGCCGTATCGACCGTTGAGGTCGACACTCGCTTGATAGCGATCCGCGCCGTCCTCGCTGCGCCCCTTCAGCAACGTTGGAGCACTCGGCGTGTCCAGTGATGTCTCCCAATCTCGAGAGGTGATTCGGTGGAGCCACCCGACCTGGACCAGAAGTCCCAGGTGGCGTGTGTCCGTGCGGCGGTGCAGCCAGGACAAACTGGTCCGAGTAACAGTGCTGTTCACGGGCGCTGGATCCACGAGAGCGCCTGTGAAAGGGGAGAGCGCATCGGATGTGATCGGCAGCGTGATGAAGGACAGCGTCAGGTTCTCGTCCCACGAAGGCGAGAAGTCGAGCTTGCCCATCACCTGGACGGCGCGTCTGTCGAGGAAGTTCGAGGTGGATGGCGGACTCGGGAGCGAGTCCTCGCTGGAGGGGGCCGAAGACACCGCCATGCGGCGGAAGGTCGGGATGGCGCCAAGCATGAAGGTCAGCTTGCGGTGTTTGATCAACGGCCCACCGACGATGCCTCCAAGGTCGCCGAGCTGATGAAGGGATTCGTCGCGCGCCTGCCCCGTGGCGAACTGGGGCCGAGAGCGATGCCCTTCCCACATCCCCGGTGTCCAGGTGGTGAAGACGGTGCCATGGAGCCGGGTGCCTCCGGTCGGGGTGGATGCGGCGATGTTCGCGCCCACGGCCCGCGCGCTGTCGGGCAGTGCACCACTGGTGACGAGGATCAGGTCCTCCACGAAGGACTCGGGAAGGGGCAGTGCGTTGCCGCTGTAGGCCGGGTCCATGGTGGAGAGCCCGTCGACCAGGGTGTCGCTCTCGAGAGGGGAGGCTCCGTGAAGTCCGAGGCCGTTCGCCATGACCCGTGTGCCGGCGAAGAGCTCCAGGCTGCTGTCGAACGAGCGCAGCAGGCCGCCAACGTCTCGCGCGGGACGGTGCCGCGCCAGTTCATCCGTGAAGCCTTCTTCAAGGGGTTCGGACGTGGAAGGAGACCCCATATCGAAGGTCGGCCAACTGCGTCCCACTTCAGCAACCGGGAAATCCTCTTCATTGGGGTCGACAAGTGCGATGTCGACACGAAGGACTTGTCCTGGCTGGAGAGGCCCGAGTTCGCGGTCCGCCGAGTTGGGGACTCCCGTGTGGAAGTGGAGGGTGTAGATGCCAGGGGGAAGATCCGTGAAATGATAGTTTCCTTGGGCATCGGTCTCGACCGCGGGCGGTGTGTCGAACGGGTTCTGGGTTGTCAGCCAGACATAGACATGTGGGAAGGGTTGTTTGTCTTCGGTGTCGATGACCGTGCCAAGGATGGATGCGCCGCCCTGTGCCCAGGCGACGGTGCTGGCGGAGACGAGCAGGAGCCACACCCAGCGGGAGTGTCGAGTAGTCATGGTGAGCTTGAAGTCGGGGCGAGCGCAGAACTCGACGGTGGCAGGTTCACGCATCAGCCTCGAAGGCGCGCGGAGGCGACATCGGGGTGGGCGAGGTCACCAGTCGTAGCGACACCCGGGGGCGCTGGTCCGGCGGAGGTGGCGCTCCACGCGGTGCCGGGGCGCCTGGGGCATCTTCACTCAAGACTGCGCGAACGAATGCGCGTGCGAACAGCATCGTCCCGCGCGACAGGTGAAACAGGCGACTGCACCAGCGGGAATGCATGACAGACGCCTCGGAAGAAAGGGACATCCCATCCTGCGCGGAGGCTTCATCCGGGCGCTGCATGGGCGCCTCCTCTCTTCATCATCGTTTCATCATGCGTGGCGGAGCCGCCCACGCCGCGGTGCCGTCGCCTGGCTTCGGGATGCGTTCACCGAGCAGGCGGCTGGGTCAGAACGTGTAGCGTGCCTGGATGCGGAGCTGCCGGGGGGATTGGTACTCGGACGGTGCGCCGAGGGCATCGGTCCGAGTGACACTCTGGAAGTTGAGCAGGTTGAAGACATCCAGTCCGCCGACGAATCGCCCGGAGCCCGTGTTCCAGGTGCCGAGCGTCACGAAGGCATCCAGGCTGTGATGCCAGTCCAGCCGGCGAGGGGCCTCGGTCATCCATGCGCCTGACTCACCCAGATACGAGAGCCCCACCTGGGAGATGAGGTCGCGGCCCATCAAGAGCGTCCACGCGGCAAAGGCCTTCACGGCGTGGGGGCGATCCGCGGGCGACGCGGAGAGCACACCCAAGCCCATCGGGTCAGGACTGGAGGTGGGCGTTGGCGCGAGACGGACGCGCCCCTGGCCTTCTTCCGCGAGTCGCGACCACGTGTAGCTGAGCAGGAATTGCAGGCCGTCCTGGGCCTCGGGGTCGTTGCGACCGAGCACCACCGTGACGGCGTCATAGGTGCGGTCGTTCGATGGATGTGCGCTCCGCACGTCGTCGATGGGGGCGTGCAGCGCACGGCGGAGGTACTGGAGGCTGAGCCTCGTCTCGAACCCACTGCGGGCATCCAGTCCAGCCACGAAGTCCTGCGCCGTGGGCGCGGTGAGCACGGTCTCTCGCGCCAGCGCGTGGGCCTCCACGAGTGCGAGCGGTACTTGCGACATGGCCATCCCGAACTGCGCGAAGTAGCGCACGAAGTGGTCCTGCCCATACGTCACGCCCAGCCGTGGAGACACGCGGCTTCCGGTGAGAAGCGCGGGGCCTCCTGCCTCGGGCAGCACGCGCTGGAGGTCATAGCGAAGCCCCCCGGACACGGAGAGTCCACGCAGAGGGGACCAGGCATCCTGGACGAAGGCCCCAAGGCGTTGTCCTCGCGTTCTCGCCGCGAGCACGTCATGGCGAAGGTCGGTCTCGTCCTGTCCGTGGAAGGTGTTCTCCAGGAGGTGGCCGGAGCGCTCGTGGACGAGGTACTCCGTGTTCACGCCCGCCTTGAGGGCATGGGCATCTTCCGCGTCGCGCTCGAACTGGAAGTTCGCCTGGTAGCGCTCCGCGCTGTCCTCGCGCTGTTCGCCCAGGTCGGTCCGCTCCAGCGACGTCCTCTCCTCGAAGGTGGAGTCCCGGTGAAGCCATCCGACCTGGGCCTGGAGCTTCACGTTCGATTCAACGAGGCGGCGGGCCCAGGCAAGGCTCGTCCGAGTGGAGGTGCTGTTCACGAGCGCCGCTGAAGCGGGGGTGCTCGCCACCGGAGCGAAGCCGTCGGAGAGCGTCGGCAGGGTGATGAAGGACAGGGAAAGCGACTCGGCCCGCGAGGGCGCGAACTCGAGCTTGCCCATCACCTGGACAGCGCGTCGGTCGTGAAAGTTCGAGACGGATTCGGGTGTCGAGTCCTCGTTGGAGGAGGCTGTCGACAGGGCCATTCGGCGGAAGGTGGGCGCGGCTCCGAGGACGAAGGTCCACTTCCGGTGCTTCATCAAGGAGCCACGAATGATGCCGCCGAGATCGCCAAACTGGTGAAGGGACTCCTGGCGCACCAGGCCCGCGGCGAGTTGGGCTCGCGAGCGAGGTCCTTCCCACAGGCCTGGCGTCCAGGTCGCGAAGATGGCCCCATGCGGTCGGGTGTGGCCGGAAGGGGTGGTTGCGATGATGTGGGCGCCCACGGCCCGCGCGTCATCGGGCAGGGCGCCGCGGGTGACGAGGCTCAGGTTCGCGACGAAGGCCTCGGGAAGGGGCAGGGCGTTGACGCCGAAGACGGGGTCCTGAATGGACAGTCCGTCGAGGAGGGTGTCGTTCTCGAACGGAGATGCGCCGTGAAGGCTGAGTCCCCCTGCCATCACCCGGGTCCCCGGAAAGAGCTCCAGGCTGCTGTCGAATGAGCGCAGCAGGCCTCCGAAGTCCATGGCGGGACGGTGACGCGCCAGCTCATCGGTGAAGCCTTCCTCGATGGATTCTCGCGCGGTGGGCACCCGCGCATCGAAGTCCGGCCAGGGGTTCACCCCCGCCACCGGAAGCCGCTCTTCATCGAACTCGATGAACTGCTCGGGGATGAGTTCGACGTTGACGCGAATGGCTCTCCCTGCCCGCAGGCTCACTTCGTTTCGACGCTGGGGAAGGAAGTCATCCGCCTCGAACTGCAGGACATAGAGGCCCGGTGGAAGCTGAGTGAATTGAAACTTCCCCGCGTCATCCGTGACGGTGATCCGCTCCTCATCCAGGGCCGGCGAACTCGCCGTGACGCGCGCATTGGTGACGGGCAGGCGGTCCGCGGCATGGATGACGGTCCCGCCTATGGAGGAGTCTTGTGCCCAGGCGTTGGTGCTGGCGGAGAACAGCAGGAGCCACAGGAGGTGGAGCGTCCTCGGCGCCATCGCCCGCTGGGAGCCGCATGCGCCGAGGCGACGGGGACTCTGCGGGGGTGGGGGCGGCATCTCGGCGCGTGACGGCAAGGAAGTCGGCGGTATTCACGAACAACAAGCCAGATGGTGAACTGGCCAGTCCGTCGTGCGCCGCACGAGAGCCTCCTCACTTCATCATCGTTTCATCACGCTCGGGAGCGCGCACCGCTGACTCAGTCCTGCGCGGCGGAGCGCGACCCAGGCACCGGCGCGTTGTCGAGCGTCCGGTACGTCGCGACCACGGAGTACTTCGTGTCTTGTGTGTGATTGCGGCTGGCGGCGTGGAACAGCCGGGCATGGAACAGCAGCACGTCACCGGGCTCCAGTGACACGTTCACGGCGCGGGCGATGAGGGGCGCGTTCTCCGGGTGCTCGGGGCGCAGGAAGAGGCGCTCGTCGTAGCGCTCGGGAGCGAAGTCCATCCGATGCGTGCCCGGGATGACGAGGAGCCCGCCGTTCCTGGGCGTCTCGCTTCCGAGCGCCAACCAGACGGAGATGAGCTCGGGCTGGGTGAAGGACCAGTAGCGGATGTCCTGATGCCAGCCCGTCTCCGAGGAGTAACGCGGCTGCTTGGTCATCACGCAGTTGTGGTGCGAGCGCGCCTGCTTCACGGGACCGCCCAACAACTCCGCCAGCGCTCCGAGCAACCGGTCCTCGGAGAACCACTGGGCAAAGGACTCGCCGCGCGCGTGGGCCTGGAGGAGGCGTCGGATGGTGCGGCCTCCCTCGGCGGTGCGGCTCTCGGGCGCGCCGGGGTAGCGCAGGTCGGCCTCGTACTCGGCGGGGCCCTGGTCCGCGGCGACCTGTTCCTTCGCGCGCGCGAGCATGCGCTCGGTGCGCTCCCGCGCGACGAAGGCGGGCAGGATGAGAAAGCCTTGGGCGGCGAACTGCTGGCTCTGCGCGGGACTCAGGACGGACATGGCGCCCGTCTCTTAGCGAGAGTGTCTCGCGGACGCAGCCGGAAACGCAGCGGGGGCAGCCACGAAGCCGCCCCCGCGCGTCCTGCTCGCATCGAACGGATGCCGCTCAGCTCAGCAGCCGGGCGTCATCCAGGTCGATGTCGTCCCGGATGAGGTCCACGCCGTGCTTGCTGAAGCGCCGCGCCGCCGCCTTGCTGCGCGGGCCGTGGCCGTTCTCCAGGCACCACTGCCCGTGCTCGCTCAAGAGCGCCAGCTCCAGCGTGCGGCCCAGCGTCAGCGAGAAGCGCCGCGCCCCGGCCTCCAGCGTCGCCGGGTTGCCCAGCGCGCCGGACACCCACGCCCGAGCATGCTCCAGCGCGTCCTGCGCCACCGTCACGCACGGCCGCAGGTCCGCGTCGCGCACCTTGGCCAGTCGGCCCTCGACCTCGTGGAAGAAGGCCTCCAGCGTGCCCTCCTTGGCCAGCGCGCGCAGGGCGTCCAGCGACAGCACGTTGGTGGTGCCCTCCCAGATGGACAGCACCTGCGCGTCCGCCTGCACGCGCGGCAGGCCCGTGTCCTCCACGTAGCCCGCGCCACCGAAGGACTCGGTGACCTCCGACGTGATGTGCACCACCTGCCGGCCCGTGGTCAGCTTCGCCAGCGGCGTCACCAGCCGCTGGAGCAGCAGCTCCGTCTCGGTGGCCGTCTTGGTCTCCAGCTTCCCCAGCAGCTCCACCGCGCGGAAGCTCAGGAGGAAGCCCGCCTGGTACTCGGCCTCCAGGCCCGCCAGCGTGTCCACGTGCAGCGGCTTCTCGGACAGCTTCGCGCCGAACTGCACGCGGCGCTTCGCGTAGTCGCGCGCCAGCGCCATGGCCCGGCGCATGCTCCACGCCGCGCCCACCGCGTTCCAGGTGCGCGTGACGTTGAGCATCATCGACATGTTGCGGATGCCATCCGTCAGGCCCGCCACCGGCAGCGCGAGCGCGCCGTCCAGCGTCAGCTCCGCGGTGGGCACCTTGCGCGTGCCGAACTTGTCCTTCAGGCGGTTGATCTGGATGCCATTGAGCTTGCCCGCCGCGTCGCGCGTCTCCACGTAGAAGAGCGCCAGGCCCTTGCCGCCGGGGCCGTTGCCCTCGGGGCGTCCCAGCGTCAGCGCCATCTGCGCCGTGGTCGCGGAGGTGAACCACTTGGTGCCGTACAGGCGCCAACCCTCGGGGGACTTGCGCGCCTCGGTCAGCGTCAGGCCCACGTCCGAGCCGCCCGTGCGCTCGGTCATCCACTGCCCGGACGTCCAGAAGGTGGCCGGGTCTCGCGAGGTGAGGCGGGGCAGGGCGCGGTCGATGAGGTCCTTGTTCCCCAGCGACAGCAGCGAGCGCGCCGCGCCGTCCGTCATGGCCAGCGGACAGGAGTAGACGTCCAGCGAGGGCTGCACCAGGTAGTTGAGGGTGAACTGGTGCACGCGGCTGAGCGCGCCGTGCTTCTGTTCATACGCGGTCGCCACCAGTCCCTTGCGGGCCGTGAGCGCCTCCGCTTCCTTCCACAGTGGCGTCACCTCGATGTGATCGATGCGGTGCCCCCACGCGTCCCACTGCGTCAGCACGGGCTCGTTCAGCCGGTCGCGGAGCTGGAACTCGTAGAAGTACTTGCCACTCAGCTCCCCCAGCTCGCGGAACTCGTCCGTCAGTGAGCGCCGGACGTCCTCGGGGAGGGTGCGGGCCAGGTAGCCCTGAAGAAAAGCGTCGTCGTCGTACTGGTTCCCCAACTGGGGAGGGGCCTGGAAGAAGCTCATGGGGTGAAGCTAGCACCAGGACGCCCGGCGTGGCCGAGCGAAGACCATGGCAAATCCCTGGATATGCCACATCGTTGAAATCCGGGCGGGTGGAGTAGGCTGCGCCGGCAGTTCCAACCGGAGCCGTCATGCCCGATTTCTTCAGGAGGCCGGGGGCACCCCCCTCCAGCCCATCCCAGCCCGACTCCGCCGAGGACCGCAACCGCACCGTCACCCCGCTGGAGAGCCCCGCCGCGCCCCAACCCGCGCCCGGTCCGGTGCTCTCGGCGCCGCCCCGGCCTCGCGCGGCGCCCGGTGCGCCGCCGCCTTCTGGGCTGCTGGAGGCGCCTCCGCGTCCGCGTGGCACCACGGGACTTGCGCCCGCCCTGACGCCCGCCGCCGAGGCGGCCATGCGGCCCCCGCCGCGTCCCCCCGCGGCGACCCCGGCTCCTTTCGCGGGCTCGCCCGAAGTCCCCACCGAGCGCCGCACGCTGCCGCCCGCCGCCTCGGGCTACGCGGGGCCGGAGCGCCGGGTCTCGGGGATGGCGGGCCCGCCGCCGGGACCGGAGCGCCGCACCGCGCTGCCGCCGCGCCGAGCCGCCGAGGCGCCGCCTCCCGTGGACCGCTTCTGGCCCGCGCAGCCGCGCACCCTGGAGGACACCGGCCTCAACGCTACCTTCATCGAGGAGCTGGTCCTCAAGGCGCTGTTCTTCGCCGGCGAGATGCGCGGCATGGACATCGCCGGCCGACTCCAGCTCCCCACCGCGCTGGTGGACGAGACCATCGAGGGGCTGCGCCGCCAGAAGTACGTGGACATCCGCGGCGGCGGTTCCTCGGGCGTGGGCAAGTCCACGATGATCTACCAGCTCACCACGTTCGTGACGGACGTGATGCGGCAGATCCTGGATCGCAATCGCTACAACGGCCCGGCGCCCGTGCCCTTCCAGGAGTGGGTGGCCGCGGTGCGGCGGCAGACGGTGCGCGGCAATCGCATCACCCGCGCGCGGATGGAGGACAAGTTCGGGGACCTCATCATCCGCGACTACATCTTTGATGGCATTGGCCCGGCGATGAACTCGGGCCGCGCCATCTTCTTCTATGGGCCTCCGGGCAATGGCAAGACAGCCATCTGCCAGGGCATGGTGAACTGCTTCGACGAGGACATCTTCGTCCCGCATGCGCTGCTCATCGATGACTTCGTGGTGAAGATCTTCGACGTCAACCTGCACAAGCCCGTGGCGGATGAGCCCGGCGCGCCCGCGTATGATCGGCGCTGGGTGCGCTGCCGTCGGCCGTTGGTGGTGGTGGGCGGCGAGCTGACGCTGGAGATGCTCGACCTCGTCTACACGCCGGAGGTCAAGTACTACGAGGCCCCGTTCCAGATGAAGGCGAGCAACGGGATGCTCCTCATCGACGACTTCGGCCGTCAGAAGGTGTCGCCCAAGGATTTGCTCAACCGGTGGATCGTCCCGCTGGAGAGCGACGTGGACATCCTCACGCTGCACACGGGCAAGAAGGTGCAGGTGCCCTTCGACGTGTTCGCCGCGTTCTCCACGAACCTCGACCCCAGCGACCTGGTGGATGACGCCTTCCTGCGCCGCGTCCGCTACAAGCTGGAGGTCCAGCGCCCGGACGAGGAGCAGTTCCACGAAATCTTCCAGCTGATGTGTCACAAGCGCGGCGTCCCGTACGACGCGGGCGCGGTGGACTACCTCATCGACAAACACTATCGGCCCTTGGGGCGGCCCTTCGCGGCGTGCCAGCCTCGCGACCTGTTGGATCAGGTCATCGACATGGCGCACTACCAGGGCATCGTCCCGCGCCTGGATCCGGCGCTCCTGGACTCGGCCGTGCACAGCTACTTCGTGCGCTTTGACAAGCGTCCGTCCGCTGGAGGCTCCGCCGCGTCATTCCGCTGAGCGCGGCGCGAACGGTCCCCAGGGCGAGGGCTGAAGCCAGGCTTTCACCTCGTCCAGGGGCACGTTGGCCAGTACATCCACGATGGACAATCCCAGCACGAAGCGTCCCTCGCGTCCCTGCGCATAGGTGGGGTGGCGGAAGCGCTGCCACAACACGCGCACGTCCGCGTCGCGGAAGCGATCCACTCGCAGGTACAGCGACGAGCCCAGTCCCGAGTAATAGGTATGCGCCCCGAGCTGCCGACAGTACTCCACCAACCGCTGACTCTTGTCCTCGCCCGTGCGCTCCATCGAGGACGCCAGGAGGATGCGCGGCGCCAGCCCCAGCGGCGCGTAGAAGAGCGCCATGCTCGCGAGCAGCAGGCGCAGCAGCGAGCCCGGCCCCGCCTCACGCGAGGCCGCGTCGTAGAAAGGCTCCACCTGGGGCAGCACCTGCGTGCGGAAGTACGGCCGCCGGCCATACAGAGTCACCAGCGACTGCAAGTGCTTGCGCGCCCAGGGTTGGCTTGCGTCCACCGCGAGGTCTCGGATTCGGACGTCCCGATGCGGGTCCTCCAAGGGAATGGACAGCCATTGGAAGCCAGGCTCGGAGGGGGGCGGGGTGGGCACGCCCACTGGCAGCGCCACGCGCGTGCGCCGCTGCCACCCTCGCCGCAGCCACTGGACGTCATCCAAGACGAGCAAGGTGCCGGCTCGGGCCACCTGCTCGTAATAGTCCACCCAGGGCAGGTAATGGGGTTGCTCGGCGACCAGCACTCCAGGGTGACCCGACTCCGGCATGAATTGTTTGAGTCCACTGTCCGGAGGGGTGGACCTGGACTGCCTCCCGTCCACAACCATACGATTCCGCGCTTCGCCCGTACAAACGAGCTTTGATGCGACTCCTCGTCATCAACCTGATGGCGCCGCGAGCCCCGACGAGCGCCGGCCCACCTGGTGAGTTGGAGCGGCTGGCCGCCATCATCCAGACCCAGTCGGACGTGGCACTGGCGGGGCTCGACCTGGGCGCGCTGATGCGCCTCATCTGCGAGCGCGCGCGGGTGCTGTGCGGCGCGGAGGGCGCGGCCGTGGGGTTGCCTCGGGTGGGCGGCCGTCAGCTCACGTATCGCGTGGCCACGGGCAGCCTGTCGGGTTTCGTGGGCTTCATCGTGGCGCTGGAGGGCAGCCTCACCGGCGCGTGCTTCACGCGAGGCGAGGTGCTGCGCACGGACGATGCGCCCGCGGATCCCCGCGTGGACCGGCGCGCGGCAAGCGAGGTGGGCGCCCGCTCGATCATCATCGCGCCGCTGTGGCGAGACGCCCGTCCGGTGGGAGTGCTCACCGTCACGGCGCGCTCGCCCGACGCCTTCCAGGACCGGGACGTGCGGACGCTGGAGTTGATGGCGGGGCTGTTGGGCTCGGCCATGGGCAACGCGTCCGAGGCCGCCGCGCGTCAGGCCCTCATCGCCGAGCGCACCGCCGCGCTGGAGGCCCTCCGCGTCTCGCAGGAGCGCTTCGAGTCGTTCATGAATCACAGCCCGGTGCTCGCCACCATCAAGAACGAGCAGGGCCGCCGGGTCTGGGTCAACGAGCGTTACCTGGCGTTCTTTGGCCTGCCTCGCGACACGGACGTGAGCCGGCTGAGCGACACGGACCTGATGCCCCTGTCCGCCGCCGAGGGCGTGCGGGCGGGCGATCGCGAGGTCCTGGAGACGGGGCGGCTCACCGCGGGCGAGGGGATGGTGCCCGCGCGCGACGGCACCGAGCACCACTGGCTCACGTATCGCTTCCTCGCGAAGGACGCCTTGGGGCAGCGCTTCCTCGGGGCGGTGTCGCTGGACATCACCGAGCGCAAGCGCGCGGAGGAGGCGCTGCGGCGCTCGGAGGAGAGCTTTCGCGCGCTCATCGAAGGCTCGCCCGTGGCCATCTTCGTGCATCGCGGGGGGCCGCTGCTCTACGTCAACCCCGCGGCGCTGAGCTTCCTGGGGCTCACGGGGCCGGAGTTGATTGGCGCCGCGCCGTTGGACTTCGTCCATCCCGAGGACCGGCGCGCGGCGGAGGAGATTGTCGCGGCGCCGCCGGGAGGTGCGCGCTCGGAGCGCCGCGAGCTGCGCTTCCTGCGACGCGACGGGCGGGTGATGACCGCCGAGGTGAGCAGCCAGGGCCTGTTGTTCGACGGGCAATTGTCCACCGTCGTCAGCGCGAGCGACCTGACAGACCGCCGCTCGATGCAGGCGCAGCTCGTGGTGTCGGATCGCCTGGCGGCGGTGGGCACGCTGGCCGCGGGCGTGGCGCATGAGATCAACAACCCGCTGGCGTTCGTGCTCTCCAACCTGTCGTTCGTCGCCACCGAGCTGCAGCGACTGGCGCACGAGCTGCCCCCGGGCCGCGTGGCGGAGCTGGAGGAAGTGCTGCGCGAGGCCACGGACGGGGCGCACCGCGTGCGGCACATCGTGCGCGACCTGCGGACCTTTTCGCGCGGGGACGACGACGCGGTGGCGCCGGTGCAACTCCAGGGCGTGTTGGAGTCCGCCATCACCATGGCGCGGGGAGAACTGAGGCACCGCGCGCGCATCGTGCGCGACTATGAGGACGTGCCCCCGGTGGAGGGCAGTGAGGGGCGCTTCGGGCAGGTGTTCCTCAACCTGCTCATCAACGCCGCGCAGGCCATCGTCCCCGGGGCGCCGGAGCGAAACGAGGTGCGCATCACGCTTCGCGGCGTTGAAGACCGCGTCGTCGTCGAGGTGTCGGACACGGGCGCGGGCATGTCCCCCGAGGTCAGCGCGCGCATCTTCGATCCATTCTTCACGACCAAGCCGGTGGGAGAGGGAACGGGCCTGGGGCTGTCCATCTGCCACGGCATCGTCACGGGCTTTGGCGGGGACATCTCCGTCGCGAGCGAGCTGGGGCGCGGCAGCACCTTCCGCGTCTCCCTGCCATGGGTGCAGCCCGCTCGCGCCGAGGGAACACGAAAGGCTCGGTTGGACTTCGCGGGGTGAGGCGGCGCTAACGGCGGAAGACGGGCGGGAAGACGCGGGGCGCCTTCTTCTTGCGCACGCAGGTGGTGTCCGCGCTCATGTAGCAGGCGGAGAACGCGCGGCGGCGCAGACCGGGACGCCCGCGTCCGGAGCGATGCCAGATGTGGTTGTGGATGAGGATCGCCTCGCCGGCCTGGACGGGCAGGGGGACGGTGCGCGACTCGGCCGACTCGGCGAGCACGCGGTCCTCGGGGATGACGCCGCCGAGCTGGGTCACCCGGCCCGCGCGATGGCTTCCGGGCACCACCTCCAGGCAGCCGCCGTCGAGTGGGGCCTCGTCCAGGGCGGTCCAGATCTGCAGCTCGGGATCTCTCGTGAGCCCCCAGAGCTTCCCGCCATCTTGATGCCACGGGAGGTTGCTGCCGCCGGCCTGTCCCTTGTGGAAGAGGATGGCGCGGTACAGGACGATGTCGCCGGGGAGGCGCGCATGGACGATGCGCTCGAACAGGGGGTTCTCGACCCACGCGAGGAAGCGAGGGTCCAGCTCCAGCTTCTCCAGCTTGCGATAGTCCAGGGACGGCCCCTGCCAACCGAGCCCCAGCGGTGCGTCTTCGTAGCGACCCGACGGGGCGTCTGGCTGGAAGAACATGCCGGGGTACGCCACGCGTCCGAGCATCAGGTCATCCGCCCGCTCGCGCAGGGAGTTCAGGCCCTCATCACCGAGCACCCGACCCAGGCGGGCGTAGCCATGCTCGGCGTAGTGCGCGAGCGCCGCCGCCACGTCGAATCGCTCTGGATCCACGCACAGCATGCCCGAGGGTACCTCCCGTCCTGGACTCATGGCTCGGGACACATCGCCCGGCAGGGGGGCCGCCGTCCAGCATTCCCGTGCCGCTCGGTGGGCTGCTTGGAGTCCTTGCGCCAGCGCGCCGACCGCCGCATGGTTGACGCTGGCATGCCCTACCGCCGCTTGACCCGCTTCGTCGTGGCCCCCGATGGAACCCGGGTGGCCAGTCACACGCACCACGGAGACCTGCCGGAGGCGCAGGCGGACGCCCTGCTGGCGCGTCGGCCCTCGGTGCTGTTGACCAATGGCATTGGCAGCTCCGAGAACTTCTGGCGCTACATCGTCGCCGACCTGGAGCAGGACCACCGGGTGGTGCACTGGAACTACCGGGGGCATGGCAGCAGCGAGGAGTCGCGCTCGGACGACTACCGCATCCCGGTGCACGTGGACGACCTGGAGCGCGTCACCGAGGACATGATGGCGCGGGGCGATGGCAAGCCACCGCACCACATCGCGTTCTCCATGGGCGTGCGCGTGCTCTTGGAGCTGTATCGCAAGCGCCCGGAGCTGGTCCCCGCGATGACGCTCATCGCCGGGGCTCCTGGCATGCCTGGCGCGGCGAATGGTCGGCTCAGTTCTCGGCTGATGTTCGGCGCCGCGCGCCAGGCCTTCCGCGCGAGCACGCCGCTGGTTCCGCTGGCGGCGCCCGCGGCGCACGTGATGATGAACAGCCGTATCGCGTATCCGCTGGGCAGGGCCGTGGGCGTGCTCCGCCAGCGGGCGCCGCGTGAGGACATCGACGAGTTCATGCTCGCGCTGCGGCGCATGAGCCCGCGGGCGTACTGGCTCACGTTGCGAGGCTTGATTGAAGGCAGCGCCTGGGACGTGGTCCCGAGCGTGACGGTGCCCACGTTCCTCATCGCCGCGCGCAATGACTTCCTCGTCCCCAGGTTCGAGATGGAGCGCTTCCGCGCCGCGCTCCCGCATGCCCACTGGCTCGAGGTGGACGACGCGGGTCACGCGGGATTGCTGGAAGCGGGGACCGAGATCGCCACCGCGGTCCGAGGCTTCTTGATCAACCACGGACTGCGGACCCCGGTGGCCACGCCGCTCTGAGTCCAGACGCCTGGGGGAAACTACCCCAGGCCGCGCGGATGCGCCTGTGGGCCGGATTCTGTCGGCCTTTGCCATGACAGGCTTCAGGTTGACAGCGAACTGTCTGGCGTTGTCTGGGTCTGCGTGCTGTCGAGACTTCGGTCGGAACGCTTGCTCTCCAGGGAACACGCACGTCGAATCCCAGGCGAGACGCATGACCGCCGTTCCGGAGTCGTCACGATGAGACTACCGCTCATTGCTGAGACACTCGTCGCGAAGGCATCCGTTGAAGCTGTCATGGCGAGCGCAAGGTGCTCGCGCGGTGGATCAACGCTGTCTCACAAGTGGCGCGTGACGCGGAGCAGTTGCGTTCGTGAATGCAGCTGGCGCGCGAGGTCGCGTGTTGGGCGCAAACTCGCAAGGCTGCGCGTTCGAACGGAGCTTCTCACATGGCACTGATCACGTGGATTCATATGCTCACCGATGAAGAGGTCGCCGCGCTCAAGAAGGCCCCCCGACACGATCACATCGATCGACAAGCCCGCGAGCGAGCAGTTCGCGACGCAGCTCTACACTTCGATCAACTACTTCCTCACCGGCGCCGCGTACCCTGCGAAGAAGCACCCGCTCAGCGCAGTGTTGGGCGGAGAGAAGCACGTCAAGGCGAAGTCCGTGGAGAGCGCTGGCTTCGATCTCACCACCACCGCGACCGTCGCCAAGCTGAGCGCCGCTCTCACCAAGGTCGACCTCGCGGTAATCAAGTCCGCGCTCAAGAAGGCCGACTTTGATGAGCTGCGCGACGACGAAGAGGTCGATGAGGAGTGCGTGCTCGAAGGCTCTGGCAACAGCAAGATCGCCGCGGAGATTATCGAGGAAATCAAGGAGTTCTAGAGGTTCTTCGCCGCAGCCACGAAGAAGAAGCGGTCTCTGGTGACCTATACCGACTGACTCGCGGCTCTATCTGTGGGTCGCGAACGAACGTCATCGTCGACCTTTGATGAGAACCCGCACGACGCCCCACGCGAAACGCGCAACCTCGGTCGGGTTCGTGATGGTTGCGAGGTGCTGCGCGAGTAGGCGGCGCGGGTGGAACTCGTGCGACTCCCGACGGGTGCGCTTCAAGACGCCGCTGGATGGGTGATCATCCGCTCCAAGTCGGGGGCCGAAGTCTCGAGACCATGTCTCGGGGGCTGTGACCCCGAGGGCCGCCTCGCTTCGGACAGCGATGGCTTTGTCCTGGCGCGAGTCGTCATGTCATCCTTGTCGACATGTAGGGCGCCCACGGTGGCCGGACAGGGCACGACCTCGGCGCGCAATCCGAGCCCAGCGCTTGGCTCGGCCCCGGTGGCACGTGATTCTTCCGAGGAGCCCAGGGTCGATGACCGGGGGACCTCAGCTCGCCTCGTGTGCCGGGGAGAACGCCGAAACCTTCACGCCTTCGCCACCAAGCTCACCGGTGAGAAGGTGGCGGTCAGTGACTGGAGGGCCTGCGCGATCAGCCAGGGCGGCGCGCTCTTCTGCATGGAGGCCCTCGACGGCAATCCCAAACCCAACCGTCAGTTGATTCGCGCCTCGGGTTCGTTCTCTGCTGTTGACCTTCATGGCTTTTCCTGGACTGTGACGTCGGACGGGGAGGCGGTTCAAAGCGAGATCGGCAGCGACTTCTCTCGAATCGAAGAGCGAGTGCCGGGTCACTTCACGTCCGTGGTCTCCGACGATTCGATCTCATGCGGAATCGACGCCGGCAAGATCCGCTGCCTCTCCAAGTGGGAGTTAGCCCTGCGAAACTACCGCCCACCGGCTTTAGATCCAGGGAATGCTGAAGCTTGCCTGGAGGCCCAGCCATCCGCGCAGGAAGGCGCGGGCCTCCGGGTCCACTTGCGCGACCTTGTGAGGATGGTGCTGGAACGCGTAGACCGACTTGATCTGATACGCCCCCACGATGCCGGGCAGGTCCGTGGGGAGCAGCCCTACCGCGTTCATTCCGCCTGGGGGCGGACACCGCACGAGGGGGTGCGGCTCCAACTCCGCCTGGACCTCGGGAAGGTCGCCAACCATGTACGACGCATGCTGGAAGTCGAACTGGCGGATGTTCTTCATCAGCTGGCGCATCCGGCCCCGAGACTGCACTTCGGGCAAGGTCATGGGCGCCTGGGGGCTGCTCTCACCCTCCACCCATTCATGAGCATTCCTCCGGGTGCGGCCAAGGTTGGGCCCGGTGGGGTTGCGGAAGTAGTGCTGCTTGCTGTTGTTGGGGTTCAGCGTTCGCACGCGCATCATCCCGCCCGAGATGGAGACCGAGGTCCCTCCCGCCCTCCACCCCCGGTTTTGCATCGAGGTGGGGATCCGGTGCAGCCGTCCGCCGAGCATGAACCACATCAACTGGGCTCCATGACAGGTGGCGTAGATAGGCATCCCTCTCCGGTAGGCCGCGGTGATCAGGCACATCTCGATCAGCAGCGAACGGCCATACTGCCCGACGTCGAATTGCAACCAGGGGGAGAGGAACTGCTCGCCAGGCGCGCCCAGGTTCACCTGGTGGAGGTCAGGATTGGGCTGGAGGTTGGGGAAGCGCCGGAGCGCGTGCCTGAGCCTCCTGATGGGCGCGATGGCATAGTCATGCATCGCCATGGGAATCGTTCCCGCGCCCGTGGGTGGCACCGCCACGTGGGTGTAGTCGGCCAGCAGCCGGGTGCAGGCGCTGTACGCCACGGCCAGGGAGCCATCCACGGCTTGGTTGTTCGCGAGGATGCCCGCGAAGCTCGCGAGCAGTGGGGCCGTGGCCTGGGGAGTGGGCGCGAAGGTTTGACCGATCTGGGCAACCTGGGACATGCGGATGATCTGTCCCCGAGGACTGCCTTCGGTGGTGTTGAACTCGTTGGTGGAGAGGATGTCCACGGTGACCTGTCCATCCGTGTCCACCAGCGCTTGCGCGACGTCCGTCGCCCATCCGCCGTCGGCGGAGCCTCGCGAAATCAGCACCCTTGCTTGGGGCATGTGCCTCGTCTCCTGAGGGGGAATCTCTGCTCTGCCGTGGGCTCATGAAAGGACGCAGGAGGTCCTGCGTGCCTGTCGGGAGCGATTGTATGCGTGCGCCAGGAGCGCCCTTCACCGCGCGCCGCCCTGGGCCCGCGGAAGGGCAGGGCGCGGACCTATTCGGACAGCTGCTGCGCGAGCATGAGGAGCTTCTCCAGCAGGGGCGCGTTGCGCCCGCGCAGCAGCCGCAAGAGGAGGATCTTCAACACCGGCGCGAGGACGGTGAGCTGTCGCGCCTGGGAGAATCGCTCCTGCTGGCGCATTGCGACGTGGTTCTTCCGGCCCCAGGAGTCCAGCGTGCTACCCATGGACCTCACCACGGCGTTGGACTTCTTTCGCGTGTCCTTGTTCGGTAGCACACCGTCCCAGCCGAGTGGGACCACCTTGAGTGGCTTGGGCTTCCTTCCCTTTCCGCTCCAGGGCTGCTCTTGCTCATACGACAGATCCTGGGTCGCGTCGGAGATGGGGTCGTACCAGGGAAGCGAGGGGGGCAGGACCGAGCCAATCTCATTCACCCGTCGATACTCGGTCATCTCGTCGACGAGCAGGGGCGTGAGCTGGGCGATGACGTCGAACATGCCGTGTTTGATGAAGAGCTCGGTCACCGGCATGATCAGCTCCTTGAGCTTGCGCGTATGCCGGACGCTCGGGTCCGTATAAGTCGCCGCGGTGTTGTTCGACGAGAGCAGACGCCCGATGGAGCCCTCGTCATCGTGCTGGAGCATCAGCACTCCGCTGGAGGCGTCGAAAATCATCGGACACCCGAAGATGTCGTCGAAGGTCAGCGTCCCCTCCGCGATGCAGCACAGCGCATCGTAGTTGGACGTCCACAGCGGCATGGCGTGCCGGGGCTCGGTCAGGAACAGGATGGACAGCGCGGTCAGGCAGGCCTGATCGATGGTGAGTGTGACGTCCGCGATCCGGAAGGAGCGCGTGTTGAGCAGCTTCTTGACCTTCGCTCTGCGCAGACAAAGGGTGCCATCGAGCCCGGGCTGTCTGCGCAGGACCGTGCCCACATTGCCATTGAGGAAGGAGAGCAGGTAGGTCGCGAGCAGGACGTCTGGGTCGCCGTTGCAGAAGGGGGGCAGGCGGCGCATGAGCCGCAGCATCTGGTAGACCTCCTCGTAGGAAGCATCCAGGATCTCCATGGCGTCGAGGTGGCCGGCGATGAACTTCGGCGTCGTGACAAGCAGGGTCCCTTTTTGGGTGTCGTAGAAGCTCACCACGCGCGTGGCGCCTCCTCCGTCACTGGACTTGTCATTGTGGAACCACACGCAGCTGGGGATCGTGCGGTCCGGCTTGGCTAGGAAGAGCTGGGTGAACGTGTGGTAGCTGGTTCCATCCCGGTTCGCGTGGGAGAGGCCCGCGTTCTCCTGCAGGTTGGTCCAGAACATGCGCTTGCGGTACTGCGTCAGGAGGATGAGGGCATCCACCCAACTGGTGAGGTCCCCGTGCTCGACGAACAACCGCTCCAGCGCGTTGCCCCCGCGAAACGCCGGTCGGTCGCCGCCGCCGCCCGTGGTCTGGAAGGAGCGCGTCACCGTGCCCGACAGCTTCCGGTGCATCTCCCTGCGAGGCAGCCACCGGGCGACAGCCGTCGAGAAGGGCAAGGCCCCGCCCCGCTCGAGTTCCGCCTGCCGGTCCACGCAGAGTCGGTAGAAGCCCGAGAAGGCCATGTGGGCATCGCCCGTGAGCAGTCGGAGTGCCTGCCGAAGCTCCGGAAAGTCCTTCAGGTTCATGAAGCCGGTGCTCAGCCCTCCCAGCAGGAAGTTGATGAAGGCCCCGTCCATCCGCTGCGGGGCTCGGATCCGACGCGCGGGACCAGGGTGGAGGAAGGCTTCAATCCGCTGCTCGTTGTCCTCGTCCTGTGTGCCCTCGATGGCGATGGCGAGGGCCGCGTGTTCTCGAGGAGCCAGATAGGAGAGGATGAGCTGCTGGACTTCGTATGGCAGCTTGAGGATGAGGTCGAACATGGGAGTCCGGGGAAGGGCCTGCATCATACCCTTTCACCTTCAGCGCTGTAGTATTGACTTCCATGGTTGGTCGAATGGGGGCCAAGGCACACGCGTACGGAGCACCCAGCAGATGCCGTCCAGCACCAGGTGGGGGTCCTGATGGCGGCGCAGGCGGGCCCGTGTTTGTCATTGCGCGTCGATGCGCTCTCGCCGGCTCAGGACTGCTCAAGGCCGGGTGCCCTCGCCCCAGGGGGCTGCTGGCGCTCGGGCCAGGGCGCGGCCTGCGTGCGCGACTGGGCCCCGGCACCCTTGGGCACCGCCAGGCCTCGTCGCGCGGTGAGCGGGCAGTCAGTCCTCTCCCCCAGCGAATGAGCCCCCCTGCGGTCACGACTGCGCAGGCCCAGCTGTTTCGCTCCTTGCGGCAGGGCTCGTTTGCTTTCTTCTGGTTCTTGCGCACACAAGGCTGAACGGCGCGGGTTCCTGCCACTTCTCCGCTCGCCTTGTGCCTGCTGACCCTCCGAGCCGATCGAGATTCACGACCCGTCGTTTAGGACAGCTGCGCGCCGCAGCTGTCCTCCTGTTTCCGCTGTCTGCGCCCGCGCATGGGCGATGGCTTCAGGGCAGACGGAGCTTGCGGATCATGTTGTTGCCGTAGTCCGCCACGTAGAGATTTCCGGAGGCATCCACGGTCACGGCTTGGGGCAGATTGAAGCGCGCCTCCGCGCCCGTGCCATCCGCGCTGCCGTTGCTGCCGACTCCGGCCTTGCCCGCGAGGGTCGTGACCACGCCCGCGGAGGTGACCTTGCGGATCAGGTTGTCCGCGATGCTGGAGACAAAGACATTCCCCGAGGCATCCACCGTCACGCCCATCGGATCCGCGAAGCTGGCGGCGGTCCCGGTGCCGTCCGCGCTGCCGACGGCGCCAGTGCCGACCAGGGTGCTGACCACTCCGGCCGCCGTGACCTTGCGGATCAGGTTGCTGGAGGGCTCGGCCACATAGACGTTGCCGGAGGAGTCCACGGCGACCGCTCGGGGGCCCGAGAAGCTGGCGGCTGTGCCGGTGCCATTGGTGCTGCCATATTCGCCGCTGCCGGCCAGGGTGCTGACCACGCCGGCCGGGGTGATCTTGCGAATCAACTTGTTGCCGGAGTCAGCCACGTAGACGTTGCCTGATGCGTCCACGGCCACCCCGAGGGGGCCTCGGAAACTGGCGGCCGTGCCGGTGGCGTTGGTGTTGCCCGGGGTGGTGCTGCCGGCCATGGTGCTGACCATTCCCGCCGGGGTGATCTTGCGGATCATCCCGTTGAACGAGTCGGCCACATAGACGTTGCCCGAGGCGTCGACGGCCACTCCACTGGGGGAATTGAAGCTGGCGGCGGTGCCCATCCCATTCGAGCTGCCGCTGCTGCCGCTGCCGGCCAGCGTGGTGACAACACCCGCCGGGGTGATCTTGCGGATGAGGTGGTTGTTGAACTCGGCCACATAGACGTTGCCCTGGCTGTCCGTGGCGATGCCCATGGGGCCCTTGAAGCTGGCCGCCGCGCCCGTGCCGTTGGCGCTGCCTGCGGTGGTGCTGCCGGCCAAGGTGGTGACCACCGCTGCGCCAGAGGCGCCACCCGGGTCGGGCTCAGGATTGGAGTTGCTTCCGCCTCCGCAGGCAGAGAGGAGCGCCGCGCAGACGGCGGCGGAAATCAAGCGCGCGTACGCACCCAGGAAAGTGGGCACGGCACGAGCCGTCAGGGACGGCGACAGGTGATGACAGGAGGCGTGGGGCATGGAGTTCCAGGGTGTGAGCCGTGCCGGTCTAGCACCAGGAGCACGGCGATAGGGAGTCGCTACTCCCTCGTGACAGTGCGCCCGTACCGCCCCCGCCTCACGCGGTGGAGGTGCTCCGGCGGTAGCGCCCCGGGGTCATCCCAGTCCGGCGCTCGAAGGCGCGGCGCAGGGCCCGTGCATCCGAGTAGCCCACCCGTTGCGCGATCCCTTCAACGTTGAGCGAGTCGTCAGCCAGCAGGCGGCGGGCCTTCTCCAGGCGGGCATCCTCGGTCACTTCGCGGAAGGTCCGCCCCTCGGACTTGAGTCGGCGCTGGAGTCCGCGCGGGCTCATTCCCAGGCGCGCGCAGACGCGGGCGAGCAACGGCTCCCCATGCTCCATGGCTTCTTCGACGTGGGCCTGGAGCTGCTCACGCCAGCCCACGGGGCGCGTTGCCTCGCGCGTCAGCAGGTCCACGTGACGCAGGAGGAGGGCGTGCAGTCCGCTCTCCGCATGGCGCAAGGGGAGGGAGAGGAGGTCTCGGGGCAGCGTGAGCGTGCAGGACTCCTGACGGAAGGCCAGGCGCGTCGTGCCGAAGGCCTCGGCGAGGACATCCTGTCCGCGCGGGGCCGCGTGGGTGAAGCCCACCTGGAAGGGGCTCAACGGCTGGCCCGTGGCCTCGCGCGCGAACGTCAGCACCCGCGCGAGCGTGAACTCCGCCTCGTGCCGCCCAGGCCCGGCAGGGCGATTCGGACAGCGGTAGCGGAGCGTCGCGCGGCTCGCCGTCAAGGTGAGCTGGAGGTCGGCGCCATCGTGCAGCAACCGCAAGTGACGGCTCGCGAGGCTGAGCCCCGCTCCGAGGGTCTCGGCGGTCCGACACAGATAATCGAAGAGGTCGAACTGGCCAGGTTGGAATGTCCTGGCCAGATGCAGTCCGAAGTGCGGGTCGCCGACAGCCGCGGCCGCCTTCTCCCAGAGCAGGTGGCCACGGGGCAGGGTGACTCGCGCGTGCGCGTCCGTCAGTTGTGCTCGATCCACTCCAGCATCGCGAGCCAGGGCATCGGCGTTCACGCCCTTCGCCGCGATCGCGTCGAGGATGAGCCGGGGCAATGTCGTGGAGACAGTGGGGGTGGCCATGGCGATGCCCTCGTCTCTCGGACGCTACGCACAACACGGGTTCGGCTCAAGCGCGCGAGGTGTCGCGAGAAGTCCCTTCTTCGTCGCGAGCGGTCCCTTCCTCCGCATGGGCCCCGACGCTACTCACTCGCCATGCGAACCGCTTCGTCAGTTCCTCTCGACGCGCATCTCCGAGCGACGGCCCCGGGGCAATTCATTGCCCTCAGCGATGGAAACACGCACTACCTGCTGGACGGCCCTGAAGGCGGCACCGTGGTGGTGTTGATTCCGGGGGCGACCCTGCCGCTGTTCGTCTGGGAGCCCCTGGTCGAGCCGCTCGTGCGCGCGGGCCACCAGGTGCTGCGCTACGACCTGTTGGGCCGAGGGCACTCGGACCGACCGAAGCTGAAGTACGGCCCGGAGCTGTATGAACGGCAGCTCACGGAGCTGCTGGCCGCGCTGGGGCTCCACGCGCCGGTGCATCTGGTGGGACTCGCCTTCGGTGGACTGCTGGCCGTGCAGTATGTGGATCGGAATCCCGAGCGCGTCCGGAGCCTGTGCCTCATCGCGCCGGATGGCTTTGGGACGAAGCTGTCGCTCGGGGTTCGGCTCATGCATGTGCCCGTGTTGGGGGAAGCCCTCTTCGCGGTGATGGGCGAGCGGCAACTGAGAGCCCGGCTGCCGGGCTATTCACGTCGCCCCGAGCTGGTTTCAGAACTCGAGGCTCGCTTCCTGCCCTCCACGCGCATCGCGGGATTCGGCCACGCGCTGCTCTCGACATTGAGGCACATGGCCATCCACACCGCGGCGCCGACGTTTCACCGCGTGGCCGGACTCCGCGTCCCCACGCTGCTGTTGTGGGGACGCGACGACCGAATCACGCCACTCCCCATCGCCGAAGAGGTCCGCGCGGCCCTTCCTCATTCGCAATTTCAGGTCATCGACGACGCCGGGCACCTGCCGCACTACGAGCGCCCCGAGGTCGTGGCCCCCATGCTCACGGAGTTCCTCGCGAGGTCTCTCCCCACCGCGGATTGATGCAACATCATGAATGAGGCGTCCAGGTGAGGCAGACGACCGCGCGCGCGTCTCGCTCACGGGCATTGGCGCACTGCTTAACGTGGCATGGACGCCCGGATGACGCCGCGACCGGATTGGGAGTAGACAGGCCTGTCCACTGCGCGCTCGATGGGGGCACGGCGATTCTGAATTTCAAAGTGTCCACCATGTCCTTGCGCATGGTCTTGGTCTGCGGCCTCCTCGCGGGGTGGTCCCCCTCGGCGCTGGCGCAGGAGGCACGTCCGGCCGAAAAGTCCGTGCTCCTGTTCATTCCCGAGGACACGGCGCTGCCCGCCATGGCGACGCTCGTCGCCAGTCTCCGCTCGTCTTTGTGGGAGGCCCAGGGTGGCCCGGTCACTCTGGATGTGGAGAGCCTGGATCTGGGTTGGGCTCGCGGGCCTGCCTACGCACAGGCCCTGCGCACCTGGTATCTGGCCAAGTACCGGGAGCGTCGGCCAGATGCCCTCATTGCCTTTCGCTCCGATGTCATCGAGGTGGCCCTGCAGCTTCGCCGGGAGCTGTGGCCGGATGTCCCGATGGTTGTCCTCTCCGAGGATGCGCAGCTTTGGGAGAAACAGCCGCGTCCAGCGCGGGTGGCTGGCATCTGGCTGCGTTATGACATGCGGGCCACCGCGGAACTGGCCTTGCAGTTGTTGCCCGGCACACGTCGGTTGGCGCTCGTCAACGGATCCAGTTCATGGGAGCGCGCGCAACAGGAGTACCTGGTGCGCGAGCTGCAACCGTTGCTCGCGCAGCGGGGGCTGTCGCTCATCGATTTGAGCAACCTTCCTCTGGCTGAGCTGCTCGAGCGCGCGAGGACCTTGCCGGACGACACCGCGGTCCTCACGTTCACCTATCTGACCGATCCCAGCGGGAGGCCTTTCGTAGGGCGCGAGATCGCGCGCATGTTGCTTTCCGCCAGCAACCGGCCCTGTTTCGCCCTGCACGACACCCTCCTGGGCTTGGGGTTCGTCGGCGGCGCACTCGTCAGCTACGCGGCCGTGGGCCAACACCTGGGCATGCTCACAGCCCGAGTATTGCGTGGGGCGCAGGAGGAGTTTCTCGCGCCACTCAAGCCCGCTCCCGTGGATACGCTGACGATCGACGCCCGCGCACTGCGGCGCTGGGACATCCCCCGCGCACGGGTGCCTCCTGGGGTGCTGCTCGCCTTCGACGCGCCCACGCTCTGGGAGCGCTATCGGTGGTGGGGGCTAGGGGCCCTGACGATCAGCGGCCTGCAGGCGCTGGTGGCTGGGGGGCTCGTGGTGGAGCGTCGCCGGCGCATGCGTGCCCAGGCCGAGAGTCTGGAACGTCAACGCCTGGAGAAGCTGGCTGAACTGGAGGCACGTCGCGCCTTGGACCAATTGGCCCACGTGAGCCGGGTGGCTGCCTTGGGGGAGCTGACCGCCTCGCTGGCGCATGAACTCAACCAGCCCCTGGCTGCGATCCTCAGCAACGCCCAGGCCGCACGCCGCCTGCTGAACGCCACCCCCGCGGCGCTGGGCGAGGTGCGCGAGGCCCTGGGGGACATCATCTCCGACGACCAGCGCGCGGGCGAAGTCATCCACCGCATGCGCGCGCTGCTCAAGCGGGGCGAGCCGCGCCAGGAGCTTCACTCGCTCAATGACCTGGTGGGCGAGGTGGCGCGCCTGTTGGCCAATGACATCCACCTGCGCGGCGCGACGTTGCAACTGGCCCTGGCCCCGTCGCTGCCCGCTGTCCAGGGGGATGGAATCCAGCTTCAACAGGTGGTGCTCAATCTGCTCGTCAACGCCATGGATGCCATGGCCGATGTCCCCACGGGCCAGCGCCACCTGCGAGTCCGCACGGCCGAGCCGAGGCCGGGGCAGGTGGAGCTGAGCGTGCAGGACTCGGGCGGGGGCATCGAGCCGTCGCGGCTGGCCCTCATCTTCGAGCCGTTCTACTCGACGAAGGAGAACGGGCTCGGCATGGGGCTGTCCATCAGTCGCTCCATCGTCGAGGCCCACGGAGGTCGCCTGGAAGCAGAGAGCCCTCCCGGCCAGGGGGCTCTGTTACGGTGCGTATTTCCGACCGTGCATACGGAGTCCGCGCATGACGCAAGCCCCCGCCACCATCTTCCTCGTGGACGACGATGAGTCCGTGTTGCGGGGGCTGGGGCGGCTGCTGAGGGCCGCGGGCCATGACACGAAGCCCTTCGCCTCGCCCGCCGAGTTCCTCGCGCAGCTGTCGGGGGACACGCCGGGCTGCGCCGTGTTGGATCTGCGGATGCCGGGGCTGAATGGGCTGGAGCTGCAGCAGGCGATGGAATCCAAGGGTTGCCACCTGCCCGTCATCTTCATCTCCGGCCACGGGGATGTTCCGGCAAGCGTCAGGGCCATGAAGGCCGGCGCGGTGGACTTCCTCGTCAAACCCTTTGACGAGGAGCAGCTGCTGGGCGCCCTCTCGCAGGCCTTGCTCAAGGACGCGGCGGCGCGCGCTGGCCGCATGGAGACCGCCGCGCTGCATGCGCGCCATGCGGCCCTCACTTCGCGCGAGCGCGAGGTATGCGCGCTGGTGGCACAGGGGCTGACGAACAAGGAAATCGCCCAGCGGCTGGGCACCACCGAAAAGACCATCAAGGTGCACCGCGCCCGCGTCATCCGAAAGCTCGACGTGGACTCCGTGGCGGAGCTGGTGCGCTTCGTGGACCGACTGGGCCTGCGCTGAGCCCGTGTCGTGTCAGCACTCGGTCCCAGTCCACCGCAGCGCGCTGGCCTGACGGCGAGGCATTGGCGGTGCTCAGAAGTAGTGCGCGCGCATGTCATCGAGCAGACCCGCTCGCTCCGGCTTCCAGCCGAGGAGCGCGCGCGTCGCCTGACTCGACACCGGGTTGTCGACGCCGACGACCATCGACATCCATCCGAAGTGAGCACCCGCTTCGCTGGCCGGCACGCGCTGGAGCGGAACCCCCGTGCCTTGGCTGATGGTCTCCGCGACCGCGCGCATCGTGATGCCTGCCTCCGCGGTGCCGTGCAGCACGGTTCCTGGCGGTGCGCTCTCGGCGGCGAGCCGGTACAGCCGTGCCGCATCGTCGCGGTGCACCGCGGGCCAGTGCTGACTGCCATCATCGATGTATCCAGCGCTCTTCTTCTCCCGGGCGATGTTGATCAGCATGGGGATGAAGCCCTTGTCGCCCGCGCCGTGCACCGTGGGAGCCAGCCGGATGACGCTGGCACGCACCCCGCGCTTCGCGG
Source organism: Myxococcaceae bacterium JPH2 (assembly GCA_016458225.1). Classification (NCBI taxonomy): domain Bacteria; kingdom Pseudomonadati; phylum Myxococcota; class Myxococcia; order Myxococcales; family Myxococcaceae; species Myxococcaceae bacterium JPH2. The sequence continues at coordinate 177,156 of JAEMGR010000009.1, read as the reverse complement.
CATCGACCACGATGCGCTCGGCCCGCGCTCGGATCATGAGCGGCGAGGTCTCGGGTGACGTATCCGTCTCGACCGCGACCTTGCCGGGAGCCGCGACCAGCAGCGTTCCGCTCGTGCCGACGAACGCCTTGTCCGTGCCCGCCATGGCATCGAGCATCGCGTGGATCGCGTCGCGATCCATCTGGTTCATCTTCGGAAAGTCAGCGAAGTCCATGTGGAAGGCCAGGTGGATCGTCGCATCGGTTGCGCGGACGCCCTCGACGAGGGAGGTCGGCTCCCGGAGGTCGCCGCGATAGACTTCCACGCCCTGTGCCCGCAACTTCTCCGCGCCTGCATCGTTGTGTGCCATGCCCAGGACAGAGTGGCCGGCCCCACGCAGCTCCTTCAGCACCGCTGTGCCAATCCAGCCTGTCGCGCCCGTGACGAACACTCGCATTGCCTTGGTCATGCGCGCACCGTACGCACCGCGTGCTCGCCTGAAAAGATGAGCCCTCATACGGGTACTGCCACTACCCCCCTCCCGACGTCCCCGAGCGGCCGGTACCTGTTCGAGAAGCCATGCGAGCAGGTTCCCCAGTCGCACGCCTGCAGCCCTCGCCACGCGGCGAACCAGGACTCCAGGATGTTATGCTCGCCGCGTCTTCGTCGTGCGAGGACCAGGGTCTTGGAGTGTCTGTCGAAGAAGGCGCGCACAGAGACTGAAATGGCGACTACCACTCTCCCCACGTTCCTGCGCGACCGTCGCGCGCGCATCCGGCCCGCGACCACCGCTCGCCGACGGACATCCGGATTGCGCCGCGAGGAGGTCGCCGCCCGAGCCGGTGTGAGCGTCACCTGGTACACGTGGCTCGAACAGGGGCGCGGCGGCGTGCCGTCGGGCGAGGTTCTCGAGCGCCTCGCGCTTGCGCTCGAACTCGATGACGCGAATCGCGAGATGCTGTTCCTGCTCGCGCACGATCGTCCGCCGCCTCGCAAGCTCGCTCGGCCCGCTGCGGTGACGCCGTCACTTCAGTGCGTGCTCGACAACCTCTCCGTCCCCGCATTCGTGAAGACGCCGACGTTCCAGATCGTCGCGTGGAATCGCGCGGCGGTCGCCGTGCTGGGCGACTATGGGGCGCTCCCGGAGCGCGACCGCAACTTGCTGCGCCGGATCTTCCAACCGGGCGCGGAAGCCAAGGTGCACCACGTTGAAGACGTTCGCCGGACCTGCCTTGCCTCGTTTCGCGTCGACATCGCGCGGGCCGGCCCGTCTCACGAGGCGACGGCGCTGATCGACGAGCTGATGGAGTTGAGCCCCGACTTTCGTCGCCTGTGGGCGGAAGGCGAGATCCGGTCGCAAGGTGGGTTCCAGAAGCGGATGGTCCGTCCTGACGTGGGCGAGATCGTCCTCGAGTCGTCGGTGTTCCATCTCGAGGGTGGCGACGGCCTCTCGATGCTCGTGCTCTCACCCACGAACGAGGCCAGCGCGCGCGCCATCGCGCAGTTGGTGCAACAGTCCAAGGCCTGATGAAGACAGCCACGTGAGCGCGTTCCCGCGAGGTCGCGGGAGCTCTGCGCGCCGGACTTCATTGCGTTGGAGAGGCGACGGGGTAGGGTCGCGCGACCTGGGAGACAGACACGGAGGTTCGGGCCCTCGGCCCCGTGAAGGGGTGGAACGGTGGGTGGACCGCTTCACCGCCGCGGATGTCGAAGGGCTCGCCGCCCTCTATTGTGAGGACGCGGTGAATCCTCAGGTCGCGAACGCGCCCGTCGAAGGTCGGGCTCGAATCCGGGAGATGTTCCAGCGGGAGTTCGCGGCAGCCGAGTCCAAGTGGAGGACGGGTTGATCCGCTTCCAGCGCGGCTATTGGGACAAGCTCTCCTTCCTGCGCATGCACGGGCTGCGCATCGAGTAGGCATCCGAGCGCGGCGCCCAAGGATTCTCGCCAGGGTGGAATTCACGCGGTGCGTCTTCTCTCGCCGCCGGAATCCGCATCGCGGTTGTCGATCCCTCGGCGCACGGATCGACGCCTTTTTGCCTCGGATTAATCCACCGAGTTTCAAGGAGATGCGCGATGAAGGTCATGTTGATGGTGAAGACGACCCCCCAGGGCGACGCGGGCCAGCAACCTCCGAGCGAAGAGGCGTTGGTCGCGATGCACAACTTCAACGAGGAGATGCGGAAGGCCGGCGTGCTGCTCGATCTCGGCGGCCTCACGCCGATGAACCGTGGCGCGCGTCTGCGGTTCAGCAAGCGCCAGTGCAAGGTGATGGATGGCCCGTTCGCTGAGTCCAAGGAGCTGATCGCCGGCTACAGCCTGATCGAGGTCAAGACGTTCGCCGAGGCCATCGCGTGGGCCAAGCGCGCGCCGTTCGGCGTCCTCTTGCAGGAGGGCCAAGAGGTAGAGGTCGACCTCCGGCCGCTGTTCGACCCGGCGGAGTTCGACGTGCCGGGCGAGGCCGAGGAGCGAGCCCAGCGGCTCAGCGAAAGGCCTGCCAAGGCATAGCCCCGACGCGGCGTGGCGCGCCCTCCATGGCGTGCGCCACGCGCGCATCGGCCGCGCCGAACGGGCGCCGCTCGTGTGTGCTTCAACGGGGCTTGCGGCGCTCCTCGGCCAGGTGTGTGTTGAAGGTGCGCTCGGAGGTCTCCGCGCAGGTCTTGCAGCGCATCGCCTTGGCGCTGGCTGCGTCCTTGGCCGCAGAGTCCCAACCACTGGAACCCGGATGCGGGGTCAGCAGCACATCGCAGGGCAGGGCGCGTACGGTGGCGAAGCTGCGCCGGTCGTCCTCGACGATGTGTGGATAACGCGGGGTGGACAGCAGCTGGTAACCCGGTGCGCTGAGGCTGTCTGCATACGCGATGCGGACCGGCTTGCCTTCGCGGGTGTCGTTCCACGTCCAGCCGATGCTGCCCGGGGTATGCCCTGGCATGAAGTGCGCGGTGAACGCGACGCCGCCTTGTGAGACGACCTCGCCATCCATGACGACGCGATCGGCCACGACAGGCGGGAAGAGGATGTCATCGCCGAAGTGGAGGTCGTCACCTCCCCCTCGCGCGAGCAGGATGAATGTCGCCTCACTTCATTCCAGACATCGCTTGCGCCTCACTGGCTGGGGGCGTCTCTTCGAGAACGTAGCCATATTGGCGAATGGCTTCTTCAACGAGCGGGTCGATGAGGCAGTGGACATACACCGGCCGGTCGGTCACGCGTGCCGTGGTGAGGAAGTCCCAGGTGATGGCCCCCTTGAGTTGCACAATCAGGCGCATTCCCACGGGGCCTGAGGGGGTCTCGACCTTGAGCAACAGCCCCGCCTTGCTGCGCTCGCCCCCCCTCATGGGGTGTACCTCCTTGATGGTGGCGAGATAGCGCTTCCCATCGCGCCGGACCTGCTCGTAGGCGTTCTTCTCGCTGACCATGAGGCGCCAGATGATGAATGGCGGAAGCACCAAGGGCAGGACGATGACCGCGACCAACATGGGGAAACTCATGGGACGAGCCTATAGGGAGCCGAGCGCCCCTCGGAAAGGGCGTCGGCCAGATAGTCGACGAACACCCTGACCCGCGCGGGCAAGTTGGCACCGCCGACAAAGACAGCGTGGACGTTCTCCACGTCGCCTGGATTGTAGCGCTCCAACAGAGGAACCAGGCGGCCCGAGCGAATCTCTTCCGCGACGCTGAAGGCGCCGACCCGCGTCACCCCCACGCCGGCCGCGGCCAACTGGCCCAGGGTCTCTCCGTTATTGGCTTCGATACTGCCCTTCACGGACAGGCTGTATTCGTGCCCGTCGCGCACGAAGGGCCAGACTGCTTCGGCTCGGCGAAAATTGAAGTTCAGGCAGTTGTGGTGGTGCAGGTCTTCTGGAACTGTCGGCGTCCCGCGCCGGACCAAATAGTCGGGCGAAGCCACAATCACGCGCCGATTCTCGCCGAGCTTGCGCGCGGTCAAACCGCTGTCCGCCAGCGGGCCGAAGCGAATGCCGACGTCCGCCTCTCCCGCAGCAATGTCGACCACCCTGTCCGTCAAGTTGATGTCCACCAGGATATGTGGGTATCGCGCTGCGAAGTCGCCCAGCAGAGGGACCACGCACAGTCGCCCATGAGAGTGCGAGGCGCTCACTCTCAGCCGACCGCGCGGCGCTCCCCGGTCGGCGATGGCCTGCTCCGCGTCGTCCAGCTCCGTCAGGATGCGCCGCGCAGCGCTTAGATAGGCTTGCCCCTCGGGCGTCAGGGTCAGGGCCCGGGTCGTGCGCAGCATCAGGCGTACCCCCAGACGTGCCTCGATGCGGTCGATGGTCCGGCTGACGGCCGAGGGGGTCAGGTGCAGATCACGCCCGGCCGCCGAGAAGCTGCCAGTCGCCGCCACCGCCGAAAAGACGGCCATCTCACGCGCCCGATCCGCGCCGCCCGGCTGCACCTTTGCGTTCATCTCAAGAATCCTTGGCTTTGAAGGGCTCTAACGCAGCGGCGACGGCCCAGCCATCTTTGCTCGGTCAGAACAATGCGCCCCGTCGTGAACGGTCACGGCGGGGCAGAGAAAGGTTCCTGCTGATGAAGCCCAACCCTCCTCTTATCGCCCTGGCGGTCGGAGCCTTCGGCATCGGCGTCACCGAGTTCGCGCCGATGGGCATGCTGCCTGTGATCGCCGGTGACCTCGGCGTCTCCATACCGGCGGCCGGCCTGCTGGTGAGCGCCTATGCATTCGGGGTGCTGATCGGCGCGCCGGTGATGACCTTGGCGACCGCCCGCGTGCCGCGCCGGACCCTGCTGGTCGGCCTGATGGGCATCTTCACCCTGGGCAATCTGCTGTCGGCGCTCGCGCCGGAATACTGGACCTTGATGGCGGCCCGGGTGGTGACGTCGTTCAACCATGGCGCCTTCTTTGGTGTGGGAGCCATTGTCGCGGCCAGCGTGGTCGCGCCGAACAGGCGGGCGGGTGCTGTCGCGGCCATGTTCATGGGCTTGACGATCGCCAACGTCACCGGCGTTCCCCTTGCCTCCTGGGCGGGCGAGTGCTTGGGCTGGCGCGCCTCCTTCTGGGGCATCGCGGGGCTGGGCGCCCTGGCGATGGTCGCGCTTCGCTTGACCCTACCGCACGGCCGGGTCGAGCCCTCCGCCGACAGCGGCGTCATGAAGGCCGAAGTGGCGGTGCTCCGACGCGGCCCTGTTTTGATTGCCCTCGGCCTGACCGTTATCGGCTCGAGCGCCATGTTCACCGTCTTCACCTACATCGCTCCAATCTTGAAGGAGCAGACCGTGGCCTCGACGGGCTTCGTCACCGCCATGCTGGTGACCTATGGACTGGGGCTGACGATCGGAAACTGGCTGGGGGGCCGCTTCGCCGACAGGTCGGTGGACCGTACTTTGATTACCACCCTGGCAGGCCTTGCCTCCCTGCTGGTCGCATTTGCCGGGGTCATGCCGTGGCAGGTGCCCTCCGCCGTGGTGATCTTCCTCTGGGGCGTGGCGAGCTTCGCGCTGGTGCCGCCGCTGCAGATGCGCGTGATGCTCGCCGCCAGCGACGCACCGAACCTGGCATCGGCCATGAACATCGGGGCCTTCAACTTGGGCAACGCCCTCGGTGCGGCCCTCGGTGGGGCAGTCATTGGCCTCAACCTCGGCTATCCCGCCGTGGCCTTGGCCGGGGCGGCGATGGCGGGAGCGGGTCTCATCCTGGTCTTGTTGCTGGTTCGCCGCGAGGCCCGCGTGGTCGCGACGCTCCCGGCGCGCTGCTAAACCGAGCTTCGTGATTCGTGAGAGGCTTCAGGTGGCCTGCCTGCGGTTGCCTGGTGCAGGAATGGACTGGCGGCGCGCCGAGCGTTGCATGCGCTGAGCTGGCCGTACGGGGTCGCATGCTGACCCGTTCAGCGCCGTTGCGGGTCTTTCGCACGCGTGACACCTGTACTGGATACCGACCGGCTTGCTGGCGGCGATGTTTCTGATGTCCGGCACCTTCAACTTCACTCATCAGCCCAATGTGATGCAGATTCTGGCGCGTCTGGGCTCCCCCCCGTCCGGGGCACTGGGCCGTGGGCCGCCTCGAACACGCTCTGGGCGCGGGTCGCCTCGCCCGGAGCGTGTAGGGCGAGCGCTTCGGGCTGATTCGGAGCGAGACTCAGCGCTCGGCCGGGCTTTCGCTGGGTCACGTCCGTCCCCATGGGTCTTCTGTTCGTGGCGAAGTTTTGCCACAGGGGCGTTTGCCTGGTGGTCAACAGGTGTGCTTTGGAGGAGGCCCCGTATCGGTCACTCCGGAGTTCTTCATGTCTTGGTCGTCCCGATGGCTGCTGGTGCCGCTTTGTGCGGTGACCGTGCTGCTATCCGCGTGTGGTGACAACGATCCTGTCTGTGGAAACGGCATCGTCGAGAAGGGCGAAGCCTGCGACGACGGCAACGTCGCGGATGGGGATTCCTGCAGTCACACGTGCCAGCCGGCGAAGCCGGGGAGCGGCTCGCCGGTCTGCGGCAACGGGAAGGTCGAGACGGGCGAGGCCTGTGACGACGGCAACCGAGTCAACGGGGATGGGTGCGAGAACACGTGCACCGTCACGCCGGTGAATCCGAAGCCGGACGCGGGCGACGACGCGGGGACGCAGACGGACGCGGGCTCGGATGATGCCGGGACGCACACCGACGCCGGCACGAATGAGGATGCTGGCACGCAGACCGACGCGGGCACGACCACGGATGCCGGCACGTCGACGGATGCGGGAACGCAGACCGACGCGGGCACGACCACGGACGCCGGCACGTCGACGGATGCGGGAACGCAGACCGACGCCGGGACGTCCACGGACGCCGGTACGTCGACGGATGCGGGAACGCAGACCGACGCCGGGACGTCCACGGACGCCGGTACGTCGACGGAGGCGGGAACGCAGACCGACGCCGGGACGTCCACGGACGCCGGTACGTCGACGGAGGCGGGAACGCAGACCGACGCCGGGACGTCCACGGACGCCGGTACGTCGACGGATGCGGGAACGCAGACCGACGCGGGTACCTCCACGGATGCCGGTACGTCGACGGATGCGGGTACCTCTACGGACGCGGGCACGCAGACCGACGCGGGTACCTCTACGGACGCGGGAACGCAGACGGATGCCGGGACGCAGACCGATGCGGGTACGTCCACGGATGCCGGTTCCAACGATGATGCCGGCACGCAGACCGACGCGGGTACCACTACGGACGCGGGAACGCAGACGGATGCGGGGACGCAGACCGATGCGGGTACGTCCACGGACGCCGGCTCCAACGATGATGCCGGCACGCAGACCGACGCTGGCACGACCACCGACGCGGGCACGCAGACCGACGCCGGGACGTCCACGGATGCAGGAATGCAGACCGACGCCGGGACGTCCACGGATGCAGGTACGGGTGGACCGGGCACGGTGGTGATGTGCCCCGCGGCGTCGCTGCCGCCTCCGACGAGCGGCACGTGCCAGGTGACCCCGGGCACGGGGACGAGCAAGTTGATCACCGGTGTCATCCTGGCTCCGGACAAGGTGTACGCGGGCGGTCAGGTGCTGTTCGACTCGGCCGGCGTCATCCAGTGCGTGAGCTGCGATTGCAGCGCGGCGGCCGGCGCTGCGACGGCGACGCAGGTGGTCTGCCCGCAGGGCGTCGTGTCGCCGGGTCTCATCAACTCGCACGACCACATCACGTTCCAGGGCAAGCCCTACACGTTCAATGATCAGCGCTACGAGCACCGCCACGACTGGCGCAAGGGCAACAACGGGCACACGATGATCCCCTCGGGGGGGACCACGAGCTCGGCGGGCATCGAGTGGGCCGAGCTGCGGCAGGTGATGGCGGGCACCACGTCCATCGCGGGCTCTGGCGGACAGAACGGCCTGCTGCGCAACCTGGACAGGGCGAACACGAGCAGCAGCGGCGGCAACCAGGAGGGCCTCAATGCGAGCAGCAGCGGCGTGAACTACCAGACGTTCCCGCTGGGCGACGGCGCCACGGGCACGGAGCTCACGAGCGGCTGCGGCTACCCGAGCATCGACAAGCCCAGCGATATCCCGCAGGACGCGGCCTACCTCCCGCACGTCTCCGAGGGCATCGAGAAGTCCGCCAACAACGAGTTCCTGTGCCTCTCCGGCCAGGCCACGGGCGGCCAGAACCTGATCGGCGCTCGCACGGCGATCATCCACGGCATTGGCCTGCGCGTGTCGGACGTCGCCCTCATGAGCACGCAGGGCAGCAGCCTCATCTGGTCGCCGCGCTCGAACGTGGCGCTCTACGGCGACACGGCGGACATCCCGCTCTACAAGCGGCTCGGCGTGAACGTCGCGCTGGGCACGGACTGGCTGCCCACCGGCTCCATGAACCTGCTGCGCGAGCTGCGGTGCGCGGACAACCTGAACGCGACCTATTACAACTTCGCGCTGAGCGACGCGGACCTGTGGGCGACCGTGACGGGCAACGCGGCGAACGCGCTGAAGGCGAACCGCATCGGCGCGCTGGCGGTGGGCAAGGTGGCGGACGTGGCCATCTTCCGGCTGGGGACGCACGGAGACTCGCCGCACCGCGCGGTCATCTCCGCGATGCCGGCCGACGTGGCGCTGACGCTGCGTGGCGGCAAGGTGCTCTACGGCGAGCAGGCGCTCGTCAACGCGCTGTCCACCGGCTGTGACACGGTGGACGTGTGCGGCACGCCCCACGCGGTGTGCCTCCAGTCCGAGCTGAACAAGTCGTACACGACGCTGGCGTCGCAGGTCTCCAACCCCTACGGCCTGTTCGCTTGTACGGAGACGCCTCCGAACGAGCCCGCTTGCGAGCCTCAGCGGTCCTCCACCGACTCGCGGTGGCCCGGCTCGGTGAGCAGCTCCACGCGCTACAGCGGCGATCCCACGGGGACGGACATCGACGGCGACGGCATCCCGGACACGCAGGACAACTGCCCGGCGGTCTTCAACCCGGTGCGCCCGATGGACCAGGGCGTCCAGGGTGACGTGGACGGCGACGGCGTGGGCGATGCCTGCGACGTGTGCCCGCTCCAGGCGTACTCCGTGCAGTGCACGGCGCCCAACCCCAACGACTCGGATGGGGATGGCGTGGGCAACAGCATCGACAACTGCCCCACCACGCCCAACCCGGGTCAGGAGGACTCGGACGGCGACGGAATGGGTGATGCGTGCGACCTGTGCCCCACGCCCAACGGCAACGGCGAGGCGTGCCTCCTGAGCATCTACTCCGTGAAGCGCCCGAACGCGGCGGGCAACTCGCCGTGGGTGGGCAAGGTGGTCGCGCTGAACCAGGCGCTCGTCACCGGCGTGGGTCGCAACGGCTACTTCGTGCAGACGCACCCGATGGACAACGGCTACGAGGGCGCGGACTACTCGGGCCTGTTCGTCTTCACGAGCACCGACCCGAGCGCGACGGTGAGCATGGGCGACCGCGTGAACATCTCGTCGGCGTCCGTGGCCACCTACTTCGGCCAGGTGGAGCTCACCAACCCCGTGTTCACCGTGACCAGTCACGGCAGCTCGGCGCCCCCGGCGCAGACCGTGTTGGCCTCGGAGGTCGCGACGGGTGGCTCGCGCGCCACCGCGCTGGAGAGCGTGCTCGTGCGCGTGGCTCCGGTGACGGTGACGGCGGTGTCCCTGCCGCCCGTCAATGGCGACACGGCGCCCACCAATGAGTTCGAGGTGGCGGGCGTGCTGCGCATCAACGACTACCTGTTCAAGGCGACCATGCCCACCGTGGGGACGGTGTTCCAGTCCATCACCGGAGTGTTGGAGCTGCGCAACAGCAACTCGAAGATCGAGCCGCGCTCCGCCACGGATCTGGTCACGACGCCGAGCGCGCCTGTCACGCTCAGCGCCATGACCCCCGCGTTCACCTACGCGCACTCGGGCACCACGGGCCCCACCATCCCGGAGCCGCTGACCGTCACGCTCAGCGCGCCGGCGCCGGTGAACACGGTGGTGACGGTGACGTCGTCCAGTCCCATCCTCACGGTGGCGAACGAGGGCAAGGTGGTGGTGCCAGCCGGAGCCACCTCCGCGCAGGTCATCGTCACGGCGACTGAGCAGACGCAGCCGGGCCAGGAGGACGTGCAGATGACGGCCACGCTGGACGCGGTGTCCCTCACGTCCCGCCTCTGGGTCCTGGCCGCGAACCAGCCGGCGTACGCGTCCTCGATGACGCCGACCGCCGTGGACCTGACCTCGGGTCAGGCGGTCACCTTCACCGTGCTGGTGGATCCGCCCACGTTCCAGGACACGCCGATGACCATCGAGGTGGTTCCGACCGCCGCGGGCTCGGCGCCGACCACGGTCACCATCCCGGCCAACAAGGACCGCGTGTCGTTCACCTTCATCGCGGGGGCTTACAGCGGGAGCGGCGCGGTGTACGCGACGGTCGGCGGCCACACGGTCTCGGCGACCGTCGACGTGACGGGCAAGCCGCTGCCGTCCATGGACCACGTGGTCATCAGCGAGTTCGCGCCGCAGGGCACGGGTGGCGCGGATGACGAGTTCATCGAGCTGTACAACCCGACGAACCAGGAGGTGGACCTGAGCGGCTGGAAGGTCCAGTACAAGGCGGGCACTGCCACCGGCGACTACGGCGTGGGCTATGCGCTGCCCTCGGGCGCGCGCATCGCGCCGCACGGCTTCTACCTGGTGGTCTCCGGCTCGTATAAGGGCACCGTCTCGGGCGACGCGAACTGGGGCACGGCGATCGCCATGTCCGCCGCGGCGGCCAAGGGCGGCCACGTGCGCCTCGGTTCCGCGGGGTTGGGCGTCACCAACGCGGACCCTCTGGTGGTGGACACCGTCGGCTACGGTCCGGCGGTCACCCCCGAGACCCAGCCCGTGCCCTCGCTGCCTGGCGTGGCGGGGAGCTTCGAGCGCAAGGCGTCCGACAGCTCCACGGCGGCGTCCATGGAGAGCGGCGCGGACGTGAACCTGGGCAACGGGTTCGACTCGAACAACAACGCGGTGGACTTCGTGCTGCGCACCACGCGCGGCCCGCAGAACCGCACCAGTCCTACCGAGCCGTAACAGAAGTGGCGGCGGAGGCCCCCGTCCGGAGCACTGGAGCGGGGGCCTTGCCCGGCTTCCGAGCGGACAGGGCTGGAAAACCCCGCGCGCCCAGGCCATAAGCAGGGGCGTGCGAGTCGTCTCTTGGAACGTCAACGGTCTGCGCTCGGTGCATCGCAAGGGATTCCTCCCGTGGCTCGCGGGAGCGCGGGCGCAGGTGGTGGCCTTGCAAGAGGTCCGGGCCACCGAGGAGCAGCTTCCCGAAGAGGTGCGCGCCCCCGCGCGGTGGCGGACGCACTTCTCCTCGGCGGAGCGCGCGGGCTACAGCGGGGTGGGGCTGTACAGCCGCGCCACGCCCGATGACCTGGAGACGAAGCTGGGTGTGCGGGAGATGGACTGCGAGGGGCGCTTGCAGTTCGCCCGCTTCGGCAAGCTCACCGTGGTGAACGGCTACTTCCCCAACGGCAATGGGAAGGAGCGGGACCTCAGCCGCATCCCCTTCAAGCTCGCCTTCTATCGCAAGCTCTATCAGCGGCTGGAGAAGGCGCTGCGCGATGGCGAGCGCGTGCTGGTGGTGGGCGACTTCAACACCGCGCACCAGGATCTGGACCTGGCCCGTCCCCGCGAGAATCGCGAGACGAGCGGCTTTCGCCCCGAGGAGCGCGAGGAGTTCGACCGGTGGATCCGCTCGGGTTGGGTGGACAGCTTCCGGCACTTCCAGCCCGAAGGCGGCCACTACTCGTGGTGGAGCCAGCGCGTCGGGGTGCGCGAGAAGAACATCGGGTGGCGCATCGACTACGTCCTGGCGACGCCCGCGGCCATGCGGTACGTGCGGCGCGCGGACATCCACGCGCACGTGCTCGGCTCGGACCACTGTCCTGTGAGCGTGGACCTGGCACCGGAGGTCGTCCGGTGAATCCCTTCAACGAGATGCCTCTATGAATGCACTGCTGTCCATCTGGACGTGGTTGGAGATTGCGCTGGTGGCGTTGGTGGGCTTCTGCGTCCAGATCGTCCTGGTGTTCTTCACCTGGCCGTTCGATCGGCGGCGCCACATCCCTGGGAGGACGTTCCGGCGCGTGGGCTGGATGGCCGCGAAGCTGACGCCCTACTGGCGCTTCGGCGTGCACGGCGACATCCCCCGCACGGTGGCGCCGAACACGGTGGTGGTGAGCAACCACGAGTCCAACGCGGATCCGTTCCTCATCTCGCACCTGCCCTGGGAGATGAAGTGGCTGGGCAAGGCGAGCCTCTTCAAGATTCCCGTGGTGGGCTGGATGATGTGGTTCGCGGGCGACGTGCCGGTGGAGCGGGGCGATCGCGACTCGGCCACGGGCGCCATGGGCAAGTGCAAGAAGTGGTTGGCCAAGGGCATGCCGGTGATGATCTTCCCCGAGGGGACGCGCTCGAAGACGGACGAGCTGTTGCCCTTCAAAGACGGCGCGTTCCGCCTGGCCATCGAGGCGCAGGCGGACGTGCTGCCCCTGGCGGTGAGCGGGACGCGGCGCGCGCTGCCGAAGCACTCGTGGCGCTTCAACACCTCGCGCGGGCTGGTGACGGTGGGCACGCCCATCTCCACCCGCGGCATGACGGTGGCCGACCTGGAGCGCCTGAAGGACATGGCGCGGGCGCAGATTGAGTCGCTGCGCGCGTCCCTGGCGCCGCTCACGCGGGTCGAGCCCGCCGAGGCGCGCCCGGTCGCCTCGTAGTCCTCACGACGGAGCGGAGGTCCTCAGACCTCCTTGTCGTCGAGGATGTGGCAGCGCAGGTCCTTGTCGAGCGCGTCGTTGATGACGCCGCGGATGAGGTCCTCGCCGCCCAGCTCGAAGGAGAGGCCCACGCGGTCTCCCTTCACGTCCGACTCCGTGTCCACGGTGAGGCGCCCGCCGAGGGCCACGGCGCTGCCGTCCACGTGCGCGCCGGAGCGGACCCGGACGTCACCGCCAATGGACACGGCCGAGCCGGTGACACGCCCGCCCGCCTCGACGATGACGCGCCCGCGCACGGCGACGGCGTCCTCCACCACGGCGCCCTTGCGGACGATGACGTTGCCGTCCACCGCGACCACGTCCTTCACCTTCTCCCCGGCCTCGATGATGAGGTCGGTGCCCTGCACCGCGCGGCTGCCGTCCTTCGTGGAGTTCATGCAGACGATGCGCGGCGAGCCCGAGGCCTTCTTCGCGGTGTCCGCCGCGAGCGAGGGAGTGGCCAGCATCGAGCAGACGGCGAGGGTGGTGAGGAACGGTGCGCGCATGGGAGGGCTCCTGGCGAGGACTCCGTGACATGGGCTCCTACGGACATCCTGCCGAGCCATTGCATGCCCCTGGGCTGGGGAGGCCGGGACTTTGCGGCGGAATTCTCCGTGGGCACCCTTGCGGCAAGGAGCCACCACCATGCCCGTCACTGGACCCGAGGACCGCTACGCGGGGGTTGACCCCCAGGCCCGTGCCTTCCTGGCCATGCTGGAGGCCCGGGGTGGGCCCCCGCTGTCCACGCTCTCACCCCAGGCGGCGCGGGAGGTGTTGCGCGACCTCCAGTCCGGCGATGTCGCGCGGATGCCGGCCGCCGTGGAGGACCGTGTCATCCCCGGGGGGCCGAGCGGGCAGGTGCACGTTCGCATCGTCCGTCCGCCCGGAGCGTCTGGCCCGCTGCCTGTCTTGGTGTACTGCCATGGCGGCGGATGGGTGCTGGGCGACGGCGACACGCATGACCGACTGATTCGCGAGCTGGCCTTCGGCACGCGGGCGGCCGTGGTGTTCATCCAGTTCTCGCCCGCGCCCGAGGCTCGCTACCCCGTGCAGATCGAGCAGGCCTATGCGGTGCTCCAGTGGGTGGCGAACCACGGGGGCGTGGTGGGCCTCGACAGTGGTCGCATCGCGGTGGTGGGGGACGGCACGGGCGGCAACCTGGCCATCGCGCTCACGATGCTGGCGCGCGAGAGGGGAGGGCCGCGCATCGCGCAGCAGGTGCTGTTCCATCCCGTCACGGACGCACGCTTCGACACGGCCTCGTATGAGCGGTACGCGGAGGGCTACTTCCTCACGCGCCAGTCGATGGCGTGGTTCTGGGACTGCTATGTGCCTGACGCCTCGGCGCGCTCCCTGCCGCTCGTGTCGCCGCTGCGGGCTCCGGCCGCGAAGCTGAAGGGGCTGCCTCCCGCGCTCATCATCACCGGCGAGTGCGACGTGGTGCGCGACGAGGGCGAGGCGTATGCCCATCGGCTCATTGACGTGGGGGTGACTGTCACGCCCACGCGCTACCTGGGCGTCCCGCATGACTTCGTGGTGCTGGATGCGCTGGCCAGTACGCCCGCGGCGCGCGCGGCCGTCATCCAGGCCTGCGTGACGTTGGTGAGCGTGCTGGGCGCGGGGCTGCGCAGCGGGCAGCCCGCCATCCCGACCCGACCCTCGGGTGAAGCCGAAGTCGGGCCGGGCGCCAGCGTTCACTGAGCCTGCTTCCTCAGTCCGGTTGGCCGCCGCTTTCGAGCACGGCACGGGCGGCGTCGATCGCCTCGTGCGTGCCGGCCAATGCGAGGACATCTCCAGCGCGGAGCACCTCCTTCGCGGACGGCACGAGCACGTCCGCGTCCCCGCGCCGGATGGCGAGGACCGTGGCGCCCGTCATGCCGCGCAGGTCGAGCTCCGCGAGCGTGCGACCCACCGCGGGGCTCGTCTGGAGGAGTGAGATGGACTCGGGGTCGCCCATGCCGGGCAGCAGCGCGCGGATGTCCGCGAGCGAGTCCTTCTTCTCCTCGGCGTGCTCGTTGTCGCCCGTGGCGTGGGACTGCGAGGCGAGCGCCGCGACGATGACCTGCGCCCCCGCGCGCATGTGCCCCTGAAGGTTGGTGGCGCTGCGCCAGAAGCTGAAGCCCAGCACGGCGATCATGATCAACAGCAGGGTGGCGCCCGGCATGCCCGGGAGGAACGGCTGCGTGAACGCCATGACAGGGACGCCCACGATGACGACGATGCCGAGTTGGAGCGTGACGACGAGCATGCGGCGGGGCGCCGCCGCCAGGTCCACCTTGCCGTCGGGGGCCGCGGGCAGCGCGGCCTCCGCCAGCGTCCCGCCCAGGCGACGCGCCACGCGCACGATGCCCACGGCGAAGGGCACGCACAGCACGACGGACGCCACGATGAAGATCGTCCGCGCGACGGACTCGAGCAGGCCCACCTCGCGCACGAGGAAGTTCACCACGCGAGCCGAGCCGATGGAGGCGCCGATGACGATGGCCACGAGCAGCGCCGCGTCCAGCAAGAGGAGCAGGATGCTGCGGCGTGCGCGCGCGCCCACCGTCTCGCGTCGGGGCAGGTTGCCCAGGCGCTCCACCCAGCTCCCGTAGAGCGTGACGAAGGTCTGCAGGGGTTGCGGGAGCTTCCGGTCCAACAGGCTGGCGAACGGCCCCGAGGCCTTGATGAGCCACGGGGTGACGAGCGTCGTCACCACGGAGACGGCCACCGCGACCGGGTAGAGGAACGAGCCGGTGGCCTTCAGCGACAGGCCGAGCCCCGCGATGATGAAGGAGAACTCGCCAATCTGCGCCAGGCTCATGCCCGCCTGCACCGACGTGCGTAGGCCGTTGCCCGTGAGGAAGGCGCCCGTGGTGACGCTGAGAATCTTTCCGAAGATGACCACCAGGGTCAGCACCACCACCGCGCCCCAGTGCTGCGCCACGAGGGCCGGATCCAACAGCATGCCCACGGACACGAAGAAGATGGCGGCGAAGATGTCGCGCACGGGCTGCACCAGGTGCTCGATGGTCTTGCCCTCACCGGACTCGGACACGAGCGAGCCCGCGAGGAACGCGCCCAGCGCCACGGAGTAGCCGAGCGTCTGGGCGAGCAGCGCGACGGCGAAGCAGATGCCCACGCTCGCGACGAGCGTCGTCTCCGGGCGGTTGAGCTTGATGATGGCGCGCACGGCCCGAGGCACCACGAGCAAGCCCACCACGACGAGCGCGACGAGGAAGGCCACCAGCTTGCCCACGGTGGCGGCCAGCGCGCCCGCGGACAGGCCCGCGCCGGAGGACACCGCGGTGAGCGTGGCCATCAGCAGGATGGCGATGATGTCCTCGACGACGAGGATGCCGATGACGAGCTTGCGCAGGTTGCCACGGATGTTCTGCTCGTCGAAGGCCTTGGCGATGATGGTGGTGCTGGAGATGGCGATGGCCGCGCCCGCGAACAGGCACTCGAGCCGCGACCACCCGAACGCGCGGCCCGTGATGAAGCCCAGCCACATCATCACGCTGCATTGGATGACGGCGGTGATGCCCGCGGTGGGGCCCACCTGGATGAGCTTGCGCAGGCTGAACTCGAGCCCGAGCGAGAACATCAGGAGGATGACGCCCAGCTCGGACAGCGTCTGGACGATGCCCGCGTCCGCGACGAGTGGGATGGGGACGTGGGGCCCGATGATGAGGCCCGCGATGATGTAGCCCAGCACGACGGGTTGGCGCAGTCGCTGGAACACGACGGTGGTGACCGCCGCGACGCAGAGGACGATGGCGAGAGCTTGGAGGAAGGCGTGGGCGTCGTGCATGGGGCGCCTGCGGGAAGGGAGGTGGGGAAGGGGGCCTCGGCCCCGCGTCGCGCGGAGTCGAGGCCCGGAAGGTCATGCCTGCGCTCTCAGCCGCATTTATCGAACACGACGGCCGCGCCAATGATGAGCACGCACACCAGGATGCTCAACACCAGACGCGCCCACTGCCAGTGGACGTGCTCGGAGGGAGCCGCGGCCTGGGTCGCGGGTTGAGCGGTGGACGAAGTCGCCGGCTTCGGCTGGACACTCTGCTGGGACATGAAGGGACCTCTCGCGCCCGCGAGGCTCGCGGCGCGCGACATGAAGGGATGACGCGTCCGATTCCGGCACCACGGCCGTGCGCGCGACGGCATCGCGCGGGCGCACGACGGACGTGGGGCCGGTCAGACGACGGGAATGGGTGAGGGAAGAGAAGCGGTCCGCGTCACGCCGCGCGCGGTGGGCCCTGCGCGGGACAGTTCACGGTCCGCGGGCGATCCCCCACCGGGACATGGCGCGGGGGCAGGGCACAGGCGCGGATGCGCTGAGTGAGGGCCACGATGGCCGCATCGAGCCGCGTGGCCAGGGCCGCGCGCGAGGACTCCGCGCGCTTGGGAAACGGCGCCGGATGGGCGCTGGGCCGGGGGGCATCGAACCGCCCCGCGGGTGATGGATCGACCGCGCCGTCGCGTGGGTCATGAAGACCCGCGAGGCTCCACGCTCCGCACGAGTCCTCGCGCGCGTCCGCCACGCGAGCGGCCTGGGCCGGCTCGGACGCAGGACTCGCGGAGGGCGCGACGGCTGGCGCATGGGCCAGCCACGCAGCGAAGGTCAGGGCGCACGCCAGCAGCGCGATGGGAGTCCATCGTTCGCGAGGGGCCTGATGCCCTGCTGGACGAAGTGCCTGGGTCATGGGACTGGGAGCGGGCGACAGGGCGCCCCGCTGGCCGCCCGCCGGGGACGGCACGTGCCATCGGTCCCGCCCCTTTCTTCCTGTACACCACGACCGCGGACCGCGCACCCGTGAAGATGGGCGAATCGTGCTTCACGTGCAGGCGGCCAGGCGCGGTCCTTCCTTGTCGCCGCGGGTCCGCCTGGTGGCTCCTCAATGACGACGCGCGCGTGAAGCCGCGTGCTCCACGATGGTGAAGCGCTCGGGCCGTACACCCCACAGCAGCGACGCCTCCAGCTCACTCGCGAAGTCATCGAGCCTGAGCCCGGCCTGGCTTCGCAGCGCGGCATCCAGCTCCGCGTAGGTGGGGCGATGCGAGGGCAGGGTCACCGCGATGTCGCGGGCCTCGCGCCGCAGCTTCGCAGACGATGACAGTCCTTGGGCTCGCAGCTCCTCGAGCAGCATCGGCAAGGGCAGGACCCGCTCAGACAGCGGCGCGCGCAGCGGCCGGGCCATGCCTCGCGTCAGCGGAACCGCTGGCGCCAACGCCGCCGTGACGAGGGTGGTGGCCACCATGGCCATCAATCCGTATCGCCGTGAGGAGGTGCGCACGAGCAGGCGGATGAAGAAGCCCAGACAGCCCGCGGGCAACAGCATCATCAGCACCCCCAGCGGCAACAGGCTCCACACCGCGCCCCAGGCCACGCCCTCCAGTGCGTCACGTGTCATAGGACCCAAGAGCGCGGGATGTGCCTTCCTCAAGCTGGGCGCTGGGGTCGCGGGTGCATCGGTCACGGTCATGGCCAAGGGCCATCGCAAGGCTCGGGCCAGCCCGTGGGGCGCCAGTCCTCCCTTGAGGGCCGTGATGTCCCGGGTCACTTTGTCCCGGTTCGTTCGGGCCTCCGTGACGGGGTGGCCCGCGAATCCTGGCCCTTGGCACCCGGGAGTTCCGCTTTGGCCTGAAATTTGGCGCTTGAGTCATGTTCGAGCGGATTGACGCTCCGGCCGACAGCATGTATCTCTGGCAGCAGTGAAAATGAGAACTGTTCTCAATTTCGAGGATGCCTTGGTGGTGGGTGGCCCGGTCGGCGTCGAGCCGCGGACCGTGGACGCGGTGCGGCAGCGCGTGGAGCCGCCGCCTGGGCTGTTTCGGATGGGAGCACCCGCGCCGGGAGAGCAGGGGCGGGGCCGGTGGAGCCGCGCGTGTCTGATCGCCGGCATCGTGCATGTCGGGCTCTTGGCGGGAGGGATTGCCAGCGCGGGCGCGAACCCTCGCGTGCTTCCGGTCGCGGAGCCTGAGCCGGAGCTGGTGTTGCTGGCGTACGCGGCGCCGCCTCGTGCCGCCGCGGGTGTGCCGACCGAGGCTCGGAGCGCGCCGGTGACTCAGGTGCAGCGCAAGGCCCCGGTGCAGACGCCTCGGCTGAAGGCGCCGACGCCGACGCCGGTGGAGGCTCCGGTGGAGAAGGTGGAGCCGACGCCAGTGGACAGCGCGCCGGAGCCCGAGCCGGAGTCAGCGCCGGTGGCTGCCACGGCGGACACCTCCGCGAGCACGGGGGCCGTGGCGGGAGTCGTGGGCGGTGTGGTCGGGGGCGTGGTGGGTGGCGCGGTCGAGGGCCGCGAGGGTGGCGCGCTGGGGGCTGTGGGTGGGGATGCCCTCACGCTCAAGCAGGTGTCGCGTCCGCCCGTGGTGCTGACGCAGGTGGCTCCGCAGTATCCGCGTCGCGCGAAGGAAGAGCGCGTCACCGGGCTGGTGCTCGTGCGCGTCATCATCGGAACGGATGGGAAGGTCGAGCCGGAGCACACGCGCGTGATGCGCTCGGTGGCCGGGCTGGACGAGGCCGCGGTGGCCGCTGTCTCGCAGTGGCGCTTCTCTCCGGCGCTTGGACGCGAGGGCCGTCCGGTTCGCGTCATCGTCGACATCCCGATGAATTTCACCCTGAAGTGAATGGGTGGGCGCTGGCCGCCCACCTCCCGTTGGCGCGTGCCCGCGCGCGAGAGACTTCCATGTTCAGCCGTCTTCGCTCCGTCCTCTTCTGGGTCCACCTCGTGGCTGGCGTCGTCGCCGGTCTCGTCGTCGCCATCATGGCCTTCACGGGTGTGGCGCTGGCGTTCGAGTCCCAGGTGGTCGACTGGGCCGACCGCGACGCGCGCCACGTGCAGGTGCCTGGTGCGGACGCCTCGCGCCTCTCCGTCGATGCGATGGTGGCGCGCGTGCGCGAAGCACGGCCCGAGGCGCAGGTCTCCGGCATCACGGTCTACTCCGCGCCGGACTCCGTGGTGCTCGTGAGCACCGGTCGCTCGGGTGGCGTCTACGTCAACCCCTACACGGGCGAGGTGCGGGAGCAGGGCGCCGCGGGCTGGCGCGCGTTCTTCCACACGATGGAGGACTGGCACCGCTGGCTCGGCACGGAAGGTGAGCAGCGAGCCCTGGGCAAGGGCGCCACGGGCATCTGCAACGCCGCGTTCCTGCTCATGGCCATCACCGGGCTCTACCTGTGGTGGCCGCGCAAGTGGAACATGCGCGCCATTCGTCCGACGCTCTGGTTCCGCGGGGGACTGCGCGGCAAGGCGCGCGACTTCAACTGGCACAACGTCATCGGGTTCTGGACCTTGCCCGTGCTGATCGTCCTCACGGCGTCCGGCATGGTCATCTCGTACAAGTGGGCCTCGGATCTCGTGTACAAGGCCGCGGGTGAGGCGCCGCCCACCGCGCAGGGGCCGGCCTCGGCACCTCCAGTCAAGGTGCCTGCTCCGCCTCCGGGAGCGCAGCCGCGTGAGCTGGATGCGCAGTTCGCGGCGGCGATGGCTCAAGTCTCCGGATGGGAGAGCGCCACGCTGCGCATGGGCGGACCCGGTGGACAGGGCGGTGCGCCGCGACCTGAGGCGGGCAAGGGTGGTCCGGGCGCGGCTCCTCGCGGTGATGCCGACAAGCGCGGCCCATCCGCGACGAACTTCAACATCAAGGCGCACGGTGCGTGGCCGCCGTTCGCCTCCGTGCAGGTCGCGGTGGATCCCTTCACCGCGCAGTCGCTGCGACGCGACACCTTCGCGGATGCGAGCGCCGGTCGTCGCGTGCGCACGTGGTTGCGCTTCCTTCACACCGGTGAGGCGCTGGGCTGGATGGGACAGCTCATCGCGGCCATCGCCTCGTTCGGCACGCTCTTCCTCGTGTGGACCGGCTACGCGCTGGCGTGGCGCCGCTTCTTCCCCAAGCGCCGCCGTGCCCCCGCCTCGACCGAGGTGGCCTCCGCGCCGCTGTCGCCCGAGTCCGCCACGCCTCGCTCCGAATCAGCCTGACGCCGAGGCCTGAGTGTCCCGCGCGCGAAGTCATCGGTGAACGTCTGTCTTTCATTTGAAGTTGAGAATCATTCTCCAAATCAAGATTCACTGCGCGATGCGCCCGGTTCGCGGCGCGCCAGAGGGAGTGCACGTGTCTGCATCGAAGCTCGATAGGTCTGGGATCCGCTCCGCACAGGGAAACACGGGAGGCCTGCGGGCCGCGCTGAGGCCGTGGGGCCCGGCGGCGGTGGGGTTGGCGTCCGCGCTGGCGGCGAGCGGCGCGGCGGCACAGGAGGCTCCGAAGACCGAGGCGACCGAGGAGCAGTACGTGCTGCCCACCGTGCAGGTGGAGGCCGAGGCCGAGCAGGGCTACCACACCGAGGAGAGCCGCCTGACGAAGCTGCCGCGCCCGCTGGTGGATACGCCGCAGACCGTGGTCGTGGTCCCCGAGAAGGTGATGGAGGAGCAACAGGCGACGACGCTGCGCGATGCGCTGCGCAACGTGTCTGGCATCACCGTGGCCGCGGGCGAGGGGGGCCGTCAGGGTGACACGTTCAACCTGCGCGGCTTCTCCGCGCAGACGGACGTGATGCGCGACGGCGTGCGCGACCTGGGCTGGTTCACGCGCGACACGTTCAACGTGGAGGGCGTGGAGGTCTACTTCGGTCCGTCGTCGGTGCTGTTCGGTCGCGGCTCCACGGGCGGCGCCATCAACATGGTGACGAAGAAGCCCAAGAAGACGTCCTTCCAGGACCTGCGGCTCACCGCGGGCACGTCGCCGTCTGGCCGCTTCGAGGCCGATCTCAACGAGGTCATCTCCGAGTCGTTCCAGATGCGCATCAGCGCGATGGGGCAGCTCTCGGATGTGGCGAGCCGCGACATCGCCCAGGAGAACCGCGCGGGCATCGCGCCCTCGGCGCGGCTGGCGCTCGGCAAGCACGTCACGCTGGACCTGGACTACTTCTACCAGCGCGAGGACAGCGTCCCGGACTACGGCCACCCGTACTACCAGGGGTATCCCGTCTCCACGAGCCTCGACGTGCGCCGCGACGCGTTCTACGGCGTGGAGGGCTCGGACACGGAGAAGGTCAACGTCCACATCGGGACGGGCCGGCTGCTCGTGGACCTGGGCGGTGGCACGCAGCTCACCAACACGGTGCGCCTGGGCGGCGTGGATCGCTTCTCGCGGCCCACGTCTCCGCGCGGGCTCACGCCGGCCGTGGATCCGACGACCATTGGCCGCGAGCGGTACGAGACGGCGACGGACAACATGTACCTGGCGGAGCAGCTCGATCTGCGGGGCGTGTTCCAGACGGGCATCCTGAAGCACGCGGCCAACGTGGGCCTGGAGTACTCGCGCGAGTGGCGTGAGCAGCGCCGCTACAACCTGCGCGCGGTGGGGCTGCCCACGGGGCCCAACATCCCCGCGGACCTGTACGACCCGGAGCCCAAGCCGGACCTGTCCGCGGTGGACCGGACGTTCGGCTCGTCGAGCGGGACGACGCAGTGGTCCGTGGCGGCGTACGCGGCGGATCAGATCGCCATCGGCAAGTACGTGGAGCTGCTGGGCTCGCTGCGCTACGACATCTTCCGCACCGACTACGCGACGGTGAACGCGACGAACGTCACCACGCGCCTGGAGAACAAGAACAAGTACCTCAACTGGCGCGCGGGCGTGGTCGTGCACCCGATGGAGGCCACCAGCGTCTACGCGATGTACGGCACGTCCTCCAACCCGTCGGCCGAGGTGGGCACCATCAGCACGGGCCAGGACACGTTGGACCCGGAGAAGAACGAGACGGTCGAGGTGGGCGCGAAGGCGGACGTCATCTCGGAGCGTCTGAGCGTGAACGCGGCGGCCTTCCGCATCGACAAGAAGAACGCGCGCGTGGCGAACGCGGATCCTGCGGGTCCCCCCACGGTGCTGGATGGTGAGCAGCGCTCGCAGGGCATCAACGTGGGCCTCGCCGGCACGCCGCTGCGCCGCTGGAACGTGTTCCTCAACTACACGTTCCTGGACTCGGAGATACTCAAGCACACCAACGCGTTCATCGTGGGCCAGCGCATGCCGAGCACGCCGAAGCACAGCGGCTCGCTCTGGACGACGTACGGCATCACCGACGCGCTCACCGTGGGCGGCGGCGCCGTCTACCAGGACGTGGCGACGGTGAACAACCCGGCCAAGGACACCGACGTGCTCAACAAGGTGCCCAACTACTGGCGCTTCGACGCGTTCGCCAGCTACGCGGTCAGCCGGTACGACATCCAGCTCAACGTGAACAACCTCACCGACGCGCTCTATTACGAGCAGTACTATGCCGGGCAGGCCGTGCCGGCGAAGGGTCGCTCGGCGCTCTTGTCCGGTCGGGTCCGGTTCTAGGCGCGCTCGCTCGCCAGGAGACACCTCCATGATGCTGCACATCCCCCAGGTCCTCACCGCCGAGCAGGTGGCCCGCTGTCGCGCCGTGTTCGACGCGGCGACCTGGGAGGATGGCCGCAGCACCGCGGGCCACCAGTCCGCCCAGGTGAAGCGCAACGAGCAACTCCCCGAGGGGAGCCGTGAGGCGCGCGAGCTGGGCGACCTGGTGCTCGCGGGCCTCGAGCGCAGCCCGCTGTTCATCTCGGCGGTGCTGCCGCAGCGAGTCTTCCCTCCGCTGTTCAACCGCTACGGGCCAGGGATGACCTTTGGCTCGCACGTGGACAACGCCATCCGCCCCGTGCCGGGCACGCCGCATCGCGTGCGCACGGACGTGTCCGCCACGCTCTTTCTCTCGGAGCCGGAGTCGTATGACGGCGGCGAGCTGGTGGTCGAGGACACCTACGGCGACCACTCCGTGAAGCTGCCGGCAGGCGACCTCATCATCTACCCGTCCAGCAGCCTGCATCACGTCACGCCGGTCACCCGCGGTGTGCGCCTGGCGTCGTTCTTCTGGGTCCAGAGCATGGTGCGAGATGTCTCGCAGCGCGCGCTGCTCTTCGACCTGGATACCTCCATCATCCAGCTCAACAAGGAGGTGCCGAAGAGTCCGGCGCTGGTGATGCTGACGGGCGTGTACCACAACCTCCTGCGGCAGTGGTCGGAGCCCTGAGAGGCGAGCGCCGCGCCCGTCGCTGCTGCACAATGGGGGCATCGCATTCCCGAGGCCCGCCATCACCACGACATCGTCGCACGACGCTTCCCACTCCGACCTCTCCATCTGGCTGTACGCGCTGGGCTACTTCGCGGCCTATGCGCCCTACAGCGCGCTGACGAAGATGCTGTCGAGCGGGATGCTGGGCGGGATGTC
Source organism: Myxococcaceae bacterium JPH2 (assembly GCA_016458225.1). Classification (NCBI taxonomy): domain Bacteria; kingdom Pseudomonadati; phylum Myxococcota; class Myxococcia; order Myxococcales; family Myxococcaceae; species Myxococcaceae bacterium JPH2. Next base: position 153,204 of record JAEMGR010000009.1, on the reverse strand, counting down.
GCATGGCATCTCCGGCTTCTCGTTGCTGCCGGCGAGCGCCTCCGCGTCCCTGGTGGGGATGTTCATCTTCCTCACGTGGAAGGGCTGGTGGAAGGACGCCGGCCATCGCGTGGTGCTCGGTCGGAGCGTCCCCGTGCCGGGGCGGTGGACGTTCGTGTCGGGCCTGTGCTCGGCGGCCATCATCGGGACGACGACGCTCGCGTACACGCTGCCGGGCGCGTCCATCGTCTTCATGATGCTGCTGATGCGCGGCGGTGTGCTGGCGCTCGCGCCGCTGGTGGACCTGTGGATTGGGCGCAAGGTCCGGTGGCCCTCGTGGGTGGCGCTGGCGCTGAGCCTGGGCGCGCTCGCGGCGGCGACGGGGCCTGGGGTGAGCCTGGAGCTCACGGCCGTGGCCGTGTTCGACATCTCGGTCTATCTCCTGGCGTACTTCATTCGCTTGTTCGCCATGAGCCACCTGGCGAAGTCTGGCGATCCCGCGGTGGCGCGGCGCTACTTCGTGGAGGAGCAGATGGTGGCGACTCCCGCGCTGGTGCTCGTGTTGAGCACGTTGGCGCTGGTGGGCGGCGATGGCGTCCTCGGAGACATCCGCGCGGGCTTCACCGAGTTCTTCGCGCGAGGGCACATGCTGGCCGAGGTGGCGGTGGGCGTGCTGTCCCAGGGCACGGGCATCTTCGGCGGACTCATCCTGCTGGATGGTCGCGAGAACTCCTTCTCCGTGCCGGTGAACCGGGCCTCCAGCGTGCTCGCGGGCGTGGTGGCCTCGGCGGCCATGGCGATGTGGCTGGGCGTGCCGGGCGCGGATGCGACCGAGCTGTTTGGCGCAGGACTCCTCGTCGCGGCCATGCTCGTGCTGGCCGTGCCCACGGTGCTGGCGGCTCGGCGGATCGCGCGCGCCGTGCCCGCGGCTGGGCGCTGAGCACGCCTACTGCGCGGGTTGCAGGTGCAGCGTCAGAACGGGGCTCGTGGCGCGCGACACGACCTTCTGCGCCACGCTGCCCAGGAGCAGTCGCGACAGGCCGCGCCGCCCATGCGTGCCCATGACGACGAGGTCGAACTTCCCCCGTTGAATCTCATCCAGGATGGTCGCGCCGGGTTCACCCACCAGCACGCGATGTTGGACGGAGACCTCCGGGTGCTCAAGGTCCTTCACGAGCGTGTCGAGGTCCTGCTTCGCCGTGTCCACGGCCACGGTCTCCAGCGTCTGGGAGCTCCAGCCCGGTGACGCCACCAGGAGATCCGGCGCCACGTACTGCGGCGGCTCCCACGCGTGGACGATGTCCACCGAGGCGCCGAAGGGCCGTGCAATCTGGAGGGCGTAGTCCACCACTGCCGCCGAGCCCTCCGTCAGGTCCACGGGCACGAGGATGTGAGAGGGTGCGGTCATGACAGGCCTCCAGGTGAGGGGAGCGCGGCGTCGTCCGCTGGCCCGCGTGTCCGGGCAGCGCCCAGGCGTCCGAGGGCCGTGGTTGTGGGGCGCGGCGCTCGCGCGGCATGGGCAGGTTTGTGGTCGAGACAGCGCCTCATGCGTCCCCCCATCGACAACAGTACCGTGCTCATTGTCGGCGCCGCCGACGGCCTGGGGCCGGAGCTCGCACGGCTGCTGGCTCGACGGGTTCGCACCCTGGTGTTGGTGGCCTCGAGGATTTCACGCTTGGAGCCGCTGCGCACCGAGCTTCGGGCCGCCAACCCCACGCTCGGCGTACTGCTGCGCACCTGCAACTTCTGCGATGCGGCGGACGTGGATGCGCTCCTGGGTTACCTGGAGCAGCGCATCGTTCGGGTGGATGTGCTGATCAACATCGCCGACATGGGCGCCCCCGGACTCTTCGCGCAGGAGCAGTGGGAGCGGCTGCGCCAGACGTTGCGCTCCAACATCGTGGTGCCGGCGCTGATCGCGCATCGGCTGGTGCCGGGCATGGTCGCGCGCGGACGCGGGGGCATCCTCAACGTGGGCTCGGGCGCGAGTCACCTGTTGCTGCCAGGGGCCTCGGTCTTCGCGGGCACCCAGCGCTTCGTGGATGGCTTCACCGAGGCGCTTCGCCTGGAGTTGGAAGGCACGGGCGTCACCGTCACCCAGGTAGCGCCCGGGCCGCTGGACTGGGAGCCGCCGCTGCCGGACGAGTGCACGCCGCTCTTTCATCTCTCCGCGCGGCGCGGCGCGCGTGAGGCGCTCGCGGGCTTCGAGCGGGGCGCGGCCCTCGTCTATCCGGGCGCAGGGCATCGGTGGGTGATGCGAGTCGTGCCTCGGCTGCCGCGTTGGCTTCAGCGCGGCGTGGGGCGCCTGGCGCTGCGGGGCGTGCGCGCGCGGATGTTGCTGACGCCTCCAACTCGGATGACGAGCCCCGGGCCGCCGATGTTGCTGGCCAGCCGCCCGGAGCCCGCCTGAGTCCGTTCTACAGCCCGATTTCAGCCAAGCGCGCGCGCACCCGCGTGGCCTTCACGCCGGTGTTGCCCGTGCCACGGCCCGAGGAGTTGCCGCCCAGGCCGATGTGGTGCAGCGCGACCACCTCGTTGCTGGTGGCCGAGAACACCGGCGAGCCCGACGAGCCACCCAGCGTGTCCGCGTCGTACGAGATGTCGGTGGTGCTGTAGCTGCCGTTGAGCACCTTGCCCGGCGAGTACTTCTTCGTCGGGGAGCAGCCGCTCGTCGTGTAGTAGTCGCAGTTCTGGTGGATGACGTAGACGCTGGCGTTGGTGGCCGCGTTGGTGGCCGAGACCGTCAGCCAGCCATACACCGCGCCCGGGAGGCTGCCGTTGACGGCGTCGCACTTCACCGCGGTCATGTCATCCGAGGACCACGTCTTCACGAACGTGGCGCACGGGTACCAGATGCGATCCGCCGAGGCGACGCCATCCTCGTAGTTGAACGACACCCGAGCGCCCACCGCCTCCGTCGACGAGCCGATGCAGTGGTTGTTGGTGATGATCGTGTCCGCGGACACGAGCCACGCCGTGCAGCGCGTACCGTTGGCGGGGATGGACAGATAGCCCACGGGCAGCGAGCGCGTGCGCAGCGTGCCCGTCAGCGTCGTGGCGCTGCTCCAGTTCACCGAGCCCACGATGACGTTGGACTCCACGGACTGGAGCGGCTCCGGCGCCTCTCCGTTCGGCACGTCCGGTGGCCCCATGGAACCGCAGCCGGTCAGCCCTGCCAGCAACAGCGCTCCAACGACGCTCCTCGTGTCCATTCCAGCCTCCTCGCGCGGAACTGCGCATCCGCCATCCTCGCGAAACCTGCCTAAATTGAATAGATGGTTTCTGAGGGTTCCGCGCGAGGGGAGGGGATCAGCCGATGATCATGTCCTCGCGCTCCAGCTTGCCCTCGGCGAAGCGGCGCAGGTTGAAGCGGGTGAACAGCTCATCGGACTCGTTGCGAGTCATCCACTGGGCCATGCGCTCGGCGACGGCGGGCGCCATCATGAATCCGTGGCCGACGAAGCCGGACATCTGGAGCAGGTTGTCCAGGCCCGGCGTGCGGCCGAGCACCGGGTTGTTGTCGGGCGTGACGTCGTAGCAGCCGGCCCACTGGCGCAGGACCTTGACCGAGCCCACCTGCGGCATCTGCTCGATGAGGGCCTCGGCGAAGCGCTTCACGAAGCGCAGCGTGCTGCCCATGTTGAGGCCCGAGGGCTCCAGCGGATCCCCCATGCCGCCGACGATCTCGCCGCGCATGGACTGGCTGAAGTACAGGCCCGTGTCGAGCACCGACACGAGCGGCGCGAGGAAGGGCTTGAGCGGTTCGGTGCTGAGGATCTCGTGGCGGTGCGGCTCGTTGGGCAGCTGCACGCCCACGAGCTTGGCCACCTCGGGGCTCCACGCACCGGCGGCGAGCACCACGGTGTCGCAGGCGATGTCGCCGCGATCCGTCTTCACCTTGCGCACCTGTCCGTTGCTCGTCTCGAAGCCGGTGACCTGCGTATAGGTCTCGACCTTGATGCCGCGCTTCTGACAGCCCTGCGCGTAACCCCAGAGGAAGGCCCACGGGAAGATGACGCCGTCCTCGGGATTGTAGGCCGCCGTCAGGCAGTCCTTCATGGTGAGGCCGGGGACGATGTCTCGCGCCGCGTCCGGGGTGATGATGCGCGTGGGCACGCCGTACTTGTTGTGCAGCACGGCGTTGCGCTCCAGGCGCTCGGCCACGTCCTTGCGCTTGGCGAGGAAGATGTAGCCGCCCTGGCGCAACCAGACGTTGACGCCCAGGTCGCGCGCGAAGTCCTTCATCAGGTCGATGGAGCGCTTGGCCAGTTCGATCAGCGCGGGCGTGCCCCACTGCATGCGCACGCCGCCGCCGTTGCGGCCGGACGCGCCGGCGCACAGGTAGCCGCGCTCCAGCACCACCACGTCCGTCTCGCCGCGCAGCGCGAGGTTGTACGCGAGCGCCAGGCCCATGATGCCGCCGCCGATGATCACCACCTTGGCCTTGGCGGGCACGGAGCCCTCGGGCCGCAGCGCGGAGGCGAAGTGCTCCAGCTCTTGCGGCACGCCGCCCACGGGCGGCTGGGACTCGTCCACCGGGGCGCTGGCGAGCACGCGCAGCTCGGTGGGGTAGAGCGGTGGGCGCGGGGTGAATGGCACCACCGCGTCCGCCTTGAGCGCCTTCTCACGCTCCAGCAACGAGGCCACCGCCGACAGGCAGTTCTTGCCCTGGCAGATGCCCGTGCCGAAGCCGGTGTAGCGCTTGACGGACTCCACATCGCAGAAGCCGCGGGACACCGCGTGCTTCACGTCGCTGACCGTCACGTCCTCACAGGAGCAGACCAACGCCTTGCTCATGACAGCCCTCCGGCCAGCGCCTCGGCCGCGCGGTGACCAGCGGCCGACGCGGCCTTCGCCGTCCCAGCCCCGGTGATGTCTCCGGCGACGAACACGTCTGGCATCTCGGTGCGCCCGTCCGCGTCCGCCTCCACCTGGAACGCTCCCGCTTGCGCGTCGAACGTCACCTTCGCGCCGCCCTGGCGCGCCAGCTCGAAGCCCGGCGACACCGGCACGGACACGAGCACCGCGTCGCACTCCACCTTGCGCCGCCCGCTGCCCTGCACGTCGAAGCTCAGGGCGCCCACCGCGCGCAGGCCGTGGGCCTTGGGCTCCGCGCCCAGGCACGCCGTCGGGTGTGCGTCCGAGGGCAGCGGTCCGCGCAGGTCCACCACCGCGGCCACCTTCACGCCGCGCTCGTCCAGCAGCCGGGCCAGCGCGTGCAGCTCCGGTCCCCAGCCCACCAGCGCCGCGACCTCGGGAGCCACCGCGTAGCGCCGCAAGAGCAGGCTCGCCGCGCGGCCCGCGTAGACGCCCGGGAGATCATTGTTCTCGAACGGATGGATGGGCGGATGACCGCCCACCGCGAGCAGGAATCGCTCGGCGTAGAGCTTGATGAGCCGCGGTCCTTCCTCTCCGCGCGTCACCACGGCGAGGTAGCGCCCATGCTCGTCGTCATACAGCCCCACCGCCGTCGCGCGCGTCATCACGCTGCCGGCGGGGAACGCGGTGGGCTCGGGGATGAGCGGCGCGTTCGCCTCGGGAGCGCCGTGCGCCAGCCGGCCGCCGAGCACGTCGTCGCGCTCCAGGATCCGGAACGGGATGCCGCGGGAGGACAGCACGCGCGCGGCCTCCAGGCCCGCGGCGCCCGCGCCCACCACCGCCACGCGGGTGCGCAGCGTCTGCGCGGGGGGGATGGGCTCCGCCGCATCGCGCGGCAACAGGCCGAGGCCCGCGAGCTGACGCGCCACCTTGGCCATCACCGTCTCGGCCACCGGCACGCCCGCGAACATCTCGTGATGGTCCAAGCCCTTGGGGAAGAACCAGTCGATGGTTTCGAACACATCCACCTTCGCGGAGGGGTATGCGTTCTGCCGCTCCAGCTTCATGCCGGCCTGCGCGGGCGTGCGGCACGTGTAGACGTTGGGCTGGCCATCCACTCGCATGAGGCAGTGCGAGCAGGCCGCGGCGAAGCAATACGGGCCGCGAGGCCGGTGGTACTTCACGGAGCGGGCAAGCACGGACTCGCCCGCGGCGATGAGCGAGCACGCCACCGGTTCACCTTCGATGGCGGGAATGCTCTCGCCCTCGAGGTCCACGGTGATGGCCCTGCCGCGCGGAGGTACATCGGGGAGGCGTCGCATGGGTGGGCGCAAAATGGCGCACCCGGACCGGGTGGTCAAAGCCTGTCGCGACCCACGCACACACCCCCACGCGGGGCAGTCGACAGTGCGCGTGATGGAGCGCGCGACGTTCTCTTGTACGCACCACCATGGCGCGGCGCGGTGTGCTGCCTCGCTCGGGCCCCAAACGATTTCGGGGACCGCGACGGGCCGTGAGGCACCGTGGCGATCCCCGAAGGGTGTTGCTTGACGCGTTGAGCTAACCGGGCTGGACGGTGTTCTCGTCGCGGAAGATGGGCTCGGGGATGCCGCGCAGCCGCTGACCGAACCGGGTGCGGATGACGGCGCCGAACGCGGCGAGGATGGCGGCGATGTTGGCGAGCCAACCGAGCACCGGGACATGGCCGAGCGCGAGGAGGATCGACAGGCCGAGCGCCAGCACCACAGCCTGCGTCTTGCGACCGCGCATCACCGGAAGCCGCGTGCCCACTTCACTCGCCACCGCCGCGTAGCCCAGGGCCGCCGCGAGCGGCGCCACGACCCAGAGGAGCACGGCCACCGGGATGCCGATGAGCGTGATGATGAGCACCAGCGTGAGCGGCACGAGCGCGAGCGCTCCGAGGAAGCCCGCCATTCCGCTCTGCAGCGGGCGGGTGCGGATCTCCTCGCCCAGCTCCTTCATGCGCGCGGGGAAGAAGAGCTGCCCCAGGAAGCCCAGGCCGAAGAGGACCGCGAACTGGAGGATGAAGCTCGCGAGCCCGCTGGAGCGGCCGTTGTCATCATCCTCGTCGGCGTCGCTGCTCGAGTTGTCGGAGTCATTCGAGTGCTTGCCCGTGTCGTGGCTCTTCGCGTAGCGGCCATTGCGAAGCTCGCGCAGGCCCTCCTTGAGTTCGCCGGCCACGACGCGGCCGATGCCCGCGCCGCCGAAGGACTCGGTGCTGCCGTCCACCTTGGCTCCGTCGGACTTCTGCACGGTGCCGCCGAAGGCGGACACATCGCCCTCGACGACGGCATCGGGACCGAGGATGACGTTGCCGCCGAAGGCGTGCGCGTCACCCTCCACGTGGCCGCGAATCTCCAGCGTCCCGCCAAAGGCCACCGCGTCGTCCTCCACGTGGCCGTTCACCACCAGGTTGCCGCCGTAGACGACGGCGCTCTCCACCGTCTCGCCCTCCTTGACCTCCAGGGACTGACCGCGCGCCACCACGTTCTTGGCGCCGCGGCGACCACTGCGGACCTCGTTCTGGGTCTGCTGGAGCTTCTCGCGCACTGCCTCGCGGACCTGCTCGCGGATCTCTTCCAGGTCCTCGCCCTCGGACGCGGTGTCGTCGGACTTGGCGCCATCCTGCGCGGCGACGGCGGCCGCCGGCTTGGGCGGAGCAGGAGGCGCGGGCGGGGCCACCGGCGCGGTGTCTTCCGGGGTGTTCGCGGCCTGCTCCTGCGCCGTCATGGGCCGCAGCGTGAAGATGGAGCCATCGGTGTCGATGCGCAGCGAGTAGGCGCGGGCCACCGTGCGCAGGGCCTGCTCGGCGGTGACGCCGCGCAGGCGCACCTCGGCGGGCGTGTCCAGCCCACCGGTGACGACGATGTTCAGGCCGCCCTTCTCGGCGATGGCCTTGAGCGCGTCGCGCAGCGTGCCGCGATAGCTCACATCGATGGTGGGCGCGGCGGCGGCAGCGACCGCGGGGGCGGGAGTGGGGGACTCGGCGCCGAGGGCGAGGGGGGCACCGAGCAGGAGGGCGGAGATGACGAGTCGCGAGGGGATTCTCATGGGGCGCTCAGGCTTCGGTGAGGGAGGGGGAACCGCCGACGAGCCGCTTGAGTCCGAACAATGAGGTGAGCAGCAAGAGGGCCAGGATGCCCGCGATGCTCACGCCCACCGTGCTCCACAGCGCATGGGCGCCGCTGAGGAGTCCTTCGAAGAACACCCGTCCGTTCACCACCGTGGATGCCGCGGTGGTGCCCAGCCGGCCCAGGGCCCTGTCGTTGGTGATCAGGTACCCCAGTCCCATGGAAATCGACGTGACGAGGATGATGAGGCCGGACCAGACCTCACGCTGACGCGGCACGGGCGCTTCCGCGACCCGGGCCATGACGGAGGCGACCAGCGTGGGCGGCGGGAGTGGATCCGCCAGCCGATACAGGTCCTGCTCCAGCAGTCGGTGCTCCTCGAGGACTCCAGCGCAGGCGGCGCACTCGGCGGCGTGGTCCAGCGCGGGACCCTCGCCGGCCTCCAGCTCCGTGAAGAGCTGCTCCAGGTCCGGGCAGGGATGCGGGCTCATGCGGACTCCTCCTCCGAGGGGGTCATCTTCTTGCGGAGCTTCTCGCGGGCGCGGAACAGCCTCGCCATGATGGTCCCCGGCGCGCAGCCGAGGATCTGGGCGATCTCCTTCGTCGTGCGCTTCTGGACGTAGTAGAGCGCCAGCACTTCGCGGTCATCCACCGAGAGGGTGTTCATCGCGGCCTCGAGGGACTGCCGCTCCTCGCGGGCGATGGCCCCCTCCTCCTGCGACGCTTCGCCGCTGGCGAGGACCTCCTTCATGGGCTCCAGCTCCTCGGTGCGCACCTTCGTGCGGCGCCGGAGCAGGTCCAGGCAGAGGTTCCGGGTGATGGCGAGCACCCACAGGTCGAACGGACGCGAGTCGTCGTACCGGTGGAGGTTCTGGTAGGCGCGGAGCAGGGCCTCCTGCGCGACCTCGGCGGCCTCCGCCTCGCTTTGGAGCAGGCGCAGCGCCAGGCCGTACACCGGCCGCTGGACGCTGCGCACGAGCGCCGCGAAGGCGGAGGGGTCTCCCCGGCGGGCGGCCTGCACGTCCGCCGTCCAGGGGAGGGGGGCGGCTTCCTCAGCCATCAACATTCCGATGGCCATGGGCAGCGAGTCGAGGGCGAGTGAGTTCACGCCCTCGTCTACGGGAAATCCGCCCAGCCATTGCAGCCCGCGTCACAATCACTTCTTCTTTCGTGATTTCGCGACCTTGGCGGCCTTGTCCGCGCGAGCCTGCGCCTTGACGAGCTTGCGCTGGCGCTGTTTCTCGCGGAAGCCGAGCGGGACGGCGGGCTCGGGAGGCGGCGGGGGCGCGATGACCTCCGGCTCGGGCGCGGCGCGGCGGGGGCGGCCCGTGGACGGGCGGGCGTCCTCTCGGGGGGGCGCCTCGTCGCGGGGCTCGGCCTTGGACCGGCGGGCGCTCCAGGCGGGGGCGCTGCTGGGGCGGGCGGGGCGACCGGCAGGGGCGGCCTGGCTGGCGAGGGTCCGGTGCCGCGAGGGCCCCGTGTCCGACGCGGGGGCCTTGGCTCCCGGGGCGCGGGAGCCACCGGTGGCGCGGGGGCTGGCGGTCCGGGGGGACGCCGCGGCCTCCATCTCGGTGCGCACGGGACGCTGGGTGGCGCGGATGGTCTCGGCCGAGTCCTCGGTGTACTCGAAGTGGAAGAGGCGCTTGACCACGAGGGTGGCGTAGGCGCCCGGCGGCAGGGTGAAGGCGACGTTGACCTTGATGTCGCCGCGGTTCACCTCGTCGCTCTGCGTGCGGCCCACGACGAGCTTGTGCGGGAACATCAACAGCGGGCGCTCCTCGGACTTGAAGTACAGCATCCGGGGGGCTTCCTCGATGGTCAGGTCCTTGAGCGCCAGCTTCTCGCGGCCCAGCACCCACTTCACCGCTTCCTCGATCTGCGGGTTGGTGATGGTGGTGTTCGGGCCCAGCAGGGGGAAGGTGGCGTCGCGCAGGGTGCGGAGCACCTCCGGGCTGGCGTCGCGGTGGTGCAGGAGCGTGCCGGCCTGGTACCGCATGGGGAACAGGTGCTCGCGCGGCATGAGCAGCTGGAGGTAGCGCCGCACGCCCTCGTTCCAGAGGTAGCTCTGGTACTCGAAGAGCATCATCGCCCGGTAGTCCGAGTCGATCTGCATGAAGGCGCGCACCCAGTCATTGGGGTAGTCGCGCAGCGAGCGCAGGACGCGGTGGTACTTGCGCGAGCCCTCGAAGGGGACGCGCGCGTCCCAGCGGCCCCAGTTGTCGCGCCAGAAGGCCTTCACCTTGGCGTCCTCGGTGCGGTCCAGCTCCGAGGGCTTGGCGAAGAAGTTGTGCAGCGCGGCCTCGAAGTCGCCCCGGATGAGGTCCTTGGCGATGAAGCCCTGGCCGTGCTTGAGCGAGCCGAAGCGCTGGCTGTCGAAGTAGTTGATGACCCCGAGGCGGTTGACCTCGGCGGCGGCCATGTTGAGCGGGCCGAGGGACTCCGGGCCCAGGGCGCGCACGGTGACGGAGAAGCGGTTGGAGGTGATGTTGGCCGCGGACAGGGGGCGGTCGGTCCGACCCAGGTACTTCAGGCGCAGGTCGGGGTCCTGCATGTCAACGTCGGAGCCGTCCACCGCGATGATCTGCTCGGTCCGGCCCTGCTTGTCCTTCAGGCCGCAGTAACTGATGGCGCCGGGCTTGAGGCCGAAGGCGTCACGGATACGTCCGACCGCGTCGAAGGTGGACAGCTTCTGCTTGTCCATGAGGTACACCCGGTGCTTACCGGTGGGGACCTCGTCGAAGCGGTAGGACTCTTTAACCGAGAAGTCCTCGGGCTTTTGCTTGATTCGCACGCCAGCCCCCTTACCAGCGCGGGGGCGTGGTTAGAAGGGCGAGCCCCAGGAAAAGGGGGCCCGGACGCTGACCGGCCGTACAGGAGGCGTATCCGGACGTTCCCCCTGGCTTGGTGGCTCTGGTAGTGTCCGGCGCTCTGAGGATCCGCGCGTGAGCCAGGCACCCGCTCCATTCCCACCCAAGCCCGGGTCGCAGCTCCGTGGACCGCACCTGACAGGGCGGTTCGCGGACGGCTCGCTTGGGGAGTTTCCGCTCGGCCCGAAGACGTCGCTCGGCCGCCACCCCTCCAACACGCTCCGGCTGGTGGACCGCGAGGTCTCCAAGGAACACGCCATCATCGAGCGCGTGGGCCGGGACTTCGTCCTGAAGGACCTGGGGTCCTCGAACGGGACCTTCGTCAACGGGCGCAAGGTGCTGGAGCTGAAGCTGCGGGACGGGGACGAGATTGCCCTGGGCGCCTCCCGGCTCGTCTTCCACAGCGGCGAGCCGCCGGCTGCCAGCAACACGGCGCCCACCATGCCGGGCGTGACGGTGGTTGCCCACTCGGTCTCCGTGCCGGCGTTCCTGGCGCAGATGGACGCGGTGCCGCAGAACTTCCGGCCGGCCGAGCAGGTGACGGACACGGAGGCGCTGCGCCGGGACTACGAGAAGCTGCGCATCGCGCACGAGTTCCACCGGCAGGTGACGGTCCAGGGGCGGCAGCAGGACCTGTTCGATCAGATTCTGAAGGTGGCCTTCCAGCTTTTGGCCGCGGACCACGGCGTCATCCTCAAGGTGGCGGACGGCCAGTTCATCCCGGTGGCGGTGCAGCACCGGCAGGGCCGCCAGGCCAACGTGATGCTGTCCGACACGGTGCTCAAGCGCGTGGTGGAGACGCGCAAGGCCGTGCTGACGGCGGACGCCATCATCGACGAGCGGTTCAGCGCCGCGGAGAGCATCGTCGCGCAGGGCATCCGCTCGGCCATGGCCGTGCCGCTGATGGTCAACGAGAAGCTCCAGGCGGTGCTGTTCCTGGACAGCCGGCAGCAGATCAACGCCTTCTCCGAGAAGGACCTGGCCATCCTCTCCGGCATCGCCGCGCAGGCCGGCATCGCGCTGGAGAACGCGGCGCTGGCCGAGCAGATCCGCGCCGAGGCGGTGACGCGCGCCGAGCTGTCGCGCTTCCTGTCCAAGGCGGTGGCGGACGCGGTCATCAACGGCGGGACGGAGGACCTGCGCCAGAGCCGGCTCGCGGAGGTGAGTTGCCTGTTCGCGGACATCCGGGGGTTCACCACCCTGGCGGAGAACGACTCGCCGCAGGAGGTGGTGTCCATGCTCAACGCCTTCTTCACGGCGATGGCGGACGTGGTGTTCCGCTACGAGGGCAACCTGGACAAGTTCATCGGGGACTGCGTGATGGCCGTGTGGGGCCCGCCGTCCTCGCACCCGGATGATCCCGGCCGAGCGCTGCGCGCCGCGCTGGAGATGCAGGACGCGGTGACGGAGCTCAACCGGCAGCGCGTGCTCGCGGGCAAGCGCCCCATCGAGGTGGGCATCGGCATCAACACGGGCCAGGCGGTTGTCGGCTACATGGGCAGCGCCGAGCGGCACGAGTTCACCGCCATCGGCGACACCGTGAACACCGCCTCGCGCCTGTGCGGCCTGGCCAAGAGCGGCGAGGTGCTGGCCTCGGAGATGACCGTGCGCAAGGCGGGCCCGGGCTTCGACGTGGAGGCGCTGCCGGTCGTCCAGGTGAAGGGCAAGGAGAAGGGCGTCCAGACGTACCGCGTCCACGGCGCCGAGCTGACCACCTCCACCTCGCGTCGCGCATGAGCACGACGCGGCAGGCCTGCCCCAACTGTGGCGTGGTGCACGACACGCGCGTGTACGTGAGCGGCCAGAAGGTGGCCTGCCGCTGCGGCATCCGCTTCGAGGTCCGCCGCAACGACGTGTCCGTCATCCGGCCCGCGGCGCGGCTGGAGGACGGGCAGGTCACGCTCGTTCCACACTCCGTGGCTCCTCCCTCGGCGGAAGCGCCTGCCGAGGCGCCGAGCGAGGGCGCGGTGTCACTTTCCGCCGGCTCGGGTGTTTCTCCCGCCATGGACGCGAGCGAACCCGCGCGCGCGGGTCGACCGGGTGGAAGTGAAGTGGCTGGAGCTGCCCCCGTGGGAGGGGCTTGGGCCCCTGCGACTCGAGAGCCCTCGGGCGTCGCCCTGCCGTCCACTTCCAGCGTGGAGGACGCCGAGGGGTCTGGCGCGGCGACCATGGTGCGTGGCTCCACGCCCGTGTCCGCGTCGTCCGCGGTCACTCCGGTGGCGAGCGGGGCAGAGGGGGGCGCGGAGACGTTCGTGGCCACGCCTCGGCCCGAGCTTCCGGGCTTCGAGCTGCAAGAGGTGCTGGGGCGCGGCGGGATGGGCGAGGTGTGGCGCGCGCGGCAGCAGTCGCTCGGGCGCACGGTGGCGGTGAAGCTCTTGCCGCCTCGGCTCGCCAAGGACCCCGAGTTCGTCACCCGCTTCGAGAAGGAGGCCACCGCGCTGGCGGCGCTGAGCCACCCGCACATCGTGCAGATCATCGACCGCGGCGTGGTGGGCGAGCACTACTACTTCGTCATGGAGTACGTGGAGGGCCGCTCGCTGCGCGAGGCGATGAGCACGGGCGAGGGCCTCACGCCGCCGCAGGCCCTGAAGCTGCTGCTCCAGGTGTCGCGGGCCATCGAGTGCGCGCACGACAAGGGCATCATCCACCGCGACCTCAAGCCGGAGAACATCCTGCTGGACGCGCGCGGCCACGTGAAGGTCGCGGACTTCGGGCTGGCGGGTATTCGGGAGCCGGACTCGCGCCTCCAGCTCACCGCGACCGCGGTGGCCATGGGGACGCTCAACTACATGGCCCCCGAGCAGCGCCGCGACGCGAAGAACGTCGACGGGCGCGCGGACCTCTTCTCGCTCGGCGTCATGCTCTACGAGACGCTCACCGGCGAGCTGCCGCTGGGCCGCTTCAAGCTGCCTTCGGCGCGCGTCCCCGGGTTGGATCCGCGCGTGGACGCCGTGGTGGAGCGCCTGCTGGAGACGGAGCCCGCCGCGCGGTACGCGAACGCCGGTGAGGTGTGCGCGGCGCTGGAGTTGATGGTCTCCAGCTCGTCCGCGCCGGCGATGTCGCTGGGTGACACCGCGCGGGTGTTCCCGGCGGGTCCGCATCGGGCGCGCAGCGAGCTGACGCGGCGACTCCGGCTGGGCTGGCGGCGCGTGCGCGCGGGGCTGTCCGTGGTGGGCGGGCTGGCGCTCCTCGGGCTCACGGTGCGATGGGCAGTGGGGCCCGTGAGCCTGCACGTGGGCCAGGATGACAAGGTCGTCATCGGCACCCAGGGCCTCAAGGTCCGGCCGGGCACGCTGCCCTGGCCTCCCAACACGGAGGGCGAGGTGTTCGCCTCGGCCAACGTGGTGGACGGCCCCGGTGGTACCACGCGCTTCGAGGTCGGCTTCGACGCGGGCGAAGAGGAGCTCAACGTCCACAGCGGCGAGTGGAAGATGATGGACGGGCAGCTCCAGGCGCGCCAAGGCGGCAAGGAGACGGACGGACATCGCCTGGTGCCGCGCGCGTACGTGGCCCACCGCTACTTCGTGAGCGACGACTTCACGTCCGAGGTGCTCATGGACGTGAAGCCGCTGGGCCCGGCCTATCCCGAGGAGCCGGACGCGCAGCACTTCGGCGAGCTGGCCTTCCGCATCAAGGACCTCCAGGTGTCCGCCTTCGCCATCCCCGAGGTGGGCATGCGGCTGTCCTGGCGCTACATCACCGACGCGGGGCAGGAGATCGTCGGCAACAGCGCGCAGGACCTGGACAACATGGTCGCGGACGAGATGCCGCTGCCCACGCACGGCCCGTTCCTCGTGCGGCTCCAGCTCCGGCGCCTCAAGAGCGACGCCGTGAAGGTGGAGGCCTTCCTCAACAACCAGCTCTTCGCGAGCAAGGTGCTGCCCGGCTTCCAGGGCCGCGTCGGCAAGGTGGCGCTTGGCTGCCGCAACCTCGCGTGCACCTTCGATGACCTCAAGGTGCGAGGCCTGCTCGGCGCTCGGCCCGCGCGCAAGCTGGCCTCGGGCATCGAGTAGCGCCACGGCCTGTCGCGCCGTGTCCGTCCAGGAAGGCCGGAGTGGGAGCGGACGGCCCCGCCGTGGACGCGGGGTGCGAACCCGCGAAGTCGCTCTACACCCTGGGTCGGGCCGCACGCGGCGCGCCTTCTCCGCGCCCGGACACCTCTGCTGCAATGCAGCGGCTCGCACTGGATTTCCCCCCTCGTCCCCTCACCGCGAGCCCCCTCTCGCCATGCCTCTCTCCACGTGGACCATTGATCCTGCCCACTCCTCCGTCCTCTTCATCGCGCGCCACATGGTGGTGGCGAAGGTGCATGGACGCTTCGAGCGCGTCACCGGGACCCTTCGCGTCGACCCCCAGCAGCCCACGCAGGGAGAGGTCGATGTCGAGGTGGCGACCGCGAGCATCTACACGGGCTCGCCTGAGCGCGACGCGCACCTGCGCTCGCCCGAGTTCTTGGACGTGGAGGTGTCGCCGCGGCTGTCGTTCCGGGGCATCCAGCAGGAGGCCGTGGTGGGCGCGGGCTTCCGCGTCCTGGGGGACCTGACCCTGCGGGGGGTGACGAAGCCCGTGTTGCTCGAGGCGCGCCACCTGGCGGCGCAGAAGGACCTGTGGGGCAACATGCGCCTCATCTACACGGCGCGCACCACGCTGAACCGCTCGGACTTCGGCATCCGCTGGAACAAGACGCTCGACAACGGCGGCTGGCTGGTGGGCGAGAAGGTGGACATCGAGCTGGATATCCAAGCCGTGCCCGCGTCCGCCTGACGTCCATCGTCGGACGGAGGACGGCCGACTGCCCCGGGAGTGGTCTTGTCCGGGGCGGCCTGGCGCCCAACCCTTTGTCCCGCGCGACGCGCCTCCCGAGGACGCGCGCGTGGAACAGCTCGGCGGGGGGTCGGGATGGAGTCGTGGCGCATCCTGCTGGCGCCCTTCTACGCGGCGGCGCTGGCCGCGTGGGTGGTCGCGGCCATCACGTTCGGAAGGCGCGAGCCGGGGCCCTCGCTCGCGCTGCGCGTGCACCTCTTGTGGCTGACGCTGCTCGCGGTCGGCTCGCTGCTGGTGCTCGTGCAGTTCCGGCATGAATCCCTGATGGAAGGGGATCCGTTCGACACGCTGGGGCGCGCCCTGGCCAGCGGCCTCCTGGTGCTGGCGGGAGCGCTCGCGGTGAGCGGCTCTCGCGAGCGCATCCGGGCCGTGGCGCTGCGCTCGTGTGCGCCGCTGTCACTCGACGAGGCGGTGGCGGAGCTGCGCGCGGGGCGTCCTCCCGGCGTCGCGGTCTATCGCGGCGTGCTGGATGCCACGGACTCGCTGCTGTCGCCCGGGGGCGTGACGTGCGCGTTCTACGACGCGGCGGTGCACGCGGTGGCGCCGCGGGGCCGCCGAGGGCCGCTGCTGTCCCGCGAGCGGGCCTACGTGCCCGTGCTGTCGCTTCGGGGCACCACCTCGCGCGCCACCGTGTGCTTCGCGCCGTCGACGCTGCGGGCGCCGTTGGAGGTGCGGCGGTGCCGGAATGTCTCCACGCAGGCCGAGGCGCTCAGGGAGCCCGCGGACGCGCTGTCCTGGGAACGCGTGGGCCTGGCGGGCGAGGCGTGCCTCGTGGAGGGCGAGCTGCGTCCGGGCAGGACCGAAGGCTCGTACGAGCTGCGAGGGCGGGATGGTCGCCCCGCGCTGATCATCCTGGGAGACGAAGCCCCCAGCACGGGCGCCGTGTTGGCGCGCCGGGCGTGGGGGCACTTCGCGGTGGCGGGGGCGCTGTCCGCCACCGCGATGCTCGTGCTGTCTCGCGCGATGTGAGCGCTACTTCGCGCCCGAGCCGCGCGCGGTGGTGAAGACGAGCTGCTGATCCTTCTCCACGCGCTTGATGGTGAACGTGCGCTCCACGCTGGCCAGCCCCTGCGAGGTGCCCTTCGCCAGCTCCAGCAGCAGGGCGCCGGTGGCGCGCAGGTGGAACCCGGTGTTCCACATGCCCTCGAGCTTGCCGAACACCGTCTGGAAGGACTCCGGACCCCAGCGCTGCGCGAACGCGTTGTTCAGGTGCGTCACGCCGTCCACGAAGTCCAGGCACTTGCCCAGCGTGCGTGGGTTCTTGTCCGTCACCTCCGCGAAGGAGAACGCGCCACCGGGCGGACGGAAGATGGACTCCATGGCCATCAGGTCCTGGCCCAGCGCGTGGGCGGAGGTGTCGTTCTTCAGGACCCAGGCGGCGATCTGCGCGGCGCGGGTGGGGGCGAGGTCCTGCACGCGGGCGCTGCCGTTCTGCCGCACCTCGCGCAGGTACGCGTCCCACATGGGGCCGTAGACAATCTGCCGGGTGTCCGCGCGAGCGCGAGCGGTGTTGGTGCTCCACGGCATGGCGCGCGCGAGCACCCGCGCGAACAGCGCGACGTCGAAGCCCTGGAGTCCGGAGAGCAGGGCGCGGAAGGTGTCGTTGTCGACCTTCAGGTCGAGCCGCGTCTCCAGCGCCTCCGAGTTCAGCGCGTCCTTCAGCGAGTCCAGGATGCCGGGCACGTCCTTCTCATCCAGCGCGCCCCAGACGACCGCGTCATCCAGCGCGGTGGAGAGGTCATCGCGCGACAGCTTCTTCTTGCTGCCCGACAGCATGAAGTGCAGGCCGCAGTAGAAGTCCGAAGCCACGGGGGTGGGGGAGAACTGCGTCATCTCCGCCTTGAGGTCCACCAGCCACTGGCCCCGGGTGCCGAGCAGCTTGTCCTCGTAGCCGCGCTGTCCCTGGAAGGCCATCCGGCGGGCGCCCTGCACGTTCTCCTGCGTCACCCAGCTCAGCTCGCGCGTGGTGCGCGACGTGAGCACCTCGGTGCCCCCGAGTCCCAGCGTGAAGCCATAGCTGTGGCGCTCGGCGAGGCTCGTCTGGCGCAGGAAGCTCTTGAGGGTGAAGGCCTGGGCGTTGGCGGGATCCCTCAGCCAGCCGAGCAGATCCTCCAGGTTGCCGCGGATGAGCGCGCCATGGAACCGCATGGCCACGGCGTCATCCAGTTCCACTTGCAACAGCGTAGAGGATTGGGGGATCCGCAGGTACTCGTAGCGGAAGCCTGCGGTGATCTGCGCCTGGGCCACCTTCTCCAGGGTGGACTGGATGTTGGCCTTCAGCTCCTCCCACTTCGTCTTGACGGTGGCCAGGTCCGCGAGCTGCGGATCCAACCCCAGGCGCTCCAGGACGAACGCGAGCGCCTTCTTCTCCAGGTCCGAGAGCTGGAGGTTGGCGGCCTTCTCCACGAGCGCGTCCACCTCCGCCATGGGCTTGCCGGCGATGGCCGTGACGAGGTCCGCGAGCTTGTTCTTCACCGCGTCCTTGTCCGCGAACTCCAGGGACAGGCTCAGCCCCGCGCCCAGCGCCGTCTCTCGGGACTTCGCCTTGCGCACCGCGAGTTCGATGCGCCCCGCGCGCGGGCGGGAGAAGGACACCTGGAAGTCATCCGTGACGGACACGGACGCCGTCACGGAGGCGCTCATGGCGAGCTTGATGCCGAGCAGCTCGCCGCCCTTCACGAAGGTGAGCGCCGCCAGGTTCGCCGTGAACAGGTCCGCCCAGTTGACCGCCACGGACGTCTTGAGCTGTCCGCGCGTCTGCCAGCCCAGCGCATCGCCCACGCCCAGCTTGGCCAGGTCCGTCTGCTGCACCGCGAGCCGAGGCGCGGAGAGGTCCGCCTTCACGGCGGCGGGCATGCGCTCGTTTAGGCCGTGGGCCCGGTAGTCGGACAGCGTCGCCGCGAACTCGCCCTGGCCCGAGGCAGTCGCGAAGAAGACCTTCGCGGTCGCGCCGGACTTGATGCGCGCGGACACCTGGTAGCGCAGCCAGCCCCGGGTTCCATCCAGCAGGAGCTGGGGCTGGAGCGACGTGCCCACGCCATTCGAGGACGTTTGCGGCGGATCCCCCACGATGCCGTTGTCGTCCTTGTCCCCAGCCGAGTTGAAGTTGCGGATGGTGCCGTCGCCCGCGGCCTCGAACGAGAGGGCGAAGTCCTTCAGGTCGAGGATGGGCGGGAGGATGTTCTCTCGCGTGAAGGTCCCTTGGGCCACGGACACGTCGATGTCCTGCGCGCCCAGGTTCACGTCCGGAATCTTCTGAGCGAGTGCGTCCGGAATCTTGTCCAGCAGTCGGTTCAGCGTGTCCGCCATGTGGGAACCCCCCAGGGGTGTGTCAGCGCCACCGCGGGCGCCGAGGCCTTGGTCGTATGCTGTCATCGCGCGTCCGGCAAGCTGCACTCGAATTCCATGAAAGGCGGCGTATCGCCCTCGACGAGAGGCCATATGCTCGGGGGCCTCCGGGAGCCCCATGTCCGAGTTCGTGTTGGATCTCCGCCTCGCGCTGCGGCGAATGCGCCGCGAGCCAGGCTTCACCCTCGTGGTCGTGGCCACGCTCGCGCTGGCGATGGGCGCGACCACGGCCGTGTTCAGCGCTGTCTACGGAGTCGCTGGTGGAGCGGATGCGCGGGCTGCCGGGCGTGGAGTCCGTGGGGCTCGCGAGCACGGTGCCGCGCTGGGACCGCGATGGGTTGGTGCCGGTGGTGCTTCCGGGTGAGGCCGCGGCCGTCGCGGAGTCGCGCGAGCCCATCCATTTTCGCACGGTGGGTGGGGACTACTTCGCCACCTTGGGGTTCGTGCTCAAGGAGGGCCGTCGCCTCGCGGCCTCGGATCGCTCCGGCGCGGCTCCGGTGATGGTCGTGAGCGAGGCGTTCGCGCAGCGCTATTTCCCGGGCCGCAGCGCCGTGGGCCAGCACGCCCGGCTCGCGTTCGACGACGAGCCCCTGCGGGAGGTGGTGGGGGTGGTGGGGGTGGTGGGGGACGTGCGGCACGGGGGACCGTGGGAGCCTCCGTCCTTGGAGGTGTACCTGCCATTGGGGCAGTTCTCCGCGCTGCGCATGCTGCTGACCGTGCGGACGCGGGGCGATGCTGTCTGGCTCGGGCCCGCGCTGCGCGAGCAGCTCCGGGCCGTGGACCCCAGCGTGCCGCTGGTGCACCTCCGCTCGATGGATGACGTGGTGGATGCGAGCCTGGGTGGCACGCGGGTGTTGGCCTCCCTCTTGGCCGCCCTGGCGGTGCTCGGGCTGGGGATCGCGGGCGTGGGCCTCTACGGTGTCCTGTCCTACGCCGCGAGCATGCGGACGCGTGAGCTGGGCATCCGGAGCGCGCTGGGCGCCTCGCGCGAGCACCTGGTGTGGCTGGTGGTGGGGCAGGGGCTGCGGCTCACCGCGCTGGGGGTGGCGCTGGGGCTCGCGGGGGCCGCGATGTTGGCGCGGAGCCTCGAGGGGATGGTCCACGGGGTCGCGCCGTTGGATCCGCTGACATTCGTGGCGGTGCCCGGCGTGTTGGCGACAGTGGCGCTGCTGGCGAGCTGGCTGCCCACGCGTCGGGCGTTGCGCGTGTCCCCGGGCGAGGCGCTGCGGCGCGACGGGTAGCGCTTGAAACGAAGAGGGCCGCTGTCGGAGAGGTCTCCGTCAGCGGCCCTCGGACATCTCAGCGCGACTCAGCCGATGATGGACTTGCAGACGGCGCTGCACGTGCGCGTCGGGCCGCCGTCGTCGCACTCCTCGCCGTAGTCCGAGTCGATGTGCTTGTCACCGCAGCGAGGGCCCCACACGCAGCCCGGGGAGCACTGGTTGTAGCCGCCGAGGTTGCCATTCTTGTTGTCGCACTCCTCACCGGCTTCGACCGTGCCGTTGCCGCAGGTCGAGGTGCACGAGGTCGTCCTGGTGGTGAAGTTGCTCAGGGTCAGCTTGTACGAGGACGCGGTCGTGTGGCGCTCGGCCTGGAGCACGACGACCTCGTAGATGCGGCCCTTCTGGAGTCCCAGGCTGCTCACCGGCGCGGCCTTGGTGAGGTCGACCGAGCCGGTCAGCGCTCCGTGCACGCCGCCCAGATCCAGCGCGAGCTTGCCGTTGATGTAGACCCAGACGTCGTCGTCACCGCGGAAGTCGAGCACCTCGGTGCCCTTGAACTCGAACCAGTAGCGGACCTCGCTGGTGAAGCTGAAGTTGTGATTGTTCGTGCGCTTGGGCTCCTTGCCCAGCGCCACCCAACCCTTGTCATCCAGCGGGAAGAAGTTCGGCTCGTCGAAGACGTAGATGGCGGAGGTGGGTCCGCCCGCGGTGTTGCGGGCCAGCTTCATGGTGGACACGTACGGAATGTTCACGTTCTTGGTGTCCTTGTACCACTGGTCGAAGGCCGTCTTGCCGTGGGTGGTCGCGGAGCCCGTGCCGTCGCCCTTGGCGTACACCGGCTTGTGCGTCGTGGGATCCAGCGGTGAGTAGAGCGCCCCCAGGATGCCCGTCTCGGTGTTGTTCTCGTTCTCGAAGTCGAGGTGGCCAGCGGGCAGGACGCCGTCGGCGGGCAGGTCGGCGCCGCGGAAGTCTCGGTAGACGACGGTGAGGTTCACTGCGTCCGGCAGGGTCGTGTCGGCGAAGGTGCAGGTGAAGCCCGGCTCCTTCTTGCACGTGTGCGAACAGCCGTCGTTGTCGCGGGTGTTGCCGTCATCGCACTCCTCGATCGTGGTGCCGGGGAGCATCACGCCGTCGCCGCAGACCTCCTGGCAGATGCCGTTGGGGCACTTGGGCTCGTTGCGGCACAAGGGCGAGCAGCCGTCGCCCATGTCGTTGTTGCCGTCGTCGCACTGCTCGTTGCCCTCGGCCACGCCGTCGCCGCAGCGGATGGTCACGCACGCGGCGCCGGCCGTGGGGCACTTGAAGTTGTCCTCGACGCGGCAGGTGGCGCTGCAGCCGTCGCCCGGCTTGTTGTTGCCGTCGTCGCAGTCCTCATCGCCCGCGATGATGCTGTCGCCGCACTGCTTGGCCACGCAGCGGCCACCGCTCTTGGGGCAGTTCCAGCCCGCCTCCTCCTTGCAGCTCGACGTGCAGCCATCTCCGGAGGTGGTGTTTCGGTCGTCGCAGCTCTCACCGGTCTCCACCACGCCGTTGCCGCAGGTGGGGATGCGGTAACAGGGCTTGCCCGCCTCCGGACACGTGAAGCCCGACTCGACGGTGTCACACTTGGCTGAGCACCCATCACCCGAGAGGGTGTTGCCGTCGTCACACGCCTCGGTGTCGTGCTTGATGTTGTCGCCGCAGATGGCGACCGTCGGCTTGGGGCCGCCGTCGCCCGCGTCGCTGGAATCCGTGCCACCGTCCGGATCCTTGCCAGGAGATGAATCCCCGCAAGCGGCGAGGGTGAGCATGAGGGAGGTCAACAACACCCTCAAAAGCAAGGGGCGGGTCGAGGAGGTCACCATAGGCCGTCGATCGTGGGAGGGCCGAGGACGGGGTGTCAACCTCAACATCCCCAGGGGCAGACGGATGTTGAACGCGCGAGCAGGGGTATCAGACTTGTTCACGTGGGCGCGATCGAGGTGGGTTCCACTCCTGCACCCTCACACTCGGCGCGGCCATCCATTCATCCCGAGATGGCCCGGCCCGTGTCCTCCGTCCGCTCCGGCGCGAGGTCGTGCGTGCCGGCCGTGGAGGCTGTCTCGGCGGTGATGCGGCTGGTGTCGCGTGTATCGCGCATGAACACGTAGACGGCCAGCGAGCAGGCGATGGCGGCGGTGACGTACCAGAAGAACCAGGACTCATGTCCCGCCAGCTTCAGCCGCGTGGCCACGTATTCGGCGCTGCCGCCAAAGACAGACACCGTGAGCGCATAGGGTAGGCCCACGCCCAGGGCGCGGATGCGAGCGGGGAACAGCTCGGCCTTCACCACGGCGTTGATGGACGTGTAGCCCGAGAGGATGCAGAGCGCCGCCATGACGAGGAGGAACGCGGTGAAGGCATCGCGCGTCTGGGTGAGGGCGGTCAGCAGGGGAACGGTGCACAGCGTGCCCAGGATTCCGAAGCCCATCAGCACCGGACGGCGGCCCACCTTGTCCGAGAGCAGGCCGAACACGGGCTGCAGCAGCATGTACACGAACAGGCTGGAGACCGAGACGCGCGTGGACTGCTCACGCGTCAGCCCCACGGAGTTCACCAGGAACTTCTGCATGTAGACCGTGTATGTGTAGAACGCGAGCGTGCCGCCCATCGTGAGGCCGACCACGGTGGCGATCTCCTTCGGGTGGCGCAGCAGCTCTCGCAGCGGGTGGGCTCGGGCCTGCGTCCGCACCTCTTGCTGGAACGCCTGGGTCTCCACCATGTCGCGCCGCACGGCGAAGCCCACCACCGCGAGCAGCGCGCCCAGGAGGAAGGGGATGCGCCAGCCCCAGGCCTGGAGCTGCGCCTCGGTGAGCACCGCCTGCTGGAGCACGAGCAGCGTCAGCGTGGCGAGCAACTGGCCCATGATGAGGGTGACGTATTGGAACGAGCTGAAGAAGCCGCGGTGCCGCGACGTGGCGACCTCGCTCAGGTAGGTCGCGCTGGTGCCGTACTCGCCGCCCAATGACAGCCCTTGCAGCAGCCGGGCGAGGAGGAGCACCGCGGGGGCCCACACGCCAATGCGCTCATAGGTGGGGCACAGCGCGATGACGAGCGAGCCCAGGCACATGAGCGCGACGGAGAGGCTCAACGCGGCGCGGCGTCCATGGCGATCCGCGTGGAGTCCCATCAGCCATCCACCTACCGGGCGGATCAGGAAGCCGAGCGCGAAGACGCCCGCGGAGTTGAGCTGCTCGACGACTGGATCCGCCGAGGGGAAGAACGCCTTGGCGAAGTACAGCGAGAAGGCGCTGTACACGTAGAAGTCGTACCACTCGATGAGGTTGCCGACCGAGCCACCGAGAATCGAGAGCAGGCGCTGGCGCATGTCGCGCCTTCTATCCCAGCTTCGGCCTATGCTGCCGCTCCACTCGCATGTCGACCCCATCCCTCGCTGAGACGCACGCGCAGCGCCCGCTGACCGCTCAGGACGCCAAGACCCTCGGGTTGGCGGCCCTCGGGGGCGCGCTGGAGTTCTACGACTTCATCATCTTCGTGTTCTTCACCCAGGTCATCGGCGCGCTCTTCTTCCCACCGGACACGCCGGACTGGCTGCGTCAGTTGCAGTCCTTCGGTGTGTTCGCGGCGGGCTATCTGGCGCGACCGCTGGGCGGCATCGTGATGGCCCACTTCGGTGACCGCGGTGGACGCAAGCGCATGTTCACGTTGAGCGTGTTCATGATGGCCGTCCCCACGCTGCTCATTGGCTTGCTGCCGACGTACGCGACGGCGGGACACTTCGCGCCGCTGGCCTTGCTCATCCTGCGCATCTTCCAGGGCGCGGCGGTGGGCGGCGAGGTGCCGGGCGCGTGGGTCTTCGTCTCGGAGCACGTGCCAGAGCGGCGCGTGGGCTTCGCCTGCGGCACGCTGACCTCGGGGCTCACGCTGGGCATCCTCCTGGGCTCGCTGGTGGCGACGGCGATCAACACGCTCTTCGTCCCCGAGCAGGTGCGTGACTTCGGCTGGCGCATCCCGTTCCTGGTGGGCGGCGTGTTTGGCTTTCTCGCCGTGTTCCTGCGGCGCTGGCTGGCGGAGACGCCGGTGTTCGAGGAGATGCGCCGTCGGCACGCGCTCGTGAAGGAGCTGCCGCTCAAGACGGTGCTGCGAGGGCATGGGCGTGCGGTGGTGGTGTCCATGCTGCTGACCTGGGTGCTCACGGCGGCCATCGTCGTCGTCATCCTCATGACGCCCACGCTGGTGCAGACCTTGTTCAAGATTCCCTCGGCCGTGGCGCTCGGCGCGGGCAGCGTGGCCACCGCGGCGCTCACCGTGGGGTGCATCTGCTTCGGGCTGATGGCGGATCGCTTTGGCGCGGGGCGAGCCCTGGGCGTCGGGTGTCTGGCCCTGCTCGTGACGACGTATGCCTTCTATCTGGGCGTGGCCTCGCAGCCGGAGCGCATCGTCCCGCTCTATGCGCTGGTGGGCTTCTGCGTGGGCGTGGTGGGCGTGGTTCCGACGGTGATGGTGCGGGCGTTCCCAGCCGAGGTTCGCTTCTCTGGCCTGTCGTTCTCGTACAACGTGGCCTACGCCATCTTCGGCGGGTTGACCCCGCTGGTGGTGACGCTGCTGATGAAGGCGGATCCCCGCGCGCCCGCGCACTACGTCGCGGCGCTGTGTGCCCTGGGCGTGGGCGTCTCGCTCTACCTCGTGGCGAGTGGCGGGGTGAGCCACCCGATGGCACTGCGCTCCGAGGCCGAGCGATGAACCGCGAGGAGGCCACCCAGGCACTGGAGCTGTTGCGGCGAGTCGTCACCCAGGCGCGCGACGACACGGCGTTGCAGAACTGGGGCCTCATCTGGATGGTGCACGCGTTCCTCAACGGCGGTGGCTTCCTCGCCACGGACGCGTTGTGGGCGCGCGGGGTGCGCGAGCCCGGCCCCTACATGGGGGTATGGGGCGTGTTGCTCGTGTTCAACTTCGCGAGCATCTTCTTCATGAAGCGCGGCCAGTCGGCCGGGGTCCGCTCGTTCATCGAGCGGCAGATCTGGGCCATCTGGACCAGCTTCATCGGCTGCATGGTGTTGGTGGCCGTCCTCAACCTGTTGCTGGGGTTGGATCGCCTGTTCTTCCCGTCGGTGGCGTGCGTCCTGTTCGCCATGGCTTTCTGTGGCATGGGCGCGCTGATGGGGCGGGGCTGGTATGCGATGGCGGCGCTGTTCGGGCTCGTCTCGCTGGGCCTTGCGCGCGTGCCGGAGCATGCCTTCGGCGTGCTGGGCGGGTTGTGGTTCCTCGTGCAGTTCTGTTCGGGCGTGGCGCTGCATCGTGCGCGCATCCGAAGGGTCGCGGCCGAGGGCCTGGGACCGCGGCTGGTATGAGGCCCGAGTCGCTCGCGGCCCTCGTCGCGCTGGCGCTCGAGCCGAGTGGCCCGCTGCGCGAGGAGGCCGCTCGACGGCTGCGGGAGGCGGGCGTGACTGACGCGGACGCGGCTTTGCGTGGGCTCGCGGAGGCGGGTCATGCGCGCGTGGCGTCACGTGGTCACTGGTTGCTCACGGCGCGGGGACACGAGGCGCTGCGAGAGGCCCACGCCGCGCTGGCCCTCGCGCAGGATGCGAGCCCGAGCACCCCGGGGATGGAGACGTGCCCGTCCGTGCCCTGGCTCACGCAGGTGCAGACGCACTGGGTGGAGGCCGTGTCCATCAACTACGCGGTGTCTCCCGAGCGGCTCGCGCGCCTGCTGCCCGCGCCGCTGGAGCCCGAGATCTTCCACGGCACGGCCTGGGTCCAGGTGTTGATGTCGTCGCTAAGGGACATGCGCCCGGTGGGCGTGGCGCCGGTGCTGGGCGTCTGCTTCTACCAGGTGAGCTATCGCGCGGCGGTCCGCTATCGCAACGCGCGCGGAGACTGGCGACGCGGCGGCTACTTCGTGCGCAGCGAGACCAATGATCCGGTCATGCGGCGCGTGGGCAACGCCCTCACCGAGTTCAAGTTCCACGCGTTCGGCGAGGCGGAGATGCTGATGGCGCGCGAGGGAGACCTGCTGACGACCGCGGTGGATCCCGAGCCCTCATCCCCAGGCGGGCGCCTGGTGGGCGTGTTCGACACGCGGCCGAGCACTCGACCGCCCGAGGGCAGCGTGTGGGAGGGGCTGGAGGCGCTGCAGGAGCCGCTCGTCGAGTGCTACGACGCGCTGGGCGTGGCGGACGGGTACGTGTACGTGCTGACCATCGACCGGGCGCCGTGGAACGCACGCTTCGTCACCCCGGTGCAACTGTATTGCGAGTACCTCCAGGAGGGCCCTCTGGCCGAGGGGGCTCGGCTGGACTCCGTGCTGCACCTCACCGAATGCGCCTATCGCTGGCGGCCACTCCGGCGCGAGCGACACGGGGCATGACGGACGAAAGGGGCGGGGAGCGCTTGACCCTCGCGCGCGTCCGGGGGAAGAGCCGGGCGCATGAAACCGTGGGAGACCCTCGACAGCGCCCAAGTCCCAGACGTGGGCGAAGTCATCCTGGCCCGGCGCTCGGACGAGTACGTCCTGCGCGTGCGTGGGCAGATCCTCATGTCGAGCCGACAGCATGGCTCCGAGGAGGCGCTGGCCGAAGCGGGCTGCGCGCATCTGTCAGGCAAGGGCGGTGGGCGGGTGCTCGTGGGCGGCCTGGGCTTTGGCTACACGGTGCGGGCCGCGCTCAATCGCCTGGGGCCCGAGGGCCACGTGACGGTGGCGGAGCTGCTGCCCGCGGTGGTGGTGTGGAACCGGGGCCCGCTCGCGCCGCTGGCGAGGGCCCCGCTGGAGGACCCTCGCGTGACGGTGGTGGAGGGAGACGTGGGGGCGCTGATGGCTCGGCACTCCGGAGTCTTCGACGCCATCCTGCTGGACGTGGACAACGGGCCCGTGGCCCTCACGCACCCGGACAACCATGCGCTGTATGGCCTGGGTGGGTTGGCCCGCGCGGCTCGGGCGCTGCGTCCTCAGGGCCGGTTGGTGGTGTGGAGCGCGGGACCGGCGCCGGGCTTCGAGAAGCGGCTGGGCATGGCGGGCTTCACCACCCAGGTCCTGAACCCCGCCGCGCATGGCTCCAAGGGCACGCGGCACACGTTGTTCGTGGGGCGGCGCGCGTGATGCGCCCGCCCGGACGCCGAGCCTGGTGCGGAGCGACATGAAGCTCTCGGGCATGTCCGTGCTCACGGCGGTGGCGTTGCTGGTGCTGGCCTTCGAGCTGTCCCTGGCCCTGTGGCCCGTGCCGGGGAAGTACCCGTGGGCGCTGCCGATCGTGATTGCCGTGGCAGGAGCGGGGATGGCGCTGCTCGGCCGGCACAATGATGTCGCGCGCTATGGGCTGGGGCTCGCGACGGTGGCGGGCCTGGCGGCCTGGACCGTGAAGTCCCTCGGCGACCTGGGCCTGGAGGTGGCGATCCTGCTGGGCGCGGGGATGCTCGGCCTGCCCATGGCCATGGTGGTGCTGGCGATGGAGCGCTCGGGGCGCGCCGACCCTTACGGCGACTGAGTCGCGGGCTCAGCCTTCGTCGCCCAAGCCGTACTCCTTGAGCTTGCGCGCGAGCGTGTTGCGGCCGATCTCCAGCGCCTTCGCGGCGGCGGTGCGGTTGCCCTTCACGGCCTCCAGCGCGCGCAGGATGTGGCGCCGCTCCACCTCGGCCAGGGGCAGCAGGGCCGGCTCCTCGCTCGCTCGCGCCGGGCTGGGGGCGCTGGTCGGAGCACGGTCCAGGTTGGGCAGGGGCAGGTGCTCCTCGAGGATCTCCCCCTCGCAGAGCACCACGGCGCTCTCGATGCAGTTCTCCAGCTCGCGCACGTTGCCGGGCCAGCGGTAGCGCTTGAGGCGATCCAGCGCCGCCGCGCTCAGCTTGGGAGGCGGCAGTCGGTGACGCCGCGCCACCGTGGCGACGAAGTGCCGCGCGAGTCGCTCGATGTCCTCGCCGCCGCGCTCGCGCAGGGGCGGGAGCACCAGCTCCACGACCTTGATGCGGTAGTAGAGGTCCTCGCGGAAGCGTCCGTCCGCGACCATGGCCGCGAGGTCGCGATGCGTCGCCGCGACGATGCGCACGTCCACTCGGACGGCTTGCGTGCCTCCCACGCGCTCGAACTCGCGGTCTTGAAGCACGCGCAGGAGCTTGCCCTGCACGGGCAGCGGCAGCTCGCCAATCTCGTCGATGAACACCGTGCCGCCATCCGCCGCCTCGAACTTGCCGGGCATGCGGTGGTCCGCGCCGGTGAAGGCGCCCTTCTCGTGACCGAACAGCTCGTTCTCGATGAGCGACGCGGGCAGCGCGGCGCAGTCCACCTTCACGAAGGGCCGATCGCGGCGCGGGCCGTTGACGTGCACCGCGCGCGCGAACAGCTCCTTTCCGCTGCCGCTCTCTCCGCGCAGCAGCACCGTGGCGTCCGTGGGCGCTGCCTTCTGCACCAGGCGGTAGAGCGTCTTGAGGGGCGGCGCCTCGCCGATGATGTGATTGAAGAAGTAGGCCACGGGGGCCTGGGGTTGATCCTTCGCGCGCTGGAGCTCCGAGTACAGGCTGGTGCGCTGCAGCGCGGTGCTCACCTGGGCGGTGATGCTCGTCAGTCGCTCGGTGTCGTCGGAGGTGAAGCGTCCACCGCCCAAGCGGTTGAGCACCTGGAGCACGCCGTACACGGCGCCGTCCGCGTCGAGCAGCGGCACGGCCAGGAGGCTCGTCGTGCGGTAGCCCGTCATCCGGTCGATGTCCGCGAAGAAGCGGCGCTCGCCGCGCGGATCCGGCACGTTGATGGCCTCGCCCGCTTGCGCGACGGTGCCCGCCACACCCTGGCCCAGCTTCACGCGGATCTGCGCCAGCTCGGGCAGGTGGGCCGCGCGGCTGAACAGCTCGTTGCGTGACGCGTCCAACAGCCAGAGCGTCCCGCGGTCCGCCTGCATCGTGGTGGCGACGCGATCCACCAGGTTCTGGAGGAACGCGTCGAGGTCCACCTCGCGCCCCACGAGTCCGCCGAAGGGAAGCAGGACCTGCGTCACATCCGTGGGCTGGGGCATGGAGGGCAGCGAGGGCAGGAGGAAGGCCGCCGGAGAACCATAGCGCATGGTTCCCGCCTCACGCGCCCGCGGCGCGGCCCAGGAGCAGTCGCTGGCCCTCGCGCGCCGGCTCGGTGGGCGCGAAGTACGCGCGCGCCTGCTGGGCCATGTCCTCCACGACCTCGTCCGGGTGGGACGGATCATGATGGAAGAGCAAGAGCCGGCCGGCGCCCACGGTGGCGGCCACCCGCGCGGCGTCCAGGTTCGTCGAGTGGCCCCAGCCCTTCTTCGGCATGCCCTTGCGCCCGTCGTACTCCTCCTGCGTGTACTGGGCATCCAGGCACAGCGCGTCCACGCCCTCGAAGCCGCGCGCGATGTCCGGCACCAGCTGCCCAGGCGACAGCTCCACGTCCGTGGCGTAGACGAACGCGTGTCCATCCGCCTCCACGCGGTAGGCCATGCACCCGTTCGGGTGAGGCACATCCAACGGCGTCACGCAGAACGGCCCCGTCTCCACCGTCCGCCCATGCTCGGCGGATCCGAAGGTCATCTTCGAGCGCATGGTGGACAGCGGCACCGGGAACTGCGGCGGCTGCATCTGCTGCGCGAGCGTGGACTCCAGCGCCTGCGCCCCATTGCTGCCCGGGCCGTACAGCGTCAGCTCGGTGGTGGGCAGGTACGCCGGCGTGAAGAAGGGGAAGCCCTGCACGTGATCCCAATGCAGGTGCGAGAAGAACAGCGTGGCCTTCTGCGGCGCGCCCTCGCGCAGCATCACCTCGCCCAGCCCGCGGATGCCCGTCCCCGCGTCGAGGATGATCCGGTGCCCCTGGCTCGTCACTTCCACGCAGGCCGTGTTCCCCCCGATGCGCGAGCCCGACACCGCGATGCTGCCCCGAACTCCGAAGAAGCGGATTTCCATGACTAATCTCCTGGCGCCCGGCGACCGTAGTCGGCGTGCCTGACGCGGGGGGCAAAAGCATGGGCAGTGCCAGGGTCAACCCCTGGAAATCATTGGTGAGAGGGCATGGGGGCGGCGGCCCTTGCACCATTCTGGGGCGCTCGGGATGGCGCGGGGTGCGCCAGTCTGGGGCAACGGGCGGTGGGGGGCTTGAGGTATAGGACGGGGCATGCCGTCGAT
Organism: Myxococcaceae bacterium JPH2; assembly: GCA_016458225.1. Classification (NCBI taxonomy): domain Bacteria; kingdom Pseudomonadati; phylum Myxococcota; class Myxococcia; order Myxococcales; family Myxococcaceae; species Myxococcaceae bacterium JPH2. The sequence goes on along the minus strand of JAEMGR010000009.1, from coordinate 122,958 downwards.
CGCGTTCTGCACCATCAAGGGAGGGGTCGGGAAGACCACCCTCTGCGCGCACGTGGCCGCGGCCCTGGCGGACGCGGGGCACCGGGTGCTGCTGTTGGATCTGGATCCTCAGGCCCATGCCTCGCTCGTGCTGGGGCTGGAGTCACGTGAGGGGCCGTGCGTGGCGGATGCGCTGGGGGCTCGGCCCGCGCGCCGGCTGGATGACGTGGTGGTGGCGTCTCCCAAGCGGCCGGGGTTGTTCATCGCGCCCGGAGCGCCGCGCATGGCCACGCAAGAGCGCGAGCTGTTCCAGTGGGGACACCGCCTTCAGGCAATTCCGCGCGCGCTCAAGACGCTGAGCTGGACGCCGGACGTGGTGCTGGTGGACACGCCGCCGAGCATCAGCGCGTTCACCGAGGCGGTGCTGAGCTACGCGGACCTCGTGGTCGCCCCCGTGCCCACCGGAGCGTTCGCGCTCCAGGGGCTGGGTGAGATTGAGACGGCGTGGCGCGAGATTCGCGAGCAGGGCGGCGAGCTGGTGGCGGCGATCAACCTGTGGGATCGCCGGACCACCGCCACCAACGATGCGATGGACGAGGCGCTGAAGGACTCGACCGTCCCCGTGCTGCGCACGCGCATCCCCCGTTCGGAGTCCATCAACCAGGCGGGGCTGGGCTACGAGGTCGTGTTCGACACGAGCCCCGCGGCGCCCGGAGTTCAGGATCTGCGCGCGCTGGCGCAGGAGCTGGCCAGGCGCGCGGGGCTGCGCTGAGCGGAGCGCTCAGGCGCGATCGCGATCCGGGCGCACCGCCACCTTGCGACCGCGCACGGTGGCCTGCTTGAGCGCGGCGATGATGCGCGGCGCCTCACGCTCGGGGACCTCCACGAGCGAGTAGGTGTCCGCGATGTGGATGGCGCCGATCTGCGAGGAGTCCAGGCCGGACTCGCCGGCGATGGCACCCACGAGGTCCGCGGGCCGCATGCCCGCGTTGCGCCCCGCGTTGATGTGCAGCCGGGTGATCTCCCAGTCCTGGGGACCGCCGCCCCGGCGCCGGGGCGGGGCTCCGCGCTCGGGGCGCTCACCGCGCTCGGGACGCTCGCCGCGCTCGGGCCGTTCGCCGTACTCCGGCCGTTCGCCGCGCTGGGGACGCTGCGCGCGGGCGAAGGCGGGGCGATCCGTGCGCTCGGTGCGCTCGCGCCGCTCGGAGGGCGGCGGCAGGGCGGGGATGTCGTCCTCGGTGCTGTCGTGGCCCTCGTCCCGAGCCTCTTGGAGCAGCTTGAGGGCGGCGGCGGCCACGTCCAGCACGTCGAAGTCGGAGGCGAGGCCCTCGATCACGCCTCGGAAGGACTCCAGCTCACCGGCGAGCAGGGCCTCGCGCATGGACGCGCGCAAGAGGTCCATGCGCCGCACCCGGAGGTCCGCGACGGTGGGCACCGTGGCCACGTCGATGCGCTGACCGGTCAGCTTCTCGATGTTGCGCAGCAGCCGGTGCTCGCGGGGCTCCAGCAGGGTGATGGCCACGCCCTCTCGGCCGGCGCGGCCCGTGCGCCCGATGCGGTGCACGTACGCCTCCGGCGCGTTGGGCACGTCGAAGTTCACGACGTGCGACAGCCGAGGGATGTCCAGGCCGCGCGCCGCCACGTCCGTGGCGATGAGCAGGTCGGTGCCCTGCGACTTGAGCTGCTTGATGACCCGGCCGCGCTGCTCCTGCGTCATGCCGCCGTGCAGGGCGTGCGCGCGCCAGCCGCGACCGTTGAGGGACAGGGTCAGCTCGTCCACCTCCGTGCGCGTGCGGCAGAACACGATGGCGGCGCTGGGCGCCTCCAGGTCCAGCACGCGGCCCAGGGTGGCCACCTTGTAGGCGCGCGGGACGACGTACGCCGTCTGGCGCACGCGCGGCATCGAGCCAGGCTCCACCTTCTCCTTGGCGATCTTCACGCGCACCGGGTTCTTCAGGTGGCGCTCGGCGATGCTCGCGATGCGCGGGGGCAGGGTGGCGGAGAACAGCGCCGTCTGCCGGTCCTCGGGCGTCTCGGAGAGGATGGCCTCCAGGTCGTCCGCGAAGCCCATGTCGAGCATCTCGTCCGCCTCGTCGAGCACCACCGTGTGCACCGAGTCGAGCCGCAGCGTCTTGCGGCGCAGGTGATCCAACGCGCGCCCCGGCGTGGCGACGACGACGTCCACGCCGCGCTTGAGCACGCGCAGCTGGCGGCCAATCTCCTGGCCGCCGTACAGCGGCAGCGCGCTGATGCCCAGCTTCTGGCCATAGCGGTGGATGGCCTCGGAGACCTGCATGGCCAGCTCGCGCGTGGGCACGAGCACCAGCGCGGACGTGGCGTGAGGCCCGGCCTGGCCGGGGGTGATGTGGTGGAGCATCGGCAGCGAGAAGGCGGCCGTCTTGCCGGTCCCGGTAGCGGCGATGCCCAGCAGGTCCTTGCCCGCCAGGAGGGGCGGGAGGGAGGCCCGCTGGATGGGCGTGGGCTCCTCGTAGCCGAGGGTGGTCAACGCCTCGACGAGGGCCGGCTTGAGGCCCAGGGCGTCAAAGCCTGCATCAGGGGGGGGATTGGGGGCAGTCACGCCGCGGCTTGTAACACCTTCCTTCCCCTCAGGAGGCAATGAGGTTCGCAAGGGCGTCCCTGCCTGGACACCCGGGATGTTCAGCGACCCCGGTGAATCCAGGGATACGAGCGGGATTTCCGCCTTGGAGTCACGCCCGGATGGGGCTCGGGAGAAGGCCGCCCAGGCGCGGTTCAGCCGTGCGAGCGGGCGCCGGAGCTTCGCGTGGAGCCCGGAGGTCAGCTCGTCGCGGGCCATCGCCAGCACCGAGCCGAGCGAGGGGTGGCGAGTGACGACGGTGGCAACGATGAGCGTGTCCGGTGAACTGTCGGACAACCCATTGGCCCCAACGGAATAGGTGAGCTGGGGGAGGCCGTCATGGTTGAGGTGGAGCGTCACCCCAGGGGCGCCAGAGCCGAGGTTTCCCGCCACCACGGCGGTCCACACTCCCAGGGGATGTGTCGGGGATGACGGGGGGCCGCTCGCCTCCAACGGCGCTGCGGCGTGGACTAGGAGCAGCAGGGAAACGAGGGTGTGCATGGGGCCTCCTCGCGTGACGTCCGGCATTTATACGAAGCGCTTCGTAGATGTCTACGAAGAAGTTCGTAAATGAGATGCCGCGGGTCGTCACGTGCACAGCGCGAGAAGCCCCGGGCCACGACGGAGCGGGCCGCGAGGCGGTGCTCGGAGCCCCGCGTGGGCGTGGCCGCGATGGATGCTGCGCCTCCGGCCCGCACCTCGAGGTGTCCGAGCCAGCGCGCGCGCTCGCACTGGGGGAGCGGGCGGCGCGGACCCTACGGGTGGAAGCGGGCGATCGTCCCCTGCTGTCCGCTGGCCCAGAGCTCCGTCGGCGAGGGCCCGTCGACGGCGGTCAGCCCCGATGCGCCATCGTAGGCCGTCACCCACGTGGCTCCGCCGTCGGAGAACCGCACCTGGCCGTCGCTGGAGACGGCATAGATGGCATGTCGGCCATAGGCGACCACGCCCGTCGCGTCCCGAGGCGTTCCCGCAGCGTCCGCGAGGCGCGGGAGCATGCGCCAGACTCCGTCCGCGCGCTCCAGCACCAATCCTTGGTCGCCCACCGCGTAGGCCGTGCGCGCGTCCACCACGTGCACGCCGCGCAGGAAGCCCGGGCCCGTGTTGCCCAGGCTCTCGGAGGTCCAGTGGCCCGTGGCCACGTCGAGGCGGAACGCTCGGGGCTGCGGCGAGTCCACGCCCTGATCCAATGCGCCCACCGCCAGCAGCGTCTGCGGACCCGATGCGCCATGGATGGCGCGCAGGTTGACGCCCAGGTTCGCCACCTCCACGGGCGCGGCGGCCGAGGGGTAGTCCCAGCGCAGGACTCGGCCACTGCTCGACACGGCGTAGAGCGTGGTGCCGTTCGCGGTCTCAAAGCCCACGAGGCCGTTGATGCCCGCGCTCATGCCGGGGAGTGCCACCACCGCGCAGTCCTCGGTGGGCGTGCGCGTGGCGATGCGGCCGTCCTCGGCGCCCAGGAAGACCCGGCCCGAAGCGGTCGCCCACGCGGACCTCCAGTTGCCCGCGCAGGTGAGGCCGGTGCGCGCCGCGCCGTCCACGTGCAGGAGCTGCTGGTCCTCGCCCGCGAACCATGCCTTGCCCGGGGCGTAGGCCGCCACGGCGTTCCAGCGCGTGCTCGTGGAGGGAGCGTTGGTCAGGGGCGCCCACGTCAGCGTGCAGCTCGCGGTGTCCACCTGCCCGTCACAGTCGTTGTCCAACCGATCGCAGACCTCGGAGAGGCCCTGCGCCACGAAGCGCGAGCTCTCGTCGCAGTCCTCGGCCACGTGGGTGGCGCCAGGGGCGGGCGACACGCAGCTCGGCGCGGTGCTCGTCCCCGCGCGGCCATCACCGTCTTCGTCCACGAACCACGCCTGCGGACTCTGCGAGCCCAGGCACGCCGCGCCCGCGCCGCTGGACGCGCACGCATAGCTTCCCGGGCACTGCTGGTCCGTGACGCAGGCCTGTCCCACTCGGAAGGGCTCGTCCTTGGCGCCGTCGCAGTTCTCATCCACGCCGTCGCAGCGGGTCTCCTCCTGGCCGGGGTGGATGCTCGCGCTCGAGTCGTCGCAGTCGCCGCCCCGTGGCGCCGTGTTCGCGGGCCGGCCACAGGCGGGGAAGGGCGTGGTGCCATAGCCGTCTCCGTCCCGATCCACGTACCAGAGCTGACTGCCCGCGGCCTCGGACTCTCCCAGGGCGCAGTTGTTGTCCACGCCGTCGCAAACCTCGGGGGCCTGCGGGTTCACGTCCGCGCGGGTGTCGTCGCAATCCGTGCCGCCCTGCGCCTCGGAGATGAAGCCGTCGTCGTCGAGGTCCTCGGCGCGCAGGTCCATCTCCACGTCCAGGCGGCCCTCGCGCGGCACCGTCGCCGTCACCGTCTGCTCGGCCACCACGGGCCCCACGCAGGAGCGCTCGTGGGCCTGCACCGTCAGCCGCAGGTCCTGGCTCCAGCCCGGCTGGCGAAACACCGCCACGGTCCGTGTGTCACTCTGGCGCGCGGCGTCCACCGAGATGGGCGTCTGAGCCTCACGGCTCGTGTCGGCCACGTCACGCGCGGTCAGCGTCAGGCAGGCGGGCCGGAACGTCGCGTAGAAGACGAGCACGCGCAGGGCGCCCGTGCGGGGATCGTCCTTGGGCTCGCGCTTGCACGCCGTCATCGACACACACAGCAAGCCCAGCAGGAATAAACGCATCGCGGAGGCATTCTGGGGCACGCCGCGTGCCCCGGGAGAAGCGCGGTGAGGTCGACTACCGAGGAGAATCACGTCGCACCCTTAGACCGTGCCGCCGGCCATCGTCCAGGGTGGAACGCGGTCTGGGAATCCCGTGGGCCATGCCCGTGATATGGCCCGCCGACCCGCCACCGCCGGCTCGTACACCGCCCTTGCCCATGCTCACCGACGTCCGCCGCCCCCTCCTCGCCGCGCCCTTGTGTGCCTGGCTCACCCTGATTCCAGCCGGAGCCCGCGCCCAAGCCCCGGCCGCCGAGGCGCCGCTGACGCTCGAGCGAGCGGTGGCCCTGGCCGCGGAGCGCAACGAGAGCGTCCTGTCCGCGGACCAGCGCGCGCAGGCTGCGGATGCCCGCGTGGCCCGCGCCCGCGCCTTCTTCTTCCCCGAACTGACGGCGACCGGCACGTACACGCGCCGCCTGCACCAGTCGACGCGGGAGGTGGGCGGGCAGACGGTGGTGCTCCAGAAGTACGACGCGCTCGGCGCCAACTTCACCGGGCGCGTCACCCTGTTCGACGCGCGCGGCTTTCCCCTCTACACCGCGGCGAAGCTGGAGGGGCAGGCCGCTCGGCTGGACGCCCGCGAGGCTCGCCGGCAGGTGCAGTTCGAGGCCGCCAACGCGTTCCTCATCAGCCTGGAGAATCAGCAGGTGGCGAGCGCCGCGGAGCAGCGGCTCGCCTTCGCGCGCCAGGGGCTGGAGGACGCCCAGGCTCGCGCCAAGGCGGGGCTCTCCAGCTCCAACGACGTGACGCGCGCCGAGCTGGAAGTGGCCACGGCGGAGTCGGGCCGGGCCTCGGCGCTGGGCACCGCGCAGACGAGCAACCTGGAGCTGGGCTATCTGCTGGTGGAGCGCGTGGGTGACGCGCTCGCGCCGCCCGAGGTGCTGTTGTCGGACGCCGCTCGCCCGTCGCCCGCGCTGGATGTTCTGACGCAGGGCGCGGCGGACAAGCGGCTGGACATCCTGGCCGCGCGGCTGCGCGTGCGCTCGCTGGAGGCCAATGCCCGCGAGCCGCTGGCGCGCCTGCTGCCCACGCTGGGGGCCACCGCGCAGTACAAGCTGACCAACGAAGCGGGGCTCACGGGCCGCGTCGGGGACGGCTTCCTCTCGGTGGATCTCACCTGGAACCTGTTCGACGGTGGCGAGCGCTACGCCGAGCGACGTGAGCGCGTGGCCAACACGCGGGCCGCCGAGCTGGACGAGCAGGCGCGCACCCGCCGCGTGGATGTGGACATCGAGCGGGCGCGCGTGGCACTGGAGACGGCTCGGGCCGCGCTGGCGCAGAGCGAACAGGCGGCTCGGGCCGCGCGCAAGAACGCCGAGGAGACCGGCGTCCTCTATCGCCAGGGGTTGTCCACCGCGCTCGCGGTGGCGGACGCCTCGCTCCGGCTCTTCGAGGCCGAGGTGACGCTGGCGAGCAGCCGGTATGGACTGGGCGTCGCGCTGCTGGGGCTGCGCGCGGCCGTGGGACTCGATCCGCTGGGGAAGGAACCGTGAAGGCAATGCGACGCGCTGGAATCGTGGTCCTGTCGGTGGCTGTGCTGGCCACGGGCGCTGGTTGCAAGAAGGACGAGGCGGGCGCGCCCGGAGCCCCGCCGGCCGCGGGCAAGGGGGGACCGGGAGGCGGTCGCGGTCCGCTCCAGTTCCCCGTCGAGGTGGCCCCAGTCGAGGCGCGCGACGTGGAGTACGTCGTCAGCGCGGTGGGCTCGGTGGACGCCTTCGAGCGCGTGCAGATCACCGCGCGCGTGCCGGGCGCCGTGGAGCGCGTGCTGTTCATGGAGGGGCAGGCGGTGAAGCGCGGCGAGGTGCTCGCGGAGATCGAGCCCAACCGCTACGCCATCGCGGTGCGGGCGGCCGAGGCCGCGCTCCAGAAGGCACAGGCCTCGCTGGCGGATGCGCAGGCGGGCGCGCAGCGTCGCTCGGCGGTGAACACGGAGCGTCCGGGCCTGCTGCCCGCCGAGGAGCTCCAGACCTACAACGCCCGCGCGGCCACGGCGCAGGCGGAGGTGGCTGCGGCGAAGGCCTCGCTGGAGCAGGCGCAGCTCAACCAGCGCGATGCGTACGTGAAGGCGCCCATGGACGGCGTGCTCCAGACGCGCACGGTGCAGACGGGTCAGTACCTCCAGCCCGGCGCGGTGATGGCCACGCTGCTGCGCCGGGAGCCGCTGCTCTTGCGCTTCAACGTCCCCGAGGCGGACGTGGCGCGCATCCAGCCGGGCATGACGGCGCGCTTCACGGTGCGCTCGGATGGCGGCGCGTACACGGGGAAGATCACCCACGTGTCGGCGAGCGCGGATGATCAGAGCCGCATGGTGGCGGTCACGGCCGAGGTGTCCGGCGCGGACGCGGCCCGGCTGCGTCCCGGCGCCTTCGCCACGGTCAACGTCCCGGTGGAGACGCGCGGCGGCAGCCCCGTGGTGCCGCAGACCGCCATCCGCCCCAGCGAGCGCGGCTTCCTCGCCTTCGTGGTGGTGGGCGACAAGGCGCGTGAGCGCGTGCTCGACCTGGGCATGCGCACGGCGGACGGCCGCGTGGAGGTGCGCGATGGACTGAAGACCGGAGAGCAGCTCGTGGTCCGCGGTGCCGAGGCGCTGCGCGACGGCGCGTCGGTGCGCGTCACCCAGGGCACCGGCCCCGCCTTCACGGGGGAGCCGCGACAGCAGACGCCCGCAGGCGCGGATGTCGCCGGGGGCGCTCGCCCATGAACATCACCGAGGTCTGCATCAAGAAGCCCGTCCTCGCCTGGATGATCATGGCGGCGACCATCGTCTTCGGACTGGTGGCCGCGCAGCGCATCGGCATCAGCCAGTTTCCGGACGTGGACTTCCCCACCATCAACATCGGGGTGACGTGGGAAGGCGCCAACCCGGAGGCGGTGGAGAGCGACGTCATCGAGCCCATCGAGGAGGCGGTGACGCAGGTCGAGGGCGTCAAGAGCATCACCTCCACCGCGCGCCAGGGCGGCGCCAGCATCACGGTGGAGCTGGACCTGTCGCGCAACGTGGACCTGGCGCTCCAGGACGTGCAGACCAAGGTGAGCCAGGCGCAGCGCGCGCTGCCCCGGGACATTGATCCGCCCGTCGTCTCCAAGACGAACCCGGAGGATCAGCCCATCATGTGGCTGGGCGTGTCCGGTCCCTTCGCGCAGCAGGTGGTGGGTGACTTCGCCCGCTACCGCGTGAAGGAGCAGCTGCAGACGGTGCCTGGCGTGGGCGAGGTGCAGCTCGGCGGCCTCTTGGAGCGCAACGTGCGCATCTGGGTGGACGCGCAGAAGCTGGACGCGCACGGCCTCACGGTGGAGGACGTCATCAGCGCGCTCCAGCGCGAGCACGTGGAGCTGCCCGCGGGTCGCATCGAGACGCAGGGCCGCGAGGTCAACGTCCGGGTGCTGGGCGAGGCGTTGGACCTGGAGACGCTGCGCCACATCGTGCTGCGCGAGCAGAGCGGCCAGCCCGTCTACCTGAGCGACGTGGCGCTGGTGGAGGACGGCTTCGAGGACGTGCGCCGCATGGCCCGCGTCAACGGCGAGCCCGCGCAGGGCCTGGGCATCAAGAAGCAGCGCGGCGCCAACGCGGTGGCCGTGGCCCAGGGCGTGCGCACCGAGCTGGCGCGCATCCAGAAGGAAGCGCCCGCCGGGATGACCATCGGCATCAACTTCGACTCGTCGCAGTTCATCGAGGAGAGCGTCCACGAGATCGAGTTCGAGCTGATGCTGGCGTGTCTGCTCACCGCGCTCGTGTGCTGGGTGTTCCTCGGCTCGCTGTCCAGCACGCTCAACGTGGTGCTCGCCATCCCCATGTCGCTGTTGGGCACGGTGGCGGTCATCTACTTCCTCGGCTTCACCCTCAACACCTTCACGCTCCTGGGATTGGCGCTGGCGGTGGGCATCGTGGTGGACGACGCCATCATGGTGCTGGAGAACATCTTCCGGCACTCGGAGGAGGGGAAGGAGCGGGTGCGCGCCGCGCGCGAGGGCACCGCGGAGATCACCTTCGCCGCGCTGGCCGCCACGGTGGCCGTGGTGGCCATCTTCCTGCCCGTCATCTTCATGAAGGGCATCATCGGCCGCTTCTTCCTCCAGTTCGGCGTCACGCTGTGCGTGGCGGTGCTGCTCTCCTACGTGGAGGCCATCACCCTGGCGCCGGCGCGCTGCGCGCAGCTTCTGCGCACCACCCGCGAGGGCCGCGGTCGGGTGGGGCTCGCGGTGGACCGCGCCTTCACCCGCCTGGAGCACCTGTACGCGCGCGTGCTGGCGTGGGGCCTGAAGCGTCCGTGGCGCGTGCTGGGCAGCGCGTCGCTCATGCTGCTCGCGAGCGTGTTCGCGTTCCGCGCGCTGCCGGGAGAGTTCGTCCCGTCGCAGGACCAGGGGCGCCTGGTGATCCGCCTGCAGACGGCGGTGGGCAGCAGCCTGGATGAGACGAACCAGCTCTTCAAGCAGGCCGAGGAGTTCGTCATGCACCGCCCCGAGGTGGACCGCGTGTTCGCCGTGGTGGGCGGCATGGGTGGCTCGGGCGTGAACACCGGCATGCTGATGCTCACGCTGGTGCCCGCGAAGCAGCGCATGACGCAGGCCGAGTTCCAGCAGGTGCTGCGCAAGGGCCTCAACGCCTTCCCCGGCCTGCGCGCCGTGGTGCAGGACCTGTCGCAGAGCGGCTTCACCGCGCAGCGTGGCTTCCCCGTGGAGTTCAGCGTGCGCGGCTCGGATTGGGAGCGGCTGGTGGAAGCCAGCCAGGAGATGCGCGAGAAGCTCCAGGCCAGCGGCAAGGTGGTGGACGTGGACACCGACTACCAGCTGGGCATGCCCGAGCTGCGCATCACCCCGGACCGGGCGCGCGCGGCGGACCTGGGCGTGCCGATGCAGTCGGTGGCCTCCACCATCAACGCCCTGGTGGGCGGTGTGCGCGTGGGCAAGTACAGCACCGGTGGGCGCCGCATCGACGTGCGCCTGCGGCTGATGTCCGGACAGCGGTCGCGTCCGGAGGACCTGTCGCTGTTGAAGCTGCGCACCGCGAGCGGCACGCTGGTGCCCCTGTCCACGCTCGTGGCGCAGGAGGAGCGCCCCGCGCTCCAGGCCATCACCCGGCGGGACCGCGAGCGCGCCATCAGCATCTTCGCCAACGTGGCGCCCAGCTCGAATCAGGAGGAGGCGCTCGCCACGGTGGAGCGGCTGGCCAAGGACCTTCCCGGTGGCACGCGCGTGGTGGTCGGCGGCGCCAGCGTGGCGTTCCGCGAGTCGATGAGCAGCCTCGTCTTCGCGCTCTTCCTGGGGATTGGCGTCGCGTACATGGTGCTGGGCGCGCAGTTCAACTCGTTCCTGCACCCCGTCACGGTGCTCACCATCTTGCCGCTGTCGGTGGCGGGCGCGTCCTTCGCGCTGTTGGGCACCGGGAGCACGCTGAACATCTTCAGCATGATTGGTCTGCTGCTGCTGATGGGCATCGTGAAGAAGAACTCCATCATCCTGGTGGACTACGCGCTCCAGCAGCGCGAGCTGGGCGCGGACGCCGAGCAGGCCATGCTGCGCGCCGGCCCGGTGCGCCTGCGGCCCATCCTCATGACGTCCATGGCCACGATGATGGCGGCGGTGCCGGCCGCGCTGTCGCTGGGCGCGGGAAGCGAGACGCGCGCGCCCATGTCCATCGCGGTGCTCGGCGGCTTGTCCGTCTCCACCGTGCTCAGCCTCCTGGTGGTGCCCGCCTTCTATGTGGTGGCGGACCGCATCAAGACGCGGCTCGGCGGTGGCAAGGCGGATGTGGAGCCCGCTCCGGCCGAGGCCGCGCACCCGGCGCCGCACGGGTAGGGCGCCCGGGCGGGCGAGGGGCTTGTCCCGTCGCCCGCCGTTGCGTGCCAGGGGGAAGGGCCGTGCGCACCGTGACTGGCGGTGGACGGCCCGACGCGGGCCAGGAGGCTCTCCATGGCGCAGCACCCCGACGTTCCCCGCGATCCCGACACGGTGCCCGTGAAGGAGCGCGACGAATCCGCGGAGCTTCAGCCCTTCCTCGACGAGCTGCAGAACAGTCAGGAGCTGCGGGTCAACGGCTTGGATGCGCGCGACGCGGCCAGCGCCGTGCTGTGCACGCTCGCGCGGCGCCTGTCCGATGGCGAGGACGTGAAGCTGATGCGCGCGTTGCCGGGCGGAATCGGGCAGCTGCTGGGCGCGTGTGAAATCCACCGCGGCCCGTCTCACGCCAAGCGCATGCACCGCGCCGAGTTCATCGGCGACGTGGCGGACCACCTGCGCATCCCGGTGGACCAGGCGTTCCGCGTCCTCACCGCCGTCTTCACGGCGGTGCGCGACCGCATCCCCGAGGACGAGGTGGCGGCGGTGGCCTCACAGCTCCCCGCCGACCTCGCGGACCTCTTCCGCCGGCCCGTGTAGCGAGGGGCCTACAGGCGGAAGCCGACCTGGAGGGCCAGTCCGGGGTACTGGTCCACCGCGCCACCCGCGACGCGCGAGTCGCCCACCTCGGGCTTGAACTTGAAGAAGTAGCGCTTCAGCTCGGTGGACAGGCGCACGTCCAGGTTCTGCGTCAGGCGGTACGCCAGCCCGAGGCTCGCGGTGATGCCGCCCATGGACGTGTGGGGGAACCACTCGTCGGACGACAGCTCGCCCGCGCCGAAGGGCAGGAGGTAGCCCACGCGCGCGCCCACCTCCACCTTGCGAGTCACCTCCATCCGCAGGCCCACGTCCAGGCCGACCTCGTCGTAGGCCACGTTGGGCACGTCCACCGGACGCGAGCCGTCCTCGGCCGGATCGATGCGGAAGGCGTGCTGGCCATAGGTGCCGGAGAAGTCCACCGCGCTGCGCCCGGCCGAGTCGAGCGGCAGCACATAGCGAAGGCCCACGCGCCATTCGCTGGCCACCGTGGGATAGCGCGTCGCGCCCGTGGCGCCCGTGGAGTGCAGCACGAGCGACCGCTCCAGTCCGCCCGTGAGACCCAGTCGGGTGATGGGCCCATGCGAGAACGCCGCGGCGGGGTAGACGGTGAGGGTTCCCGCCACCTGCGGCGCCCCGGGCAGCGCGTAGCCCGCCACGTCCTTGCCCAGCGTGTACGGCCGCAGGGTTTGAAAGACGTCGTCGCGATATCGCAGTGTGCGTCCGAGGAGTCGCAGGCCCACCGCGCCCTCGACGATGCGCGGACGCTCCGCCGAGACCTGCGGGATGGGCGTCGCCTCGTCGTCGGGAGTCGCCGGCTTCTCGGGCTGGGTGGCCACGACGGCCGGCTTCGACACGGGCTTGCGCGTGTCCGAGGGCGGAGGCGCCGGGGGAGGCTCGGCCGGAGGCGGAGGGGGGGTGGGCCGCGTCGCCGTGGCGGGCTGGTCCGTCAGCTGCGTCGCGGGCTCCAGCGGCGTGGCGTCCGGGGGCGCTTCTGTCGGAGCCGGCGCGCGCGCCTTGCCGAGCCCTCGCTCTACGGCGGGCCACTGCCGCTTCACGGAGGCGGGAACAATACGCGCCGAAGGAACGCGCGCGGCGGCGGGCGATGCGAGCGCCTTGCCGTCATTGCCATTGCGCACGGAGAGGCGCAGCTGCTGCTTGCCCGCGGGGCCCGACGTGTCCACCACGATGATCGCGGCGAGCCTCAGCTCGCGCGCGACATCCGCGGCGCCATCGGCTTGGGTCGGATCCTCACCGTGCCGGGACGCGGCCGCTCGCACCTGCGACTCGGGCACCAGCGTGTAGCGCGCGGCGCGCCGGGCCAGCTCGGCCTCCACGGCGGTGCGCGCCTCGGCCGCCAGCGGTCCGGAGGCGAGCACGGCCACTCGGAGCTGCTCGGACTTCTTGCCCGTCGCGGACCTGGACTTCGCGGTCTTCTTGGTCGCACCGGCCTTCTTCGTCGCGCTCGCGGCGGGGCGGCCGCCCTTGCGGGCGGTGGGCGCGGCCTCCGACGTGGGCGCGAGCACCAGCGCCACACCGAGCGCGGACACCGAGAGGAGCGCTCGGCCTGAGCGCCACGAACGCACCATGCGCAGCCCGCTCATGGCGCACCGGCCTTGCCAGCGGTCAGCCACGCGGAGAGGCAGGCCACCTGCGCGGAGCTGAGCGCCTGGCCTCCCTGGGGCATGCGCACGCCGCACGACGGCTCCGCGCCCAGCTTCTGGAGGAAGTACGAGCCGGCCGGATTGCTCGAGTCCGCGAGGGGGCGCTGCTGGCCGCAGCTCGTGGTCGTCGTGGTGAACAAGCGCCCGGGAAGGCCCGCGGCCTCCAGGTCCAGGTCTCCCAGCTTCGACGCTGTCGAGTGACAGCTCAGGCACTGGCTCTGGATGATGCTTTGCGCGGTGGTTCCGCTGGGGCACCCGGTGCTCTCCCCGGTGAAGCGCTCGGGGTCATCGAGGGCGCCGGCACAGCCAGCGGTGAAGGAGAACCCCAGGGCGAGCAGCACGGTCGCCAGCGGAGTATGGGACGGACGGCGGGCAGGAGCGTTCGCGAACAAGTCGGCCATCTTGGAAGGGAAGGGAAACGGGGCTTCAGCCTAGCCCGGCGCCCTGCGCGACGCAGCCCCCAACACGCACGGGACGCATGTGTCACGCGCACGCGAAGCCACCCGGGTCCGCCGCGCTTCGGGTGGGGCGTTGACTACCGGTGCTTCTTGGTGAGCCACCGGCTGACGCTGACCTTCCCCAGTCGCCCGCCAAACAGGTACCAGGTGATGGCCGCGCCAAAGAGCGCCGCCGCGAAGGCGATGCCCACCACGCCGAGCACGGGGACATTGCCGTACATGGGCGGGCGGGGCGCGAAGGCGATGAAGGCTCCGACGATGAAGCCACAGGCGCACAGGCCGAGGAAGGCGATGACGGCCGCGCTGCGCAGGTTCTCGTTGAGCTTGTCGAACTGCTCGGCGCGCACGTTGACGCTGAACTTGCCGGACTCCAGGTCCAGGAGGATCTGCGACAGCTGCGTGGGCAGGTCCTGCGCCAGCGACTGGAAGCGCAGGAGCGTGCGCATCAGCCCGCCCTGGAGCTGCGTCGGGTCGTACCGGCCGGCGAGCAGCTCCTTGGCGTAGGGGAGCGCGACCTCCAGGATGTTCAGCTCCGGGTAGAGGCCGCGCAGCATGCCCTCGGTGGAGATGGAGGCGCGCGAGAGCAGCGCGTACTCCTTGGGGATGCGGATGCGATACTTGACGGCCAGATCCAGCAGGTCGCGCAGGAGCGTGCGCGCGTCCACCTGACCCAGCGTGGTGGGCAGGTGCTGGCCGAGGATGCCCTCGATGTCGTTGCGGAAGCCCACCAGGTTGGCCCGCGCGTCGGGGACGCCCACCCGGTAGAGGATGCGCGCCACCGAGTCGCTGTCCTTCAGCGCCACCGCGAGGCACAGCATGACGAGCGTCTCCTGCATGGGGCGCGTGAGCCGGCCCACCACGCCGAAGTCGAGCAGCGCGAGCCGGTGGTCCTCCATGAGCAGGATGTTCCCGGGGTGGGGATCGCCATGGAACAGCCCGTCGTCGAAGAGCTGCCGGAAGCTGGCCTCCACGATGTTCTGCGCGAGCTGCTTGCGCACCGGCTCGGAGAGCTGGGACGGGTTGACCTTCACGCCGCGGATGAACTCCAGCGTGAGCACCGTGCGGCTGGACAGCTCCGAGTACACGCGCGGAATCTTCAGGTACGGCCGCTCGCGGTGGTTCTCCAGGAACGCGCGGATGTTGGTGGCCTCGTTGACGAAGTCCAGCTCCTCGTGGATGGCGCGGTCGAACTCGTCCACGATGCCGCTGGGCGTGTAGATGCCCGTCTCCTCCACCACGGCCTCGAGCAGCCTCGCCAGCGAGCGCAGCACGCCCAGGTCCGAGTCGATCTGCGCGGCGATGCCCGGCCGCTGCACCTTCACCACCACCTCCTCGCCCTCGAGCGTCACCGCGCGGTGCACCTGCGCGATGGAGGCCGCGGCCAGCGGGGTGGGATCGATCTGCGCGAACAGCTCCGCGGCGTCCTTGCCCAGCGAGCCGCGAATCTGCGCGTGCACCTCGGCGAGCGGGATGGGCTCGACGTGGTCCTGGAGCGTGGCCAGCTCCTCCACGTACTCGGCGGGCAGCAGGTCCGCGCGCGTGGAGAGGACCTGCCCCAGCTTGATGAAGGTGGGGCCCAGGTCCGCCAGCAGCATGCGGAAGCGCCGGGCCGTGGACGCGCGCTGCGCCTCCGGCGACACCTCCACCTTCTCCTTGCGGCCGAGCATCCGCCACAGCCCGGCGCGCTCCGCCACCTCGCCGAAGCCGTGGCGCGCGGCGATGACGGTAATCTGACGGACGCGGTTGAGGTCCTGGAGGATCATTCGGAAGACGCCACGGCGCGGGAGGGCTTCGTCACGAAGCGCAAGAGAACGTAGCCCACCACGCCGGACAGGAGCGAGCCCAGGAGGATGCCCAGCTTCGCCTCGGTCAAGAGCACGGGCTGCGTGGGGAAGGCGAGGCCCGCGACGAACAGGGCCACCGTGAACCCGATTCCCGCCACCACCGAGACGCCGTGGATCTGCCCCGCGCTCGCGTTGCCCGGCGCGCTGGACACCCCCAGCTTCAGCGCGACCCAGGTGAACGTGAAGATGCCCACCTGCTTGCCCACGAAGAGCCCGAAGAACACGCCGAGGGTGAGCGGAGACAGCAGCTCCTCACGGCCCATGCCCGCCAGGCTGATGCCCGAGTTGGCCAGGGCGAACAGCGGCACGATGCCGAACGCCACCCAGCGGTGCCACAGGTGCTCGAAGCGGTTGAGCGGCGGCTCGATGTCCTCCAGCGCCTCCTCGATGTGGAGGATCTGGGCGCCCCGGCGCGTCTCGTCCTCGGGCTCGCTCACGCACGCGCGGAGGTAGGCCTGCAGCTCCTCCAGCACGTCGCGCCCGCGTCGCGTGGGGCGCGCGGGGATGCACAGGCCCAGCACCACGCCCGAGAGCGTCGCGTGGATGCCTCCATGGTGCATGCAGTACCAGAGCGCCGCGCCCGCCAGCGCGTAGGCCACGCCCCAGCGGACGGAGAAGGCGTTGAAGGCCAGCAGCACGAGCACCACGCCCGCCGCCGCGAGCAGCCACGCGGCGTGCAGGCCCGTGCCGTAGAAGAGGGCGATGACGAGGATGCCGCCGATGTCATCGAAGATGGCCAGCGCGGTGAGGAACACCACGAGGCCGTGGCCCACGCGCTGCTTCACCAGCGTGAGGCAGCCGATGGCGAACGCGATGTCCGTGGCCATGGGGATGGCCCAGCCGCTCTGGGCCGGCGTGCCCGCGTTGAAGGCGAGGTAGACGAGCGCGGGGACGATCATTCCGCCCATCGCGGCGATGAGCGGCAGCACCGCGCGCGAGAACGTGCGCAGCTCACCTGAGGACAGCTCGCGTTTGATCTCCATCCCCACGAGGAAGAAGAACACCGTCATCAACCCGTCGTTGATGAACTCGCGGAAGGTGAAGTGGCCCTCGGCACCGGCGATCGACAGGGAGAGGGGCGCATCGAAGACGGCCGTGTACGTGTCCGCCCACGGGGAGTTGGCCCAGACCAGCGCGGCCAGCGCACACAGGGCCAGCAGGATGCCGCTGCTCGCCTCCAGCCGGAAGAAGGCCTGCAAGGGAGCGAGCGCCACCCGGAACAACGCCGGCACGGGGGGCGGGGGTCGTGGCGCAGGAGCGGGAGTCGTGGGGGGCGTCGCCATCGCGCCGCCCAGCCTGCCGAGTGCGCGGCGCCCGGGGAATCGTTTTCGGTGAGGCTCGCGGCGAAATGTCGGGAGGCGGTGGTATGGGAACGCGGCGGGTAGGGCTCGCGTTCGTTGATCCACGGGTGGGGGCATGCGAGAAGGGCGGGGATGGCCGTGACGCAGCAGGCGAAGACAGCGAAGGCACCAGCGGTGGAGCCCTCCGAGGAGGAGACCTCGGACGTCGGAAACCCGTCGGGCGAGCAGCCCGCGGGCGCGAGGGAAATCGCCTCGCTCACCCCGATGATGCGCCAGTACCTGGAGCTGAAGGCGCTCCACCCCGACACCGTGCTCTTCTTCCGGCTCGGGGACTTCTACGAGATGTTCTTCGAGGACGCGATCCGCGCCTCGGAACTGCTCCAGATCACCCTGACCGCCCGGGCCAAGGGCTCGGACAAGGTGCCCATGTGCGGGGTGCCGTACCACTCGGCGCGCCGCTACATCGCGCGGCTGGTGGAGCACGGCCTCAAGGTGGCCATCTGCGAGCAGGTGGAGGCACCGGGCACCGGGCCGGGCATCGTCCGGCGCGAAGTGACCCGCGTCATCACCCCCGGCATGGTGCTGGACGAGGAGGTGCTCGAGCCCCAGGCGAGCAACTTCCTGGCCGCGCTCTGCTGGAACGAGCAGGGCTTCGGGGCCGCGCTGCTGGAAGCCTCCACGGGCGAGTTCCTCTCCCTGGAAGCGGCGACGCTGTCCGAGGTGGTGGAGGGGCTGTCGCGCGTGGATCCGCGCGAGCTGCTGGTGCCGGAAGGCAAGCGCGAGGCCCCCGAGGTGACGCAGGTCTGCCAGCGGCTGTCGCGGATGCCCGCGGTGGCGGAGGGCGAGGCCGCGTCGTTCGAGCCCACGCGCGCCTCCGCCTTCCTGCGCGCGCACTTCGCGGTGCAGTCGCTGGCCGCCTTCGGGTTGGACGGCGCGCCTCTGGCCATGGGGGCCGCGGGCGCCGCGCTGCGCTACCTGAAGGACACCCAGAAGACTCCGGCCGCGCACGTGGATCGGCTGAGCCGCGTGGAGCGCTCGGGTCAGCTCCTCATGGACGAGTCCTCGCGGGGCAACCTGGAGGTGCTCAAGAGCCTGCGGGACGGAGGGCGGCGCGGCTCGCTGCTGGGCGTGTTGGACAGGACCGCGACGGGGCTCGGGGCGCGCAAGCTGGCCCGGTGGCTGGCGGCGCCGCTGTCCTCGCTGCCGGAGATCCACGCGCGATTGGACTCCGTGGAGGAGCTGTCCCAGCGCGGCGTGTGGCGCGAGGAGCTCACCGGCATCCTCAAGGAAGTGGGCGACCTGGAGCGGCTGTGCGGCCGTCTGTCGCTGGGCGCGGGCAACGCGCGCGACCTGCGGGCGCTGGGCCTGTCGTTGCTTCAGCTGCCTCGGCTGGGGACCGCGTTGGCGCGCTGCCAGTCCGGGCTGCTCCAGTCCCTGGCGGGGCCGCTGGGCGCGCTGCCCGAGCTGGCGTCGCTGCTCGCGCGCGCGGTGGCGGACGAGCCGCCCGTGACGCTGAAGGACGGTGGCCTCATCCGGCCCGGCTTCCACGCCGAGCTGGACAAGCTGGTCGCCCTGTCCACCTCCGGCAAGGACGTGCTGCTGCAGATCGAGCAGCGCGAGCGGGAGCGCACCGGCATCAGCTCACTCAAGGTGCGGTTCAACAGGGTGTTCGGCTACTACCTGGAGGTCACCAAGTCGAACCTGCACCTCGTGCCCAAGGACTACATCCGCAAGCAGACGACGGTGGGCTCCGAGCGCTTCGTCACCCCGGAACTGAAGGAGTACGAGGAGCAGGTGCTCACCGCCGAGGAGCGGCGGGGCGTGCTGGAGCTCCAGCTCTTCGAGGAGCTGCGTGCCCAGGTGGTGGCCGCGGCGCCGCGGATCCGCTCGGCGGCCGAGGCGGTGGCCACGGCGGACGCGCTGCTGTCGTTCGCGCGCTGCGCGGCGGAGTACGGCTATGCCCGCCCGGAGGTGGACACGTCCGAGGGGATGGTCATCACCGGCGGACGTCACCCCGTGGTGGAGCGCATGCTGGGGGCGGGGGAGTCCTTCGTTCCCAATGACATCCGGTTGGATCCGCAGGACGCGCAGCTGCTCGTCATCACCGGCCCCAACATGGCGGGCAAGAGCACGGTGATGCGGCAGGTGGCGCTCACCGCGCTGATGGCACAGGCCGGCTCGTTCGTGCCCGCGAAGGCGGCGCGCATCGGGCTGTGCGACCGCATCTTCACGCGCGTGGGCGCGGCGGACAATCTGGCGCGTGGTCAGTCCACCTTCATGGTGGAGATGACCGAGACGAGCCACATCCTCCACCACGCCACCCGTCGCAGCCTCATCATCCTGGATGAGATTGGCCGCGGCACGTCCACGTTCGACGGGCTCTCCATCGCGTGGGCGGTGGCGGAGCACCTGCACGACAAGGTGGGCGCGCGCACGCTGTTCGCCACGCACTACCACGAGCTGGTGGACCTGGCGCGCGAGCGGCCTCGGGTGAAGAACCTCTGCGTCGCGGTGAAGGAGCAGGGCGGCAAGGTCATCTTCCTGCGCAAGCTCATCGCGGGCGGAGCCAGCCGCTCCTACGGCATCGAGGTGGCGAAGCTCGCCGGCCTTCCTCCCGAGGTGGTGACGCGCGCCCGGGAGCTGCTCCAGAACCTGGAGTCGGGAGAGCTGGACGAGGCGGGCCGTCCCCGCGTGGCGGTTCGTCAGCCCCCCGCGCGACGTGCGGCGCCAGCGGCCGGGGTGTCCACCGGGCAGCTCGGGCTGTTCGGCGCGGAGCCCGCGCCCATGGCGGCCGCTCCCGCTCCAAACCCCCTGCACCAGAAGGTCGTGGAGGCGCTCCAGGCGGCGGCCATCGAGCGGATGACGCCGCTGGATGCGCTCAACCTGCTCGCGAAGCTCCAGCGCGACCTGGGGTAGTCTCCCCGGTCGCCCATGCGACTCGCGATTCCCCATGCCCCTCGGCGCGTGCGTCTGACCCAGGTCCCCGGCGCCGTGGGGCGGCTGGTGCGCGGCGTCGTGGTGGGCCTGGTCCTCATGGGCGGGGTGGCGGCCGGAGTGGGCTGGGCCGGTCGCTACTTCGTGGAGGAGCAGGCCTTCGCCGCGCGGGCCGAGGAGGTGGAGGCCCGGGTGGCTCGCAGCCACTCTCCGCCCCCGGCCGAGCGCGAGGGCGCGGAGGGCACCCTGGATGTCCTCTACACCTACGCGCGGATGGAGCACGCCATCACCGGCGTGCGGACCTTCGCGGCCTCCGCCGCGGAGATGGGGCCGGGCGCTCGGGTGATGCTGTTGGTGGACCCACGCCAGCCGGATCGCCCTCGCGAGGCGCGGTTCGCCCGGGCCCTGGCGTCACGGGTGGGGTGGCTGCCCTGGGGCCTGGCCGTGGGCGCGCTCCTGGCGGCGGGCGTCCTCGGGTGGGAGCTGCGGCGCTTGTGGCGCGCGGAGGTGGAGCCGCTGCGGCTGGGCGCCCTGGTGTGGCTCACCGTGGAGGAGCCCCTGCCTCGCACGCGCGCCGAGGTCGTCTTCCCCGCGCACTATTTCCGGCAAGACGTGAAACACGATGTCCGCGCTCGGGCTCGGCCGGGCCGCGCGCCGGTGCGCAACGGGGAGAAGGTCCTGGCGGCGGTGGTGCCTCGACAGCCCGGGTGGTGCCGCGTCATCGACGAGGACCTGGCGCGCACGTTGGGGTGGGTGGGGGCGCACTGAGGGCCCCATCGCGGGGGCCGAAAATTTGCCGGGGTGTGGGGGCCGTGTGACACACGCATGTAGCTCCATGGTCCGGAGGACCTCATGTCCGTGCGCCTGTCCCACCTCGTCCTGCCCGTGTTGCTGTTGCTCGCCCCGCGCGCATCCGGGGCCAGCAAGCGCGACGAGGCCGAGGCCGCGTACCAGCAGGCGCGTCGGGCCTACTACTCGCTGAAGGACGATGCCGCGCGGCGGAAGCTGCGCCACCACTGGCTCAACGTGACGGCCCGCTTCGAGGCCGTGGCCGCGCGCTACCCCAAGAGCGACCGCGCGCCGGACGCGCTCTTCACCGCCGCCGAGCTGCTCCAGGAGCTGAGCCGCATCTCCTTCGTCGAGGGCGACCTCCAGTCGGCCATCGCGGACTACACGAAGCTCTTGGAGGCGCACCCGAAGCACCGGCTCGCGGACGACGCGGCGCTGGCGCTCGCGCGCATCGACCTGAACCGGCTGGACAAGCCGGAGGCCGCGCGCCGCGTGCTGACCGAGGCGCTCTCCACCAACCCCAAGAGCGATCAGGCCAAGGAGCTGCGCGAGCTGCTCGCCACGCTGCCGCCCCCGCCCAAGCCGGCGCCCACGAAGTCCAGCCCGAAGTCCACGCCCGCGGCCCGCACCACCCCGGACATCACCGTGGCCGAGGCCCCTGTCGCCGAGCGCTCCGCGCTGGTGGAGGCCGTGACGAAGCTGGCGCGCGAGCCGTCGCCCATGATTCCCCGCCTGGATCCGTCCACCGAGGGCGTGAAGGAGGCCTCCAGCGCGCCCGCGAAGGACATGCATCCGTCGCGCGAGCCGTCCGCTCCGGCCGTGGCCTCGGCCAAGGACACCAGGCCCGCCAGCGAGCCCGTCGCGAAGTCCGAGCCGGCCGTCGCCAAGGCCGAGCCTGCGTCGAAGCCCGAGCCCACGAAGCCCGAGTCCATCGCCAAGGCGGAGTCCGCCACCAAGCCCGAGCCCGCCCGTGAGACGCCGTCGGGTCGCGCGGTCGCGTCCAGGTCCGAGGCGCGCAAGGAGCCCGTGTTCGAGTCCGAGCCGCCGCGCCCCGTGACGGCGCCGGTGGATGAGCGCGTGGCCCAGGCCCGCCTCAAGGCCGTGGCCCGTCAGTCCAAGAGCGCCGAGCTGACCCTGGCCGAGCAGCTGGGGCTGAAGGTCCGCCGTGTCGTCATCGACCCGGGCCATGGCGGTCACGACCCCGGCTCCATGGGCAAGGGGGGCACGCGCGAGAAGGACGTGGCGCTGTCCATCTCGAAGAAGCTGGCGGCGGAGCTGCGCGAGCGCGGGCTGGAGGTCCTCCTGACGCGCGAGGACGATCGCTTCATCCGCCTGGAGGACCGCGCGAAGTTCGCCAATGAGCAGCACGGCGATCTCTTCATCTCGGTGCACTGCAACTCGGCGGTGAGCCGCAAGCTGCGCGGCATCGAGACGTACACGCTCAACACCTCGGCGGACCGCTACTCCATCCGGTTGGCCGCGCGCGAGAACGCGTCCTCGGAGAAGGGCATCGGCGACCTCCAGTTCATCCTCGCGGACCTGGCGACCAAGGCGAACACCGAGGAGTCCTCGCGGCTGGCCATGCAGGTGCAGAAGAGCCTCGTGTCCAACCTCTCGCCCAAGTACGGCGGCATCAAGGACCTGGGCCACAAGGAGGCCCTCTTCTACGTGCTGCTCGGCGCGAAGATGCCGGCCATCCTGGTGGAGACCGCCTTCATCTCCAACGCGGAGGAGGAGGAGCGCCTCGCGTCGGACGGCTACCAGGAGGCCGTGGCGCAGTCCATTGCCCACGGTGTCGAGGAGTTCCTCGGCGACCGCAGCCGCGTGGCCAAGGTGGACTGACGAGCCAGGGCACTCGGGGGACGTGGGAGTGCACTGAACCGGACAGGCGCTGATAACCAGACTAGTTGGCAAGCCCCTCCATGGCGTATGGACGAGGGGGCGCCGACTGGCGCTCCGATGCGGCCCCAGCCGAGACCGTGCTCCACGATCCGCAGCCGACGGGTGCTCCCGTGACTGAATCCGCCGTCGTTCACTCGAACGCGTTGGGTGCCGCCGAGGCGGCGCGCGAGCTGTGCGAACGGTTGGAGCAGGCCCTGCCAGGAGGGGCCCCGGACGCGCTCGTCGTCTTCGCCTCGCCCGCGTATGAGCAACCCGCCTTGTTGCGCGCCCTGCATGACGCGCTCTCGCCGAGTGCGCTCATCGGCGCCTCGTCCGCCGGCGAGTTTGCCTCGGGGATGCGAGGTTCAGGTCGGGTGTGCGCACTGGCGCTGCGCTCCTCGGTGATGGCCTTCCACGCGGGAATCGGTCGAGGCCTCGCGGGGAATCGCGCGGGCGCGGCGCGAGAGCTGGTGTCGTCCTTCCGCGGGCTGGCCCAGGGCTCGTACGCACATCGCACGGCGCTGCTCTTCACGGACGCATTGTCGGGCGAGACGGACGACCTGGTGAGTCAGCTCACCCTGGCCACCTCGGGCAGCTACCAGTTCTTCGGGGGCGCCGCGGGAGACGACGCGCGCTTCCAGCAGACCTCGGTCTTCTTTGGCGCCGAGGTGCTCACGGATGCGGTGGTGGGGCTGGAGATGCTCTCGCATGCGCCCGTGGGCGTGGGGGTAGGTCACGGGTGGGAAGTGGCCTCGCGCCTGATGCGTGTGACGGCCGCGGAAGGGCGGCGGCTCATCAGCCTCAACGGCCTGCCCGCGCTCCAGGTGTTCGAGCAGCACGCGGAGGAGACGGGCCAGCGCTTCCTCCTCACGGGCCCCGACCGATTCTTCCTGCACAACCTGCTGGGCATCGAGACCGCGACCGGCCAATCCCTCTTGCGGGTGCCGCTCGCGGCGCGGCCGGACGGCTCCATCGTCTGCGCGTCCGAGGTGCCCGTGGGCTCGAAGGTGCATCTGATGCGCACGACGGTGGACGCGGCCGTCGAGGCGACGACGTGGGCCACGCGACAGGCGCTGAGTGCCCTGCGCGGACATCCGGCCCAGGTGGCGCTGTTCTTCGATTGCGTCGCGTCCCGCCTGCGGATGGGCGAGGCGTTCGGGCAGGAGCTGGGCGCCTTGGCCGCGCAGCTCGGCAAGGCGGAGTACGTGGGGTGCAACACCCACGGGCAGATTGTCCGCGCGCCGGGCCAGTTCAACGGCTTCCACAACTGCACGGCCGTGGTGTGCGTCTTGCCTGGCTAGCACGGGGATTCTCGCACCATGCCCGCATCGCTGGCGCTCAGGCTCTGCTGTCAGCTCGCGGTCCCCCAGACCCGAGCCGACGCGGCGGCGGCGCTCGCTCGCGAGCTGGGGGCCGAGCACTGTCTGGTGTTCATCCTCGATGACGAAGTGGAGGCGTTCGTCCCCGCGCCCGGCTTCCCGCAGACGCTCCCGGGCGGCCCCGCGTGGAGCAGTCTCCTGGAGCGCTGCCGGACGCCCGGCCTGCACCTGGGCGACGTCGCCTATCCCTCGCCGGAACACATGACGCGAGCGCGCGTCTGGAGCCTCTCCGAGGGGCTGTTGTTCATGTTGCTGGGGGGCGAGCCACGCCCCATCGAGCCCGACGCCCTGGCGCTGCCATTGCTGGCCACGGCGCTGCGCGCGGAGAGCGCGAACACGCAGACCCAGCGACAGCTCACCGCGGAGCGCGAGAGCGCGCGGCACGCCACCGCGTTGGCGACCGCGCTGGACAAGGCGCGATGGGAGCTGGAGGCCGTGCTCGCCGAATCCGATCGGCTGAACCGGGAACTCGCCGCGGCGGCGCAGGAGCGCACCGCGCTGCTGGCGAGCGAGCAGTCCGCGAGCCGGGCCAAGGATGAGTTCCTGGCCATGCTCGGCCACGAGCTGCGCAATCCGCTGGCCCCCATCGTCACCGCGCTTCAGCTCCTCAAACTGCGCGGTGGGCCGACGCAGCCGCGAGAACTCTCCGTCATCGAACGACAGGTGACGCACCTGGGGCAGCTCGTCGACGACCTGCTCGATGTCTCGCGCATCACCCGGGGCGTGGTGGTGCTCAAGCGCGCGCGCGTCGAGCTGTCCGTCGTCGCGCACAAGGCGGTGGAGATGGCGGGGCCGCTGCTGGAGCAGCACCGTCACCGCCTCACGGTGAACGTGCCCGAGCACGGACTCTTGCTCGACGCGGACGAGCGCCGCATGGCGCAGGTGCTCTCCAACCTCCTCACCAACGCCGCGCGCTACACCCCGCCGGGCGGAGAGGTGTCGCTGACCGCCGCGAGGGAGGGCGCGCGCATCGTCGTGCGCGTGCGCGACAACGGCATGGGCATCGAGCCGTCGATGCTCCGTCGCATCTTCGACCTGTTCGTCCAGGGCGAGCGCTCGAAGGACCGAGGTGGCCTGGGGCTGGGCCTGTGCATCGTGAGCAACCTGGTCACGCTGCACGGGGGCTTCGTGGAGGCGCGGAGCGCGGGGCTCGGGATGGGCAGTGAGTTCGTGGTGGATCTGCCCGCCGCGCAGCTCCACGTCGCGGAGGAGCCCGCGCAGACATCACCGACCTGGGGACGTCCGCCCCTGCGGGCCAAGGGCACCCGCGTCCTCGTCGTCGACGACAACGAGGACGCGGCCGAACTCCTCACGGAGGCCCTGCGCCTGCACGGCTACGAGGTGGCGTGCTGCAACGACGGGCCGGGCGCGCTCGAGGCCGTGGGCCGCTTCGCGCCTGACGTCGCCATCCTCGACATCGGGTTGCCGGTGATGGACGGCGTCGAGCTGGCCCGACGCCTTCGCGGGCGCGCGGACCTCCCGCGCCTGCGTCTCATCGCCGCGACCGGATACGGTCAGGAGGCCGATCGCGCGCTCACGCGGGAGGCGGGCTTCGAGCACCACCTGGTGAA
The DNA here is from genome assembly GCA_016458225.1 of Myxococcaceae bacterium JPH2. NCBI lineage: Bacteria > Pseudomonadati > Myxococcota > Myxococcia > Myxococcales > Myxococcaceae > Myxococcaceae bacterium JPH2. Next base: position 97,482 of record JAEMGR010000009.1, on the reverse strand, counting down.
GCCCATCCGCGTGGCCTCATTGGTGGAGCTGATTGAAGGCGCGCCAGAGGCCGCGTGAGTCGCGAGGCTCACGAGTCGTAGCCGTAGTGCCCGGACAGCACGATGACCTTGTGGCTCGCCGGGTAGTACAGGACGGCCCACGCGCCGAACTGGTGGCAGTTCTGGCACGACTCCGGCTGCGTGGAGATCCACGCCTGCACCTCGCCGCCGCCCCCGAAGGCATCCAGCGCGGCGAGCAGCGCGGCGCCATCGCCGTAGTAGTTCTGCGTGAAGAAGACGCTCTGGCTCAGGCCCGCGCGGTTGGTGAAGGTGCCGTCCTCGATCGGGGGCTGGCCCTGGTTCTCGGCCAGCTTCGCCATGATGGTCTGGATGGGCGTCGGATCCGCGAAGCAGCTCGGGGTGCTGTAGGTCGTCATGGCGTTGAGCGAGTGCCACGCGCCGTTGTTCGAGCCCGCGTTCCACGCCGTGCGCGCCGGCTCCAGCGACGAGCCGTCGATGGGCGACAGCGTCAGCGGCGGCAGCGGGTTCACCTGGCAGGCGCTCACGTAGAGGCAGCTGGTGACCTGGCGGTACTTGCCACAGGCCGAGAAGTCCACGGTGCCCGCGGGCTGCGCGTGGACACAGTCATAGACGGGCTGCTGGCAGCCCGGCTCCGGCCACACGTCGTAGGCATCGCCCGTGGTCAGCGCCAGGCTCACCACGCGCGCGACCAGCCGCGCCGTCTTGGACGCCGTCGCGCCGCCCGGCAGCGCGGCGGTGAAGGTGAGCGGCACGGTGTGCGGGTCGATGGCCTGGTGCAGCGCCGTGTAGGACCAGTCGAGCTGGAAGGTGTCCGCGTCCACGCGGCTGACCGCGGGCGCCCCGTCCGGAGCGGTGACCGTCAGGCCGTCCGCGAGCACACCGGCGCTGCCGCGGTAGTCGATGTCGTTGGTGCCGTTGCGCACGTAGTAGGGCGTGACGGTGGAGTCCACCCAGATGGAGTCGTCGCCCCGGAAGTCATAGAACTGGGGCGCGACCTCGATGCGCGCGGTGTACTGCGTGGGCGTGCCCGTGAAGGTGTTGATGAGGATGAACAGCGGCAGGCCGGACAGCACGCTGTTGAGCTCGTGGCCCTCGTGCAGGACGATCTCGAAGCGGCGCTCGCTGATGACGTGCGCATCGCCGAAGGCGTCATCCGGGACGAAGCTGAGGACGCTGTTCACATAGCGGTTGGCCGTGGCGCGCAGCACGAGCGCGCGAACGCCGTCGCGCTGCTCGAACGTGCCGAGCGTCTCGAAGCTCAGGTTGTGGGCGCCCAGCTCCGCGTACAGCCGGGTGGGCACCGTCACCGCGCCCGTGCTCGTGCCCGTCTCCTGGGCGGGGGGAGGGGGCGTCGGCGCATCCGTGCCGGAGCAGGCCGGCGCGGCGAGGGCGAGGAGTGAAGCGAGGGCGAGATGTTTCATGTGCGGGGACTCCAGGTGTGAACTCCAGGTGTGAACTCTAGGAGAGGTCAGTATCGTGCACATTCGCTGTAATAGCGGTGCCGATGGTGAAACGAGAGTGTCACGTCGGAGGTGCTCGCACGGGAAGGACGGGGTGCGTAGTGTGTGTGCGTGGCCGCGCGACCGCCCTTGTTGGATGACATGTTGCTGTTCTCGGAGGTGGTGGCCACGGGTGGAATCACGGCCGCGGCCGAGCGCCTGGGGTTGCGCAAGTCGACGGTGAGCCGGCGGCTCGCGGCGCTGGAGGAGCGGTTGGGCATCCGGCTGGTGGAGCGCAACACGCGCCGGCTGCGGCTCACGGAGGCGGGGCGCGAGTACCACCTGCAATGCGCGCGGCTCGTCGCCGAGGCGCAAGAGGTGAACCGGGCGGTGAGCGAGGCGCGCGGCTCGGCGCGAGGGACGCTGCGGTTGGCGACGCTGTCGCTCTTGGGTGAGTTGTTGACCCCGCTCATCGCGGAGTTCCTGGTGCGTCAGCCGCAGATGCGTGTGGAGGTGTCGCTGGCCCAGGCGCACGTGGATCTCATCGCCGAGGAATATGACCTAGCGCTGCGCACGGGGCCGCTCGCGGATTCATCGCTCGTGGCAAGGCGCTTGGGTCGCCTGCGCACCGGGTACTACGCCAGCCCCGCGTACTTGCGCCGGCAAGGCACGCCGCGCCAGCCGGATGAGCTGCGGCGCCACGCGTGTGTCGTTCTGGCGGAGCCTGGGACCGAAGAGGTGTGGTTCTTTGGGGAGGGCAAGGGGGCTCGGACCGTGCCCGTCACGGGACGGCTGCGCGTGGCCAGCGTGCGTGCGGGGCAGATCGCCGCGCGGGCGGGCCTGGGCGTGGTGCGTTTGCCCGCGTCGCTCGTGGCGGAGGACGTGCGGGCGGGGCAGCTCGCGCCGGTGCTGGAGGACGTGACGCCGCCGGGCATCCCGGTGTTCGCGGTCTACCCGAGCAGCCGCCAGCTTCCGCTCAAGGTGCGCGCCTTCCTCTCGCTGTTGGCCGAGCGCGGCGCCGAGCTGCCGTGGGATGCAAGAGAGGCCGACGCAAGCTGACTCCCTGCGAGGTGCTTGGATGGCGAGGCGAATCGAAGACGTGGAGTCGGGACCGCCGCGCGCGACGGGACGCGCGGGCATGGCGCGCCTGGGCTTCGAGCGCTGTGGCGAGCGCACCATCGTGCGCACCGCGCTCGCGCACAGTCCGCTGAGACTGCTCACGCCTCGCAACCATGGCCATGCCGCGTGGGTCTACAGCAGCACGCTGGGCGGTGGGCTGGTGGATGGGGACGTTCTGCGCCTGGAGTTGGAGGTCGGGCCCGGTGCCTCGGCGCTCCTGGCCAGTCAGGGCGCCAATCGCGTGTATCGCTCGCCGTCGGGTTGCGGGAGCGAGGTGCGAGCTCGGGTGGAGGAGGGGGCCTTGCTGGCGCTCACTCCCGACCCCACCGCGTGCTTCGAGGGCGCGCGCTACGCCCAGCTCACGGACGTGCGGCTGGCGCGAACCGCGTCGCTCGCGCTGACGGAAGTCTTCACCTCGGGCCGCAGCGCGCGGGGGGAACGGTGGGCCTTCGCGCGCCAGTCCTCCACGGTGCGCGTCTTCGTGGAGGACCGAGCGCTCCTGGATGAGTGTTGGCTATTGGACCCCGCGCACGGCCCGGTCGCGGAGCGGATGGGGCGCTTCGAGGCGCTCGCGACGGTGGTGCTGGTGGGGCCCGCGACGGAAGGCGCGAGAGCACGGCTGTCGCGTGACTTCGCCTCGGAGCGCGTGACGCCTCGCTCGAACCTCGTTCGTTCGGCGAGCCCGCTGGGGGAGTCGGGCCTGCTGTTGCGCGCGGCGGCGGTGTCCGTGGAGGCGCTTCAGGGCGCCGTGCGCACGTGGCTGGACTTCCTGCCGGAGGGGCTGGGGGACGACCCCTGGGCGCGGCGGGTGTGAGCGTCGTGCTGGTGGCCGCACGGACGCGGAACTAGGGTAGCGCGCCGCTGGCACATCGCTGCGCGCCGTTCGGGAGTTGGGCTCATGCACCTGTCCCCACGAGACGTCGACAAGCTGTTGCTGCATCAAGCGGGCTTCCTCGCGCAGAAGCGGCTCGCGCGCGGCCTGAGGCTGAGCTACCCGGAGGCCGTCGCGCTCATTGCCACTCAGTTGCTGGAGTTCATCCGTGACGGGAAGAGCGTGGCCGAGTTGATGAACCTGGGGCGGGGCCTGCTGGGGCGCGCGCAGGTGATGGACGGCGTGCCGGAGATGCTGGTCGAGGTGCAGGTGGAGGGCACGTTCGCGGATGGCTCGAAGCTGGTGACCGTGCACCACCCGGTGGAGGCGGACCACGGTGACCTCGAGCTGGCGCTTCATGGCAGCTTCCTTCCAGTGCCTGCGCGCGAGCGCTTCCCGTGGCCCGTGGCCTCCGCGGAAGGTCCCCCCGGAGAGGTGCGCACGGCGCCGGGAGAGATTGTCCTGAACGCGGGCCGCGAGCAGGTGTCGCTCGTCGTCACGCACCGAGGAGATCGTCCCATTCAAGTGGGCAGTCACTACCCCTTCTTCGAGACGAACCGTGCGCTGGTGTTCGACCGGGCGCGGGCCTACGGACACCGCTTGGACATCCCCGCGGGCACCGCGGTGCGCTTCGAGCCAGGGGAGCGCAAGACGGTGCGGCTGGTACCCATCGCGGGCGCGCGCATCGTGCAGGGTGGCAACGCGTTGGGGAGCGGAGAGGTGACGCCCGAGGGGCTGGAGCGCGCCATGGCCCAGGTGCGCTCGCGCGGCTTCGGTCACGAGGAGGAGCAGTCATGAGCCGGGGAATCGATCGCCGTCACTACGCGGACATGTTCGGGCCCACCACGGGCGACCGCGTGCGGCTGGGCGACACCGGCCTGTGGGCCGAGGTGGAGCGCGACGCCACCGTCTACGGAGACGAGTGCAAGTTCGGTGGAGGCAAGGTCCTGCGCGAGGGCATGGGGCAGCGCGCGGGGACGGGCGACGCGGATGCGCTCGATTGCGTCATCACCAACGCGCTCATCCTGGACTGGACCGGCATCTACAAGGCGGACATCGGCATCAAGGCGGGGCGGATCAGCGCCATTGGCAAGGCGGGCAACCCGGATGTCATGGCGGGCGTGACGCCGGGCATGGTGGTGGGGGTCACCACCGAGGCCATCTCCGCGGAAGGCCTCATCGTCACGGCCGGCGGGTTGGACACGCACATCCATTTCATCTGCCCGCAGCAGGCGGACGAGGCGCTCGCCAGCGGCATCACCACCTGGGTGGGCGGAGGCACGGGGCCCGCGACGGGCAGCAAGGCGACCACGTGCACGCCGGGCGCGTGGAACCTGCGCCGGATGCTCCAGTCCACGGACTCGCTGCCGCTCAACATCGGGCTGACGGGGAAGGGGAACACGTCGCTGCCGCAGGGCCTGCTGGAGCAGATCCGCGCGGGCGCCATCGGCCTGAAGCTTCACGAGGATTGGGGCACCACTCCCGCCGCCATCGACACGTGCCTGAGCGTGGCCGAGGGCGAGGACATCCAGGTCACCATCCACACGGACACGCTCAACGAGTCGGGCTACGTGGACGATTCGCTCGCGGCCTTCCGTGGGCGCACCATCCACACGTACCACTCGGAGGGCGCGGGCGGCGGACACGCGCCGGACATCATCCGCGTGTGCGGCGTGGAGCACGTGCTGCCCAGCTCGACGAACCCCACGCGGCCGTACACGGTGAACACGCTGGATGAGCACCTCGACATGCTCATGGTGTGTCACCACCTGGATACGGAGATTCCCGAGGACGTGGCGTTCGCGGAGAGCCGCATCCGGGGCGAGACGATCGCCGCGGAGGACATCCTCCACGACCTGGGGGCCATCAGCATGATGTCCTCGGACAGTCAGGCGATGGGGCGCGTGGGCGAGGTCATCTGCCGCACCTGGCAGACGGCGCACAAGATGCGCGAGCAGCGCGGGCGCCTGGGTGAAGAGCGAGGCGACAACGACAACCTGCGCATTCGTCGCTACGTGGCCAAGTACACCATCAACCCCGCCATCGCCCACGGGCTGTCGCATGACGTGGGCTCGGTGGAGGTGGGGAAGCTGGCGGACCTGGTCCTGTGGCGTCCCGCGTTCTTCGGCATCCGTCCGGAGCTGGTGCTCAAGGGCGGGCTCACCGCGTGGGCGCAGATGGGAGACGCGAACGCATCCATCCCCACGCCGCAGCCGTACCTCATGCGTCCGATGTTCGGCGCGCGCGGACGCGCGGTGGGCGCCACCAGCGTGGCCTTCGTGTCGGCGCGCGCGCTGTCCGAGGGGCGATTGGACGAACTCGGGTTGACCAAGCACCTGTCCGCGGTGCGGCGCTGCCGGGGCCTGACCAAGCGCGACATGCGGCTCAACGATGCGCTGCCTCACCTGACGGTGGACCCAGAGACCTACGAGGTCCGCGCCGACGGCGAGCTGCTGCGCTGCGAGCCGGCCGTGCGCCTTCCGCTCACGCAGCGCTACTCGTTGTTCTGAGAGGCACGGGCCTTGGGCACTTCCTGGCGCGTGTTGCAGCTCGCGGACTCCGGCTTTCCCACGGGGGGCTTCGCGCACTCCGGTGGACTGGAGGCAGCGGTCCAGCAGGGCGAGGTGCGCGGCGCCGACGGCATGCGGCGCTTCGTGCGCGAGCTGCTGTGGCAGGCCGGCCTGGGAGGCCTCCCCTTGGTGAACGAGGCGCACGCGGACCCCACCGCGCTGCCGCGCCTGGACGCGCGCGCGGACAGCTTCCTCTCCAACCACATGGCCCATCGCGCGAGCCGCACGCAGGGCCGCGCGTTCCTGGACACCTGTGCCCGCATCTTCCCGGAGACCGTCGCGCCGCTGCGCGAGGCCGCGCGAGCCCAGGGACTGCGATGCCACCATGCGCCGCTGTTCGGCGCGGTGCTGCGGGTGTTGGAGGTGGATGCGGATGACACGCGGCGCCTCTTCCTCTCATTGACGCTGCGAGGCGCGCTGTCCGCGGGCGTGCGGCTGGGCATCATCGGCACGCACGAGTCGCACCAGCTCCAGCATGAGAGTGCGCCACGACTCGACGCGGTGTTGGCGCAATGCGCGGACCTGGGCGTGGCGTCGCTGGCGCAGCCTTCGCCGGTGTTGGACCTGCTCGGCTCGACGCACGACCGACTCTATTCGAGGCTCTTCCTGTCCTGAGGTGAGGCGACATGCACGACGACCACCGTGGCCATGGCCATGACGACACCGACCACGAGCATGAGGAATGGGAGCACCCTGGGCACTACGAGGAGCGCGAGCCAACCCGCCGGCGCGACTTCTCCACGCGCGCGTTCACGATTGGCATTGGCGGCCCCGTGGGCAGCGGCAAGACGGCGCTCGTGCTGGCGCTGTGCCGGGCCCTGCGCGAGCGGATCCGCCTGGGCGTGGTGACGAATGACATCTTCACGAAGGAGGACGCGGAGTTCCTCGTCCGCAATCAGGCGCTGTCACCCGAGCGCATCCGCGCGGTGGAGACCGGCGGCTGTCCGCACGCGGCCATTCGCGAGGACATCAGCCACAACCTGCTGGCGCTGGAGCAGCTCATGGAGGAGCTGAAGCCGGAGTTGCTCATCGTCGAGAGCGGGGGCGACAACCTCGCGGCGCAGTACAGCCGCGAGCTGGCGGACTACACCGTGTATGTCATTGACGTGGCGGGTGGAGACAAGGTGCCGCGCAAGGGCGGTCCTGGCATCACCCAGTCGGATCTCCTCATCATCAACAAGACGGACCTGGCGCCGCACGTGGGCGCGGACCTGGGTGTCATGGAGCGCGATGCGCGCAAGATGCGGGGCACCGGGCCCTTCGTCTTCACCCAGGTGACGCGAGGCGTGGGGCTGGACGCGGTCATCACGCATCTGCTCGAGGCGTGGCGGCGCCATGGTGGGAGGGCCGTGGCATGACGCCTCTCAGCACAGGGCAGGTCGCGTGGTATGTGACGGGGCGCTTCTACAAGTCCTTCGAGGGCTGGCTGGAAGACCTGGGCTACTTCATCCACCTCCAGGGGCTGGACGGGCCGCTGTTCGACGCACCGCCTGGGGCACCTCCGAGCGAGTCCACCGCGCTGCTCACGTTCCGCGCGGAGCCGTTCCGCTCCGTGTCATTCACCAACGGCGATCTCGCCCTGAGCGTGGATCCGGTGGGTGAGTTCTCGCTGTTTCTCCGGCAGCGACCCGGCGCGTCCTTCGCTCGCCCGGACTCGTTCTCCGAGGGGACGCGCATCGCGACGTTCCGTCGGGCGAGCGTGGTGCTGGGCGCGGACTTCACGGAGGAGCGCAAGCGCGCGCTGTCCCTCAATGTCTTCACCGCGAAGCTCGTGTGGAGCACGGAGTTCGAGTTCCAGGGCCGCATCCACGACCTGAAGCGGCTGCTGCCGCACGGCATCACCCAGTGGGGCGAGGCCGGGCCCACGGGCGTGATGCCTCCGACGTCCCGGTTCACGAGCGTCGTGCCCTTCATCGGCTCGGCGGTGACCGTGGGACCCTGAGCAACGCCGCGCTTGCGCAAGCGCCCGCGTTGAGGTTCGTAGGCGGATCAAGCCCGCACCATGTCGATCCGCCCCGTCCCCGCAGCTCCCGCGCTCCCCGTGGCGGTGTCCCCTCACCGCGCGTGGGTCGCCCTGGCGTTCCTCGTCCTCTTCGCCGCCTACGAGGCACCCGAGGGGCTTGGCGGCCGGCTGCTCGGCAACGCAACGCTGGCCGCCGTGCTGATGGTGTCCTTCCATGCGGTGGCGTGGGGCGTGGGGCGCGGGCTGGGCTATCGCAACGGCTTTCACGCCTACGCGCTGGAGTGGCGACCGCGTGCGCTGCTGCCCGCGCTGGCGGGGATGCTCGTGCTCAAGCCGCTGTCCCTGTTCGTCGGGGCTGCGCTCGGCTGGGTGCGCATCCAGCCCCTGGCGAGTCCGCCCCAGGCGAGCACCGTGGCGGTCGCGGCGCTCGGGCTCCTGGTGACGACGTTCGTGCCGTCGCTGGCGGAGGACATCGTCGCGCGAGGCTTCTGGCTGCGCGCGTGGCCCGTGGCCGGGCGAGGCGTGGGCTACGTGTTGTTCTCCGCCGCGTGCTTCGTGCTGACCCACGTCTATCGCTTGGGGAAGGGGCCGATGGAGTGGCTGATGCTCTTCTCCCTCGGACTGGCCTTCGCGGCGGCCGCCGCGCGCACGGGCTCTCTGTGGGGCGCGGTGGGACTGCACTGGGGCTGGAACCTCGCGAATGGAGGGATGGACCTGGTGGTGGATGTCACCCCGGTGGGCGGGTGGATGCCCGTGCTGTCCGCCGTGACGGGGCTGGTGGCGTTGGGGTGGGTGGTGCTCCTGCCGCCATGGAGCACTGCGGCATCCACGGGGTCGTCCGTGCCCCGGGACCCCGGTGAGTAGGCTGGGCATGGCTGTCTGGTTTACAATCGTGTGCCGTGCCTACCGAGACCGGCCCGATCGACCGTCGTTCGTTCCCTCGCCTCCAGGCCCCGTTGTATGCGCGTCCGGCGCGGGTCCAGTTCGGAGAGAAGCGAAAGGTGCTGGACGTCAGCCTCAGTGGCGCCCGCATCTACTCCGACGAATACCACGCCGAAGGCAGTCGCCTGGACGTCGAGCTGTTCCTGCCGGACGGTGGGAGCCTCGAGTGTACCGCGCGCGTGGTGTGGACGTTGAAGCTCCCCAAGGACTCGGTGGCCCGCTACGAGGTGGGGCTGGCGTTCCTGGACGTGTCGCCGGATGCGCTCGCCCGGCTCCAGCCCGTGCTCATCGACGACCTGGGCCAGTGAGCCTCCGGGCCCGCGAGGCCCGAGCCCACGCCGTCACCTTCGCACAGCAGGAATCGCCTTCACATGATTGATGAGAATGCCGCTGTCGCCACGGGGGAGGCGACGGACGTGCCGGCTTCAGGGGCCCCTCTCGCGGAGCCCGAGGTGGTGCTTCGCACGTTCGGCCTCGTGCGCGCGTTCGATGCCGTGCGCGCGGTCAACGGCGTGGACCTGGAGCTGCGCCGCGGTGAGGTCTACGGCTTCCTCGGGCGCAACGGCGCCGGGAAGACGACGACGCTGCGGATGCTGATGGGCATCCTGCGTCCGGACGCCGGTGAGATCGAGCTGATGGGCGAGCGCGTGCGCCGCGTCCGCGCGGCCCAGAAGCGACGGCTCGGCTACGTGTCCCAGGAGCAGGTGTTCTATCCGTGGATGTCGGCGAAGCAGCTCGGGGAGTTCGTCGCCGGCTTCTATTCGGATTGGGACGCGGCCCACTTCACGCGGCTGTTGCGCGTGCTGGACGTCCCGGTGGATCGCAAGTCCGCGCAGCTCTCCGGCGGCACGCGCATGAAGTTGGGTTTGGCGCTGGCCCTGGCGCATCGCCCGCCGCTGCTCATCCTGGATGAGCCCACCGCCGGATTGGATCCGGTCGCGCGGCGCGAGTTCCTCGACATCCTCCGCGAGCAGGTCCGGAGCGAGGGCCAGACGGCGCTGTTCTCCTCGCACCTCGTGGGCGAGGTGGAGGAGGTGGCGCATCGCATCGGCATCCTCCACGAGGGGCGCCTGCGCTATCAGGGGAGCCTGGAGCGGCTGCGCCAGTCCGTGCGTCGGGTGCGCCTGGACGAGCCCGGGCCCGAGGCGGTGCCTCCCGGTCTGGAGCTGGTGCGCAAGGAGCGCGCGAGCGAGGGCCGCCGAGCCTGGGTCTACTCGGGTGCGCCCGAGTCCTGGGACACGAGCCCGTTCCCGCGCGAGGCCATCGAGGCGCTCTCGCTGGAGGACATCTTCCTCGCGTACGCGCGGCGGTCGGACGAGGCATGAGCGCCGCGTTGTTGCGCAAGGAGTGGCGCGAGCACCGCGGCGCGCTCATCCTCCTCAACGTGCTGTTCGGTGTGTTGGGCGTGCTGCTGGTGCTCAACGAGGCGCGCTACGCGACGCACGGCACCTTGATGGAGGTGCTCAAGATACCGGCGGTGATGCTGTCCACCGCGGCGGCCTTGTTCGTGGCGCACCGGCTGGTGACGCGCGAGTACGGCCAGCGCACGCAGCTCTTCTTGGAGTCGCTCCCGCTCTCCCGCGCGAGCATCCTCGCCACCAAGCTCCTGCTGGGCGGTGGGGTGTTGTTGTTGCCGCTCGCGTTGACGGGATTGGCGCTGTGGGGTCGCGCGCGCCATCACGAGGACTTGTCCTCGCGGTTCCTGCTCATCCTGAGCCTGCGCGCGGCCACGCCCGTGCTGCTGGGCTGGATGTTCTTCGCGCTCGCGGGGCTGATTGGTCGCTATCGCAATCCGCTGTACCTGATGCTCGTCATCGCGCTGTTCGCGGCGGATCGCCTCACGGACTTCGACCTCTCGCGGTTCGGGCCCACGGTGCTCCTGGGCAGTGACTTCGCGTTCGAGCGCCAGCACTTCCCCTGGGGCGCGTTGGCGATCTGCTGGGTCGCCATCCTGAGCCTGGTCGCGCTGTGCTTCGCCCTCGTGTTGCACCGCGATGGGACGCTCGCCGAGCTGCTCTCCCAGCGGATGAGTCACCGCGAGAAGGTCTTCATCGCGTGCGTCAGCGTCGGGATGCTGGTCGTCATCTCGGTGATGGACGCGGCCAAGCAGCGTCAGCCGTTCACGTTGCACGACGCGGAGCAGGCCCTGGCCGTGGGCTCACCTGTCCAGGTGTCTTCGGGCGTGGGTTTCTCGCATGAGGACGCGGCCCGGCTCGCCACGCGCATCGCGAACGACCTGGGCGCGCTGGCCAGCTATCTGGGACTGGCGAAGCTGCCCGCGGTGGCGGTGATGCCCATCCGCGAGCTGGACGCGGACGTGTACCAGCGCGCGGAGTTGGAGAACGCGGACGGGGTCGTCGTGCGCGCCAACCTCGCGGACCCCGCGTTCGACGTGCGTGACTTCGAGGCCTTCCTCTTCCAGCAGGTGCTGATCTGGACGAGCAAGGGACAGGTGTTGCGCGAGGACCGGCGGTGGTGGCTGGACGGCTTCACGGCATGGTGGGCGCGCCGCGAGCAGGAGGATGCCCGCCTGTCTCCGCGCGTCGCCGTGGCCTCGCGAGACGAGTTTGATCCACGCGCCTGGCTCACGACGCGCGAGCGCCTGGGCCCGTGCCTTGCCGGAGCACTGGCCGCGCGAGGCATCACCGTGCTGCGAAGTCAGCTGCGCGAAGAGGCCTTCCAGGCGATGGCGAGACAGCTGCTGGCCTGGCCTCCGGGGACGGGCGTCGCGGGGCGGTTGAGCGAGCCTCGGTTGGAGGCCTTGCTGCGCGCGCAGGGCCTCGGCTCCGAGGCCGAGCTGTTCACGCGCTGGCGCGCCGCCGCGAGCGCGGATCGGGCCGCGCACCCCGCCTTGCTCGAAGCCCTGGCGCGCCTGCATCCCTCCCTGACGCTGGTGGCGGAGTCGCAGGAGACGTTCCGATTGGAGCACCGGCTGCGAGGGGAGGGGAGCACCGCGGTCGGACGGTATGCGCTGCTGTCCCAGAATCTCGGTCCGTTCACCGCCGAGGTGGCGCCGTACGCGCTGTCGCGACAGGACGCGGTGGGCGCGGATGAAGCGGTCATCCTTCCCCAGGCCCTCGCGCGGGGAGAGCGCTGGTTGTTCGTGATGCAGCGGGAGATGCCGGAGCTGGGGTGTCCGGTGCGGCTGCTCGCGGAGCGGAGGGAGATTCAATGATCCGCCCGCTCATCGCGAAGGAGCTGAGAGACCAACGCCCGTTCCTCTGGCTCTCGTTGTTCTTCCTGGCCGTGGAGGTCATCACCTCGCTGTGGACAGAGCCGCTGGGGTTCAGCCCCTACGCGGAGACGTTCGTCGAGCGCTTCAAGGTGGGCGGGGACCTGTCCACCATGACCTTCGTCCTCGCCTTCGCGCTGGGGACGGGTCTGCTCGTGCGTGAGCAGGATGATCGCACGCTGGAGTTCCTCGACGCGCTGCCCACCTCGCGCGGGATGTTGTTCACCGTGAAGCTGGGCGTCGCGTTGGGTCTGGTGTTGCTGTATCCGCTGGGACTCACGGCCTGGACGCTCGTGGAGCACGGGCTGTCGCGCACCTCGCTCGACGCGGGCCTGCACGTGGATCTGCTGCTGGTTGGCTCGGTGCTGCGCATCATCCAGGCGCTCGCGGTGCTGTCGCTGGCCTTGGCGCTCGCGCCGCTGCGGCGACTGTCGTGGACCGCGCTGGCGGTGCTGATGATGGCGCTGAGCCTCTGGCAGGATCGCGTGCCGTGGCTCGCCGCGCTCAACCCGCTCCAGCTCACCTCGCCGGAGTTCGAGGGGACGCGCTGGCCGTGGCCCCTGGAGGCCATGGCTGTCCAACTCGGGGGCTCGGGCGTGCTGCTGTTCATCGCGCTCGCGCAGTTCCTCGGCCTGGGGCAGCGGCGGTTGGGCGCGCTGCTGCGCTGGTTGCAGAACTCGTGGATGAGCGGCGTGGTGACCCTGGCCACACTCGGACTGTTCATCGCGGTGCTCGCGCGGCTGCTCGGCCCCAATGCGGGAGGGGCGGAGGGTGGAGCTGCCCCGGACGAGAGTCCCCGCGTCCGCTTCCCCGTGAGCGCGGTCGCGCAGGCGGCCACGCGCTACTACCGCTTCACGTATCCCGCCGAGCTGCGCACGCGCGCCGGCCCGTTGCTCGATGCGGCGGATGGTGTGCATGAGCAGGTGCGCCAGTTCCTCGGTGAGGAACCTGGCGCCCTCATCCATGCGGACCTCGGCGGCAGCGCGGTGCACACGGGCGGCACGGCCTACTGGAACACCCTGCGGATGGATCTCGCGGGTGCGTCCGACGCGGAGCGAGCGCGCGCGGTGCTCGGTCACGAGACGACGCACGTCCTCGCCCATCGGTTGGTGGGCGTGGCCTCGGTGCCCAAGCTGTCTCGCATGAAGTTGCTCAGCGAGGGGCTGGCCACCTACGTGGAGACGCGCTTCTTCTCGCCGTCGCGGACGTCGGATTATCAACTCATCGCCGCGGCGGCGCGGGCGCGGCGCGAGGTGAAGGTCGAGGAGTTGCTGGAGCCGGAGCGCCTCGCGGCGGACCGGGATGCGGACTGGGTGTATCCACTGGGACGGGCCTTCGTGGACGCGCTCGTGCGGAGATACGGAGATGGCGCGCCGGCCCGCGTGCTCGCCGCGATCGGGCGCAAGGATGCCCCCGAGGGGCTCGACGGCGCGCTCGCGTGGCAGGACGCGTTCCAGACCGCCGGCATCGACTTGTCCCAGGTGTTCGACGACATGTTCGCCGGACTGGACGCGCAGGTGACCGAGCAGCGTGCGTTCTTGGAGTCATTGCCACGCCCGCGCGGTGTGGTGGAACGTCAAGACGGTCGAGTGGCCGTTCGCGCTCGCCTCGACAAGTCGTTGCCGTCCGGCTGGCGTGTAGTCTGCCGCTTCCGGCGGACAGAGCGCGCCGAGTCCTACGAACTGGACGGGCCGTATGCCGGTGAGGGTCCGCACTGGCGCGAGGCAACCGACGTCTCAGAGGGTCGTATCTGGTATCAACTCGGCATCCAAGGGCCCGAGTCGCTCATCCTCTATGAGCCCTGGACGTTGGTGCGGGTGAAGTGAGGATGACCCGAGCAGTTGGGGGCGCGGGGAAAGGGCGCCTGCTATCGTCCGCGCGGTCGCCATGATGCCCCGTTCGTTCTCTCGCCTTTCGGCGCTCCTCTTCCTGCTGCTGGCGCTCCCCGCCGCAGCCGCGAGGACGCCCCCGCCGCCCGTGGCGGACGTCATGGCGATGCTGCGAACGGTGGAGACGCGGCGCGTGCGCGGCAAGTCCACCTTGCTGGGATTGGAGCTGGATGATCAGGTCCGTGCGCGCCCCACGGACCCCATGCCGCGCATCTACAAGGCCTGGTTGTCGTTTCCCTCGGATGCCTGCTGGAACGAGCTGAAGGCTGTCTCGACGTTGTACCCGGAGAACCCCTGGTCGTTCCTGGGCATGGGGCTCATCTACGTGAAGTGGGGCCTGCTCCGCGAGGCGCACGAGCCGATGGACGCCGTGCAGCGCCTGGCGCCGGACTCCGTGCCCGCGCTCTGGGGCCAGGCCGTGTTGCTGCAAGCCGAGGGAAAGAGCCGTGACGCCGAGGCGCGCTACCGCGCCTCGCTGGAGAAGCTGGACGCGCCGCAGGTCCGCGCGGCGTTGGGCCTGCTGCTGGCGGGGCAGTCCGGGCGCGCGGCGGATGCGAAGGCCGAGCTGGCGCGCGCGGTGGAGGCGTGGCCGGATCAGCCCGAGGCGCTCGAAGCCCTCGCGCGTTTGGGGCGTGAGACGCAGGACCCTCGCGCGGCGGCGCAGGCGGGTGATGCGCTCGTGTCGCTGCGGCCTGGCGACAAGGAGGCCCACCGACGGCAGGCGGATGCATGGCAGGCCGTGGGCGACCGCGAGAAGGCAGTGGCCTCGTTCGAGCGGTACGTCGCCCTGGGCGGCGCGGCCCCCGAGGCGCTCGGCGCGCTGGCGCGACTGGACGCGGAGCTGGGCCGGAGCGCCGAGGAGGAGAAGGTCCTCGTGCGCCTCGCGGAGGTCGCCCCCACCGATGCCGAGCCGTTCCTGCGCCTGGCTGACCTGGCCGAGGCACGAGGCGACGCCGCGGGCGCGGAGCAGTGGCTGCTCAATGCCTCCGAGCGAACCCCCGCGCGCGCGGACATCCAGGTGCGCCGGGCGCGGTTCCTCCAGAAGCAGGAGCGGCTGCGCGAGGCCCTCGTGGCCTACCGCGCCGCGCTCTCCGCCACCGAGCGCCGCGTCCCCGAAGCAGAAGCCGAGGCCGCAGCCCTCACCAAGCGCTTCCACCTGCCGCCCACGCCCGCGAGTGGCGCGGAGGATCGCGTCTACTCGCGCGTGTCGTTGGGGCTGGTCGCGCTCTACACCGAGCGCCTGAAAGAGGCACCTGACCTCAAGGGCATCCTCAAGGTCACCGTCCGCGTGGACGATGCGGGCCACGCCACCCAGGTGGCCATCGTCTACGACACGCTGAAGGATCCGCTGCTCGCCGCGCACGCCTACTTCGCGTTCCTGGATGCCCAGTATCTGCCCGCGAAGGCCGAGCCTGTTTTCCAGTACGTCTTCCGTCCACCGAAATGACCTGTACAGCTCGTGTTTCTGCTATTCCTGAACTCGCTAGTTCGATGCTGTGATTGACACGGCATCACCGAGACACAGGACAGAAGTCATGAGCATGAAGAACCTGGGCCGTGCGTATGCGCTGGCCGGAGTGGTGGCGTCGCTGGCGTTGACCGGATGTGGCGAGGACGAGCCGAAGCCGCCGGAGCCGCAGCCGCTGGTGTGTGACGCGCAGGCCTATACGAACGGCGTCCACGATGCCGCGGAGCCCACCCAGGACGACGTGGTCAACGGGCTGTGGGCCATTGCCCCGTCCAACACGAAGCTCGTGTGGAACGAGACGAAGACCGCGGTGCGGATGGTCATCTGGACGGACTACACGGGGTACAAGCCCGGCGACATGTCGCTCACCCGCGAGGTGTGGATGACGGCGGCGCCGCAGCTCCAGGAGATCTGCCGGACGGTGGCGGCGGACAACGTGTCCGAGCGGATGAACCAGGTGCTGGGCCTGCCGCCCTTCACCGCGCAGAGCAATCCGCGCTTCTTCGTCGAGGCATGGGTGAAGCCGTCGGACATGTTCCGTCCGTGCCCGGACTCGGAGATCGACGACACGACGTGCGGCCTGACCTTCCCGCCGAGCGCGACGGCCGAGCACAAGAACTGGATCAACGCCAACTACGCCAACAGCTATGGCTTCTGGCTGAAGACCCAGTATCCGTGGACGGGCCTGGGCTACACGTATGACTGGTGCAACGCCAGCACGCACGTGGGCGCCAGCGAGTTCGTGGTGCGCTCGGGCTCGCAGATCACCGTGTCGGGCGTGTTCGACAAGGCCGATTACTGCAAGCCGTAGTGCTGGAGGGAGCGCGCCCGGGGCCCAGGATGGCGCCGGGCGCGGTGCCCGCGGGACTACTCGAAGCGGCCCGCGCGGGCCTGATCGAACGGGACGCGGTGGGGCAGGTAGGCCGTGTCCAGCATGTGGTTGCTGATGAGGTTGAGGTTGCCGTCGGTGAAGCGGTGCACCACCGCGCCCTTGCCCGCGTCCTTGGCGAAGGCGAGCGGATCAATGCTGCCTCCCAGGCCCGTGAGCGTGGGGACGGCATCCGCGTTGTTGACGTAGTGCACGTAGTTGGGGCCGTCCGGGTAATGCGTGGACGCGGCGCCGAAGGTCTCCACGTTGATGTGGCTCATGGCCTTCTCCGCATCCGCGGCGGACAGGCCATCCTCGATGCGCAGCCGGCGCTGGACATCACCCAGGGCGCGCGCGGTGATGAGGCCACCCTGGCTGTAGCCCACCAGGTGGACGTCCCGGCCGGCCTTCAGCTCGTTGTAGACGGTGTCCGCCAGCGTATCGACGGCCGGGTTCTTGCCCTTGTCCAGCTTGTCCGTCACGCACTGGGCCAGGTCCGTCACCAGCCCTTGCGTGGCGTTGTGGATGCCAATGACGCGCGCGCCGGACTTGTCCGCCAGCGCCTGCATCTCACCGAGCTGGCCCTGCAGCGGCGTCATGATGCCGTTGACGTAGATGAGCGTCTCGGACGCGTTCGGGTTGTTGCGCGGCGTGACGGCCGGCATGTCCTTGAGCGCGGTGTTCGGCGGGAACGTCTGCCCCTGGGCGCCCACGAACTTGCCGTCCGTCATCCGGTCCGGCTTGGCATCCGAGCCGAAGATGCGGCGCAGCTCCTTCACCGTGGAGGCCTCGAAGACGTCCTTGCCCATCTTCACGAAGCGGGGGATGTCCTTCAGGCCGTCCTTCGCCGCATCGATGATCGAACCGAGGGGGTTGCTCAGCGTCTTCGCGGGCGCGGGCTGGCGCGCCGCGGGAGTCGCCGGAGTGGTCAGGCCTCGGTTGCGATCAATCGTGCTCATGGAACCCTCGCGACCCACGGGGGAGGTGGGCGTCACACCATTGTCTTCCTGTCCCGACAGAAGTTGCGAGTCCGCTAGAGTCCGCCGTCGTTCTCGCGCTGATGCAGTGCGTCACGATGCGCGAGGTCCACTCCCCCAAGAGGAATCCCATGGCCTACACCCCCATCATCGCGACGCTGGGCTACGTGCTGTCTCCGGATGGCCAGCGGGTGCTGCTCATCCACCGCAACGCGCGGCCGGACGACGCGCACTTCGGCAAGTACAACGGCCTGGGCGGCAAGCTGGAGCGCACCGAGGACGTGGCGGTGTGCATGCGCCGGGAGCTGCGCGAGGAGGCCGGCATCGAGTGCACGCGCATGTCGCTGCGGGGCACGGTGAGCTGGCCTGGGTTCGGGAAGAAGGGCGAGGACTGGCTCGGGTTCGTCTTCCGCGTGGACGCCTTCGAGGGAACGCCCCTGGAGCGCAACCCCGAGGGCACGCTGTCCTGGGTGCCCGTCGCGGACATCCTGACGTTGAACCTCTGGGATGGGGACCGGCACTTCATCCCGCTCGTGTTCGACGCGGATCCGCGTCCCTTCCACGGGGTGATGCCCTACGCCGAGGGCCGCGCGATGAGCTGGAGCTTCACGCGGCTGTGAGGCTTCAGCCGCGGATGAGTTCGCGCATCGGCTGACCGTCCGGGCCCACGCCATCCAGTCGCACGAAGTCGATGGAGAAGGGCCAGGACGTCTTCACGAAGATGTGCTCGAGCTGCGCGCGCTTGCCGGACATGTTCGTCCAGGCCTGCACGGCGCACTGCCCGTTGACCGCCGTGACGGAGAACTCGATGGGGCGATCCGCGAAGGCGCGCAGCCGGAACTGGACGCGCCAGCCCTCGGTCGTGCTCTCCACCGCCTGCGTGTCGGCGACGCCGTACACGGGCCCCTCGACGCTCAGCAGGTCCTCCACCTCGGACTCGCCGCGCTCCAACATGCGCCAGTACGCGTAGACGGGGCTGGCGCCAATGGGGCGGCAGCCCTCGCCCAGGCGGAGGCCGTAGTGGACCTGGTTGCGGTTCTCGCTGCGGGAGATGAAGAACACGGAGCTGGGCGTGGTGGGGGCCGCGGCGCTCGCGACGAAGGGGCAGGCGAGGAGGAGCGCCGCCGCGAGTCCGGTCCATGTCGTCCTGAGAGTCGAAGCCACCCGGTCCATCCTTCCATCCGTCGCGGCCGGGCCTGTGAGAAGGCCTCGCGCGTTCGCGCGCCGCATGTGCTTGATGGACGGTGACTGCCTTCCCGCCGGTCCGGACGAGGCGCTGTCCGGACCCGCGCGCCATATATCTGGCTCGCCCGCCGGATGCACCTTTCCACCCGCACTTCATCGCCGCCCCGAGGCGCGCGGCGACGCGACTCACTCCGTCCGCAAGGGGAAACACCTCGCGGCCCACGATGTGTCACCCGCCCTGGCGTCGCGACGCGGGCTTCCTCAGGGCGTGGAGGTCAGCGGCACCTTGCCCTCGGTGCGCTCGACCTCGGGGGCCTCGTTGAATTCCTTGTAGATGCGCCGGCCGAAGACGGTGCCCAGACACAGTGACAGCACGAGCCCCGCCGCGGACACGCCGGTCATCACGGCGCGCCCTTGTGCCAGTCCACTGCCGAACTGCGCGGTGAGGAACGTGCCCGGCAGCGTGCCCAGCATCATCCCGCCCACCGTGGGCCAGAAGCGCGCGCCGCTCGCCGCGCTCGCGATGAGCGTCACGTCGGTGGGACACAAGGGGTTGATGCAGGCGAGCAGGCTGAAATGAAAGTCATGGCGTCGGGCCACGCGCATCAGCGCTGGATACTTCCCGCCGGCCAAGCGCTTCATCGGCCCCGTGCCCAGCTTACGAGCCAGCATGAAGAGCAGCGTGGCGGACAGGAAGCTGCCCGTTAGTGAATAGAGGGTCGCGGCGAGCGTTCCAAACATCATGCCGCCCACCGCGGTCAGGACCTGCCCTGGCAGCAGCGTGAGCGGGCGCACCGCCAGGAACGCGATGTATGCCCATGGCGCTGCGGCACCCAGGGGCAGGAGCAGCTCGTGGAGGCGTCGCTGATCGACGAAGTCCGGCCCCAGCAGCCGGAGCATCACCATTCCCCCGATGGAAATGACCATCGGGGCCAGAACGCGAACCCATGTCGTTGCCTGTCCTCTGCCTCGCATCACGCAGAGCCTCCCCACGCGCCCCCCGCAGTGTGGAGACAACCTGAGGGTGGGTTGGGGAATCGGCAATGCGGTGGGGCGTGTTCTCGACAATGCAGCGTCCTGGCGGACGGGCCTCCGGCTGGCACGGATGCTCGGTTCGCGTGGGAAACCCGCCGGAATCATTGGGATTTCGGAGTGGCGGGGCCGGCGTGAACGGCTGGCGGTGTACGGAGCTTGCTTGCATCGGGGCGCTTCCGTCCCAAGGTTTCAGGCAAGGGGCGCCGAGGCGAGGCCGGGGACGGCAGCAACGAGAGGAGATGGCGACATGTCGGACAAGGACAACAAGGGCAGCATGACGGTGGCCGAAGCGGGCCGAAAGGGTGGCGAGACGGTCCGCAACGAACGAGGTCGTGAGTTCTACGAGACCATCGGCCGCAAGGGCGGCGCGACGGTGAAGGCCGAGCGCGGTCGCTCCTTCTACGAGGAGATCGGCCGCAAGGGCGGCGAGACCGTGAAGGCCGAGCGCGGCGCGAAGTTCTACGAGGAGATCGGCAAGAAGGGCGGCGATCGCGTGAAGGCGACGCGAGGGCCGAACTTCTACGAGGAGATTGGCCGCAAGGGTGGGCAGAAGGTGAAGAAGCTCATCGAAGAGGGCAAGCGCGCGGCTCGCGCCGCGATGGCCGCACAGGAAGGCGCGGCGGCGCCCGCGTCGCAGGAAAGCGCGACCCCAGCGGCTCCTCCGGAGTCGACTGGCCCCAGCGGCAACGAGTGACGGGGCGACACGGCGCGCGGACTTTGCGGTAAGAGGACCGCGTGTACCTGGTCATCACGTTCCTCGAGGCAGTGGAGACGACTGAACGGGCCATCCGTCGGCTCCGGGAGTTCGGTATCCCGGAGCCGCTGGTGGTGCGTGCTCGCAGTGCCGCGGCGGCGCTGTCCGCGGAGGTGCCCATCTTCGCGGGGCTGCGCAGCCTGGCGCTCGGCGCGGATGAGGACCGGGTGCTGCTGGTGAGCGTGGTGCCCGCGTTGCCGCAGGAGGAGATGGAGCGGATGATCCAACGCGTCCAGTTGGAGATGGATGCGGACGATCCCCCCATGGGCCGGCTGGTTGCCCTGCCGGTACTCGCGGCACCCACCCACCGTCGTTCGTGACGGACGTGGCGGTCCGTTGTAAGCACGTTGCGTGCAAGCGCTGCTCGTCTTCCTCGCCATCGCGGCGCTGTCGCTGCTCGCTTCGAGCCGCGCGCTGCTTGATCCCGGGCGCCACCCTGCGCTCGCGCAGCTCGCCGCCAGCGGACTGCTGTTCCTCGTCTTCGGCACGCTCCTGGGGCCGTCTGGCGTAGCGGTCCTCACGCCGGTGAACCTCGAGTCCTTGCGCCCGCTGGTGGCGCTGGGACTGGGCACCGCGGGGGTCATCCTCGGTCTCAACCTGGAGCCCCGCGTGCTGCGGCTGTTGCCTCGGCCCGTGTACGCGGCGGCGCTCGCGCATGCGGGCACGGCCTTCTTCTTCGTGGCGGTGCCGCTGTCGGTGCCGCTGCTGCTGTGGATGGACTTCCCGTCGCAGGCGGCGGTGGGCGCGGCGGCGCTGCTCGGCGCGGCGGCGAGCCTCTCCTCCGGGCACTTCGCGGTGCTGGGCCACCGCAGCGGGCGCCTGGAGCGCGCGCGCGGCCTGGGCGTGGCGCTGCTCACGATGATGGACGATGCCGTGGGCCTGGGCGTGCTGGCGCTGGCGTTGGTGCTGGGCGCGGCCTCTAGCGTGCCGGAGGGCGTGGCGCTGGTGGGGCTGGCGTTGCTCCTCGGCGTGCTGTGCGGCGCGCTGCTGGCGTTCCTCACGTACTCGCTGAAGGACCCGGCTGAGCTGACCACGGTGACGCTGGGCATGGTGGCGCTGGTGGGCGGCGCGGCGGCGTACCTGCGCGTATCGCCGCTGCTGGCGGGGGTGGCGTGTGGCGCCACGCTCGCGCTGGTAGGGGGCCGCGCGGTGGACCGCGTGTCTCGCGCGCTGGGGCGGGTGGAGCGGCCCTCGTATCTGGTGTTGGTGTTCCTGGTCGGGTGTCAGCTGCACGCACGGGACTGGCAGGCCTGGGCGCTCCTGCCCGCGTTCGTGGTGCTGCGGTTCATGGGGAAGATGCTGGGCGGCAAGCTGGCGCAGCGCCTTACGGTGGGGCTGTTGGATCTGCCGCCGAAGCTGGGCAACGCGCTCATCTCTCAGGGCGGTTTGGCGCTGTGCCTCGTCGCTGACTTCTCCTTGCTGGTCCCTGGAACGCTGTCCCAACGCGTCTTCGACGTGGTGGCGGTGGGCGCGGTGGTCAACGAGATGCTCGCGCATCGCGCCTTCCGGCAGGTGGCGCCGCCTCGCGCGGTGAAGGGCGCTCCCGCGTCTCCGGGCGCGGGTGGGGAAGGGGTGGCGGCATGACGGGGTCCGTCTTCCGGCTGGGCCTGTTGATGGTGCTGCTCGCGGGAATCACGCAGGCGCGGGGGCTGCGCGCCGACGCGGGGACGCCGGTGCTGCTCGCCGCGGGGGCGCTGCTCCTGTGCGGCCTGTTCGCGGGCAAGGTGGCCAAGGGGCTCGGCCTGCCGCGCCTCACGGGCTACCTGCTGGTGGGCGTAGCCGTGGGGCCGTATGCGCTGGGGTTCATCCCGGGCGCGGGCGTGAAGGGCTTGGAGCTGGTGAAGGGGCTGGCGGTGAGCCTCATCGCGCTGGTGGCAGGCACCGAGCTGCACATGGGATTGCTGCGGCGCGTGGGCGCGCGCGTGGCCATCCTCTGCGCCACGGTGTGCGGCATCACGTTCTGCGTCTGCTTCGCGACGATGGTGGCCCTCAAGCCCGTGCTGCCTTTCCTCACGCCCATGACGATGCCGCAGGCCATGGCGGTCAGCGCGTTGGTGGCCACGGTGGTCGTGTCGTTCTCGCCCACGGTCACCATCGCCATCGTCCAGGAGACCTCCGCGCGCGGCTCCTTCACCGAGTTCCTCATGGCGCTCGTCATCATCGGCGACCTGTTCGTCATGGTGGCCTTCGCGCTGGCGGCGGGACTGACGCGGGCCAGCTTTGGCGGTGGGTTGGACCTCGGCGCGCTCCTGGGCGGCGTGGGCTGGGAGCTGTTCGGCTCGGTGGGCGTGGGCGCGCTGCTCGCCATCGCGATGCTGTTGTACATGCGTGGCGTCAACCGCGAGCTGCCGCTGTTCCTGGTGGGCCTCTCGTTCGCGTCCGCGGAAGGGGGCGCGCGGCTGCACCTGTCTCCGCTGCTCATCTCGCTGGCGGCCGGGGCGATCATCGCCAACCTGGACGAGCGCGAGGGCGCGCGCATCCATCAGGCCATCCAGCGCGCGGGCCTGCCGGTGTTCGCGCTGTTCTTCGCCGCGGCGGGCGCGGGGCTGAAGCTGGACTCGCTGGTGACAGTGGGGCCGGCGGCCGTGTTGCTCGTGGGCTTGCGCGCGCTGGCCATCTGGCTGGCGTGTCGCCGCTTCGCGCCCGCGGATGACGCGCGCCTCAAGCGCTACCTGTGGATGGGCCTCATTTCCCAGGCGGGCGTGACGTTTGGCCTGGCGGCACTGGTGACCAAGACGTTCCCGTCGTTCGGTCCCCAGGTCGAGGTGCTCATCGTCGCGATGATTACCGCACACGAGCTGGTGGGCCCGGTGCTCACGCGTCGTGCGCTGTCCGCCAGTGGAGAGATCCGCGCGGACGAGGGAACGGAAAGCGCATAGGCTTTCAGGGCGCCGCGTCATCGACGCTCGGAGGCCCTGTCACGCCATGTCCGCACCCATCCTCGAGGTGGACCTGAAGCATCCCTCGCCACGCCATGTGGCCCGGGCCGTGGAAGTGTTGGAGAAGGGCGGACTGCTCGCCTATCCCACCGACACGTATTACGCCCTGGGGTGTGATTTGACCTCGAAGAAGGGCATCGAGCGGCTTTACCAACTCAAGGGGCGCGACAAGAAGAAACCCTTGTCCATTCTGTGTCCGGATCTCTCGGACGTGGCGCGCTATGCCCATGTGAGCAACTTCGCGTACCGGACGATGAAAGGACTCACACCGGGAGCCTTCACGTTCGTGCTGGAAGCCACACGGTTGGTGCCAGAAATCATGATGACGAAGCAGAAGCAGGTGGGCATCCGTGTGCCGGATCTCACTCTGCCGCGCGAGCTGGCCAAGGCCTTGGGGCGCCCGCTCGTCACGACGTCCGCCACCAACACGGAGGGTGAGCCCCTCACGGTCGCGCGTGACATCAAGACATCCCTTGGCCATGGGCTCGATCTCATCCTGGACGGTGGCGTGACATTGAACGAGCCGTCCACGGTGATTTCACTCATGGGCGATGCACTTGAAATCCTCCGGCAAGGCAAGGGTAGTCTGGAGTCCTGAACCCAAACCTTAGGGGGGGATGCTTGGATCAGGGGGGAAGTCAGTCACGGCAAGCCGACGTGCCAGAGCGGGTGCCCGGTGCGTTTGCCTTGCTGGTGCTGTTGTTGTTGCGCCCGGTGGATCTGCATTACCGGCTGAGGTCCGCTGGAATCCGAGTTCCCGGAGGTCGCATCGGCCAGCTCTGGCGTGAGCAGTCCGAGGGAGGCCGCGCCGCGGGTGCCTATGTCCGCCGGCTCTTGTTGCTGCTCGTGGTGATGTCGCCGGGCATGACGGCCTTCTCGGGGCTGATGCTGCGCGCGGCGGGGGTTCCGCTGGCGGGCGGGTGGATCGCCTCGGCGGTGTTCTGCTCCACGGTGGGGTTGTTGATCGCCCTGGTGTCGGGGCTGGCGTCGGGCGTGCTGCTCGGCTCGCTCGCGAGCCTGTCCATGTTGATCGGGCTCCACGCCAAGGCGGGTGGCGCGTTCGGGCCGGAGCTGGGTGGGGCCGCTGGGGTGGCCGTGGGCGTGTGCCTGGGGGTCGTCTCGGGGCTCGCGTCGGGCAGCATCGGCGGGCTGATGACGGGGCGCGGGCCGTCCGTGCGCCGCGTCCAGGTGGCGGCCATCGCCACGAGCCTGGTGCCGATGCTCGTGTGGAGCGGGGCTTCGTCGGTGTCGTTCGCGGGCGCGGTGGCCGCGAGCGCGTTGGTGACATTCCTGACCTGCGCCTTCCGGCTCCCACTGTATGCGCTGGAGGTCCTGGCGCAGGCTCTGGCGTACGCCGTCGAGCGGTGGACCGGGCGTCCCACGCTGCAATGGGCGCCGGTGCGCCACCACAACCTCAGCTACCTGCCGCACCCGTTCCTGGGCCGGCACCTGGCGCTGGCCGTGCGGTCGCGTCCGGAGGAGGTGCTGGCCGTGGCGGACGCCTGCCTGCGCTCTCCTGGCAACATCCTGGTGGGGTGGCCCTGGGTGGTGGAGGCGCTGGAGCGCGCCCACGCCGCGAGTCCCGCCGAGCCTCGCTGAGCCTCGCGAGGCCCTTTCGAGGGCCGAAACTGACGGGTTGCCCTGACCGCCGCCTCCGGTAGCCTGCGCGGCATGGAAGGGCTGCTCGATGCGTTCATCGCCTTCATCCGCGCGGAGCGGGGCCTGTCGGGGAAGACGGTGGACGCCTACGCGGCGGACCTCACGGTCTACTTCGAGGACCTGCGCTCGCGCGGCGTCGCCGACGCGACTCGCGCCACGCAGGAGGATGTCCTCGCGCACCTGGTGACGCTGGGCCGACGGGGGCTGGGCCGCAGGAGTCAGGCGCGCCATCTGGCCGCGCTGCGCGTCTTCCATCGCTTCCTCGTCGCCGAGCGGCTGGCCGAGAAGGACCCGACCGAGGACGTGGACACGCCGCGCTCGCCTCGGAAGCTGCCGTCCTTCCTCACCGTGGAGGAGGTGGAGCTGCTCCTGTCCGCCCCCGACGAGCGGACGGCGACCGGGCTGCGGGACAAGGCGATGATCGAGGTCCTCTACGCCACCGGGCTGCGCGTGAGCGAGCTGTGTGGCCTGGAGCTCAATGCGGTCCAGCTCACCGCGGGCTATCTGGTGGCCAAGGGCAAGGGCTCCAAGGAGCGCATCGTGCCCCTGGGCCGCGTGGCCATCGAGAAGGTCCAGGAGTACCTGGCCGCGTCGCGCCCGGCGCTGCTGGGAAAGCGGGTCGCGGACGCGCTGTTCGTCACGCCTCGTGGCAGCGGCTTCACGCGACAGGGGTTCTGGAAGCTGTTGAAGCGCTACGCGCTCAAGGTGGGCATCCGGAAGCCCCTGTCACCGCACAAGCTGCGCCACTCGTTCGCCACCCACCTCGTGGAGCGCGGAGCGGACCTCCGGGCTGTGCAGCAGATGCTCGGCCACGCGGACCTTGCGACCACGCAGATCTACACCCACGTGAACAGCGCTCGGTTGCGCAGCGTGTACGACGAGTTCCACCCGCGCAGCGATGCCTTCACGCCGAAGCCGCCGCGCAAGCGCAGCAGGGCAGGGAGCTGAGTCGGACCGCGTCGGAACAGTCACGCCTACATGGCTGGATGTTCAGTGAGGTCGCGTGAGGAGGCAGGTCGGTGTTTGAGCGCGCCCTGCGCGTCGTCGACTCGCCCTCTTGCCGCTGATTGGAATGCTCATGCCTACATGGTCGGATGTTCAGGCATTTCTCCGCGAGGTGAGGTTGCCCGCCGGCAGGAACTCTCGCCCATGGGCCCGAAATCTGGAACGTGCAGGAGGTGCCATGCCTACATGGCTGGATGTTCAGTGATTTCTTCGACGATCTTGAGCGGGGCGGCCCACGGCACAATCAATGTCAAACATCAGTCACAGATAAATAAATTCGCGCGACCCGTCGGGTCGGCCTGTCTTTTGTCTGTGATTGTGTTTGTTGGCAGGGGCGGATGGTGATGTCTGTCTTTGTTGTCTGTCTTTATGTTCCCGACTTCGCCAACGGGATTCCAAAGGGCTCGGTCGTCGTGCGCCGCGGGGCGCCTCGGCTGGCCTCACCGGAGAGCGGTGCGACGTGGATGAGCCCGCAGGCCATGAGTCGATGCACCGAGCGCGATGCCGCCAACTCGCCCATCGCGGCGGTGCGCAGCGCTTGCCGGATGCTCCGGCTGCCTCGCAGCTTGGAGTAGAGATACAGATCATCCGCCGTCAGCTCGGACGGGGTCGGGCGAGGGATGGGCTCGAACACCAGACGCCCGTCCAAGGCGAACAGCTCGTCGCTCAAGGCCAGCGTCAGTCGGATCTCCGCCTCGCGATACAGGGCATGGGCCTCGGGCACCGGCCCGCGCTCCAGGATCTGCGCGGCGAGCGCCACGGCGTGGTCGAACTTCCCCGACGACAGGAACGCGCGCACCAGTCCAAGCAGCTCGGCGAACTCGGCGGACTCACCCACGCGCGGCCCCTTGGGACGCTGTGGCGCCAGCGCGCCTCGCCGGTACAAGTGCAGGACCCAGCGTGCCGCGAACAGCGGGGCCTCGCGGGCGCTGGCCAGCAGCTCGCCCAGCGTCGCGCCTCCCGCGGCCAGATCCAACAGCACGTCCTCCTCCTCGGAGAACGTCTCGACGGCGAACTCGCGGAACACGCGGAACGTCACGTCCAGCCGGGGGAAGATCTCCCGGAACACGCCCCACTCGCGCAGGCGTGAGACGGCGTCCCGGTGCAGCGTGGCCAGCGGCAGGCGCAGCCCGATGGCTCGCGCCGACAGCGGGAGCCCTGGCGTGAACTCCACCTCGCCCGACTCCCAGTCGTAGCAGTCGAAGAGGGCCTCGCGGGCCTTGTGCTCCATGGCCTCCAGCAGCCGAGGCAGCTCCACGAAGCAGCGCTGCACCAGGAACGTGCCGTAGGGCATGCCCGCGCTCTCGGCTGCCTCGAACGCCGCCGCCGCGCGCGGCGCATCCAGGATTCGCAGGTGGACCAGCACCTGCGCCAGGTGCTCGCGTGGATCCGTCGAACTCTCGCCCACCAGGAAGCCGTCCTTGATGAAGAACTGGCGGCGGACGGCCCCTCGCTCGACCCGGAGCGTCCCCTCCAGCTTCTCGGCCGTGAACAGCGGTGGCATCACCATCTGCAGCCGGTAGCTCGACAGGCTTCCCGTGAATGGTTCCATCCGCGGACTCCTTCTGAGGTGGGTTGGTCGATGGGAGAGGTGTCAGGGTAACTCCTAACCCTGAGGTGTCTCAAGTGTCCGAAATTGCAGGTGTTTTTCGGTCTCGCCACCAAATTCCAGCCCGGGTCGTGCTCGCCCTGGGGACGCGCGGGCCGCTCGGGCAGGGTGACCGGAAGGTTGCAGGGGGGCGGCGGGTGTGCGAACCAGCCTCGTCGTCCACCCGTCACCTCACTATTGGTATCGCCATGCGGATTCTCTCAGGCGTGCAGTCGTCCGGACGGCTGCATATCGGCAACTACTACGGGGCCATCCGCCAGTTCGTGCAGCTCCAGGAGGAGGGCGAGGCGTACTTCTTCATCGCCAACCTCCACGCGCTCAACACAGTGCGCGATCCCAAGCTCGCGCTGGACCTGACCCGCGAGGCCGCCCTGGCCTACCTGTCCCTGGGGCTGGACCCGAAGAAGGCCGTGCTCTTCCGCCAGAGTGACGTGAAGGAGGTCCTCGAGCTCAACTGGATCCTTGGGACCGTGGTGCCCCATGCGCACCTGGAGCGCGCCCACAGCTACAAGGACAAGGTGGCCAAGGGCTTCAGCCCGGACTTCGGCCTGTTCGCCTATCCGGTCCTCATGGCGGCGGACATCCTGCTCTACAGCACGGACGTGGTGCCGGTGGGCAAGGATCAGATCCAGCACATCGAGTTCGCCCGCGACTGGGCCGTGAAGTTCAATACCCAGTACGTCCCCGGCTACGACCCGGCGGACCCCGATGGCAAGGAGCGCGGACACGCGCCCGGCCTGCTCAAGCTGCCGGCGGCCCGCGTGCAGGAGTCCACCGCCACCGTGCCGGGCGTCGACGGACAGAAGATGTCCAAATCGTACGGCAACACCATCGAGCTGTTCGGGGACGAGAAGGAGATCAAGAAGCGGATCATGTCCATCAAGACGGACTCGACCGCGGTGGACGCGCCCAAGCCCACCCAGGACAGCCCGCTCTACGACTTGCTCAAGCTGATGCTGCCCGAGTCCGAGTTCGCCGAGGTGGACGCCACCTGGAAGGCGGGCGGCAAGGGCTACGGCGACTACAAGAAGAAGCTCCTGGAGGCCTACCACACCGTCTTCGGCCCGGCCCGCAAGCGCTACGCCGAGCTGGTGGCCGACCCCGCCGAGGTCGAGCGCATCCTCCAGGACGGCGCCAACCGCGCCCGCCACGAAGCCAGTCGCCTCATGACGCAGGTGCGACGGGCAGTGGGAATCCCCTGAACGTTTGTTCCTGTCAGTTTCTTTGACCCCCCTGGGAGGCACTGTTAAGGAGGTGTGTCCCCCCCGGCTCGCGCCAGAGGCCGGTTTTTCGGGCTTGTGCGCGATGACGACCCGAATCCACCTCGAACCCGCAGCGAAGGACATCGTCCGGTGAGTGAAGGTCGCCACGCGCCGCCGCCCGATGACTTCCCGCGTGACGGGGATGGGCCGCGCACTCCCGGAGATGCCTTCCGGGTCGCGCTGCCCAACTTCGAGGGCCCGCTCGACCTGTTGCTCCACCTGATCAAGGAGCACCGGGTCGACATCTTCGACATCCCCCTGGCGCTCATTACCGAGAAGTATCTCGAGTACTTGGAGCGGATGCGGGAGGTCAATCTGGACATTGCCGGGGAGTTCCTGGTGATGGCGGCCACCCTGGCGCACCTCAAGAGCCGCATGCTCTTGCCGCGTCAGGATGCGGCGGCGGTGCCCGAGGGGGCCGAGGCGCTGGCGGCGGTGGAGGAGGCGCAGGATCCGCGCGCCGAGCTGGTCCGCCGCCTGCTGGAGTATCAGAAGTACAAGGATGCGGCCGAGCACCTGTCCATGCAGGACCTGCTCGGCCGTGACGTCTTCGCCCGGAGCGTCCCGGTGGAGGCGGTGCCCATCCCCGAGGAGGAGGTGGGCCTCCAGGAGTTCTCGGTCCTCAAGCTCATCGAGGCGCTGGACCGGGTGCTCGAGCGGCTGACCCCCAAGGTGCAGCACGAGGTGGTGCTCGAGCGGGTCAGCCTGTCCGAGGCCATCCTCCGGGTGGCGGAGCACCTGCGGAAGAGCGAGCAGGCGACGTTCGAGAGCCTGTTCTCCGAGCAGACCAGCCGGCAGGAGGTGATCATCACCTTCATCGGCATCCTGGAAATGGTGAAACGACGCCTCATCAAGGTGTACCAGGAGGAGCCATTGGGCCCCATCCTGCTGATGCCCAATGGGGATGCCCTGGAGCGGCTGGTCCCCACGGAGGTCGACGAGAGTGACTACCGGTAGCAACGGTCCCGACGACGAGATGCCCGCGCCTGGTACCCCCGGAGGCCCGGGGCAGTTCTCCGAGGAGGAGATCGCCGCCGTCACCGGCCCTGGCCCCGCGGACAGCGACCTGGACGAGGTGGAGGCCGCGGCCATCGAAGAGGACTCGGAGGACTCCGCCCCAGACCTCCAGACCTCGTTCGAGAAGATGGTCTCGAAGAGCCGGGGGCTGTCCGGGGATCGCGTCCGGACGGTCATCGAGAGCGTGCTCTTCGTGGCCGAGCGCCCCCTGTCCGTGGACGAGCTGTACCAGGCGACGGGCATCACCCGGGAGCTCATCGCCGAGGCGCTCAACCAGCTCTCCGGCATCCACCGCGACGGCATCAGCGGCATCGTGCTGTACGAGGTGGCAGGCGGGTGGCAGTTCCGGACGGACCCCCACTCGGCCGAGTATGTGCGCCGCTACCTGCGGGTCAAACCGCAGCGGCTCACCCGCGCCGCGGTCGAGACCCTGGCCATCATCGCCTACCGCCAGCCCGTCACTCGCCCCGAGTTGGAGGAAATACGTGGCGTGGATTGCGGCGCCGTGCTGAAGGCCCTCATGGACCGCAAGCTGGTGAAGATCCTCGGCAAGCGCGAGGAAGTGGGGCGGCCCATTTTGTACGGCACGACGCGCGAATTCCTGGAGTTCTTCGCGCTGAAGGACCTGTCGGCGCTCCCGACGCTGCGTGAGTTCCATGAGCTCACGCAGGAGCACCGAGAGATCGTCGAGAAGGAGACGCAGCCGGTTCCGGTGGCTGCGGGTACAGTGGAAGTCCTGGCGGATCCAGGCTTCACGAAGCGGATGGAGAAGAGCGCGGCGGCCAGCGAGGCCGCGCTCGAGGAACTGGAGGAAGCCATGGCCGCAGCGGAGCGGACTCAGAAGGTGAGCTCCAGTGTCCTAGACGCGCCCCCACCGCCCGAGACGGGCGGCACCGAGGGGCCCAAGCCCGAGTGACGGGCAGCAATGGAAGAAGGGGAAGTATGGCGGCGGAACGTTTGCAGAAGTATCTGGCTCGCGCGGGAGTGGCTTCGCGCCGGCACGCAGAAGAACTCATCACCGCTGGCCGGGTGACGGTGAACAACAAGACGGTGACGGAGCTGGGCAGCCGGGTGGAGCCCGGAACGGACCTGGTCGCGGTGGATGGCAAGCTCGCCACGCCGCCTGAGGAGACTTCCTACTTCCTGCTGTACAAGCCCGTGGGCGTCGTGACGACGCTGTCGGATCCGCAGGGCCGTCCCACGGTGGCCGGCTACGTCGAGGAGACGGGCAAGCGGCTGTTCCCGGTGGGGCGTCTGGACTACGACGCCGAGGGAGCGCTGCTCTTCACGGATGACGGCGCGCTGGCGCACAAGCTCACGCACCCCAGCTTCCAGGTGCCTCGCACGTACCTGGCGAAGGTGAAGGGCGTCCCGGACGCGGCCACGCTCGACAAGCTGCGCGGCGGCGTGCGGCTCGAGGACGGCATGGCCACGCCGGTGTCCGTGGATGTCTTCGAGCGGGCCGAGCGCAACACGTGGCTCAAGCTGGTGGTCGCCGAGGGGCGGCCGCACCTCATCAAGCGCCTGTGCGCGGCGGTGGGGCACCCTGTCGTTCGCCTGTTCCGCCCGGCCTACGCGGGCATCCAGGTGGAGGGGCTGCGCCCCGGTGCGCTGCGCCCGCTGTCGGCGCAGGAAGTGAAGTTCCTCCAGGGCGTCGCGGATGGAACGGTCACTCCGCCGGACGTTTCGCTGAAGCTGCCGCCTCGGCGCCATGGGCGCTCGGCGCCGGGCTTCGAGGGCATGGAGGATGACGAGGAGCTGTCGATGGATGACGAGGCTCCCGCGCCCAAGCGCAAGGCCGCCGAGACGAGCGCGCCGCGCGCCCGAAAGTCCGCGGGTGGCGAGCGGTCGGAGCGCAGCGAGCGGAAGCCGGTGATGGATGGCGGCACGCGCCCGGCGCGGTTCGCGTCGCGTTCGCGCGATGCCGAGGCGGGTGAGCGGCCCGCGCGTCGTGGCTGGAAGGAAGATGACGACGCGGCCGAGGCTCCGTCGTCCGACGAGGGTCGTCCCGAGCGGCGTGAGTGGAAGCCGGCGGGCGAGGCTCGTGGCGGTGCGGGCAAGTCGGCGGGTGCTCCTCGGGGCCGTTTCGGCGGTGACGAGGGTGGGGCTCGTGGCGGCCGCTTCGGTGGATCCGAGGGCGGAGCGCGCGGCGCTTCTCGCTTCGGTGCGGGCAAGCCGGCCGGTGCACCTCGGGGCCGCTTCGGCGGTGATGAGGGCGGAGCGCGCGGCGCTTCTCGCTTCGGCGCGGGCAAGCCGGCGGGTGCCCCGCGCGGCCGTTTCGGTGGTGATGAAGGTGGGGCTCGCGGTGGTTCTCGCTTCGGTGGATCCGAGGGCGGAGCGCGCGGCGCTTCTCGCTTCGGTGCGGGCAAGCCGGCCGGTGCACCTCGGGGCCGCTTCGGCGGTGATGAGGGCGGAGCGCGCGGCGCTTCTCGCTTCGGCGCGGGCAAGCCGGCGGGTGCCCCGCGCGGCCGTTTCGGTGGTGATGAAGGTGGGGCTCGCGGTGGTTCTCGCTTCGGTGGATCCGAGGGCGGAGCGCGCGGCGCTTCTCGCTTCGGTGCGGGCAAGCCGGCCGGTGCACCTCGGGGCCGCTTCGGCGGTGATGAGGGCGGAGCGCGCGGCGCTTCTCGCTTCGGCGCGGGCAAGCCGGCGGGTGCCCCGCGCGGCCGTTTCGGTGGTGATGAAGGTGGGGCTCGCGGTGGTTCTCGCTTCGGTGGATCCGAGGGCGGAGCGCGCGGCGCTTCTCGCTTCGGTGCGGGCAAGCCGGCTGGGGCGCCTCGCGGTCGTTTCGGCGGTGACGAGGGCGGGGCTCGCGGCGGCTCGCGCTTCGGCGGTGACGAAGGTGGCGCTCGTGGCGGTTCGCGCTTCGGCGCGGGCAAGCCGGCGGGTGCTCCTCGGGGGCGCTTCGGTGGTGACGAGGGCGGAGCCCGTGGCGGCTCTCGCTTCGGTGCTTCCGAGGGTGGCGCTCGTGGCGGTTCGCGCTTCGGCGCGGGCAAGCCGGCGGGTGCTCCTCGGGGCCGCTTCGGTGGTGACGAGGGTGGGGCCCGTGGCGGCTCTCGCTTCGGTGCTTCCGAGGGCGGTGCTCGTGGCGGTTCGCGCTTCGGCGCGGGCAAGCCGGCGGGTGCTCCTCGGGGGCGCTTCGGTGGTGACGAGGGGGGGGCCCGTGGCGGCTCTCGCTTCGGTGGTTCCGAAGGTGGTGCTCGTGGCGGCTCTCGCTTCGGCGCGGGCAAGCCGGCGGGTGCTCCTCGTGGCCGCTTCGGCGGCGATGAGGGGGGCGCCCGTGGTGGTTCGCGCTTCGGTGGTTCCGAGGGTGGCGCTCGTGGCGGTTCGCGCTTCGGCGCGGGCAAGCCGGCGGGTGCTCCTCGGGGCCGCTTCGGTGGTGACGAGGGTGGGGCCCGTGGCGGCTCTCGCTTCGGTGCTTCCGAGGGCGGTGCTCGTGGCGGTTCGCGCTTCGGCGCGGGCAAGCCGGCGGGTGCTCCTCGGGGGCGCTTCGGCGGTGACGAGGGCGGAGCCCGCGGCGGCTCTCGCTTCGGTGCTGCCGAGGGTGGCGCTCGTGGTGGTTCGCGCGTCGGCGCGGGCAAGCCGGCGGGTGCTCCTCGGGGGCGCTTCGGCGGTGACGAGGGCGGAGCCCGCGGCGGCTCTCGCTTCGGTGCTGCCGAGGGTGGCGCTCGTGGTGGTTCGCGCGTCGGCGCGGGCAAGCCGGCGGGTGCTCCTCGGGGGCGCTTCGGTGGTGACGAGGGGGGGGCCCGTGGCGGCTCTCGCTTCGGTGGTTCCGAAGGTGGTGCTCGTGGCGGCTCTCGCTTCGGCGCGGGCAAGCCGGCGGGTGCTCCTCGTGGCCGCTTCGGCGGCGATGAGGGGGGCGCCCGTGGTGGTTCGCGCTTCGGTGGCTCCGAGGGTGGCGCTCGTGGCGGTTCGCGCTTCGGCGCGGGCAAGCCGGCGGGTGCTCCTCGGGGGCGCTTCGGTGGTGACGAGGGGGGGGCCCGTGGCGGCTCTCGCTTCGGCGCGGGCACGCCGGCGGGGGCTCCTCGCGGGCGCTTCGGCGGCGATGAAGGGGGCGCCCGTGGTGGGTCGCGCTTCGGTGCTTCCGACGGCGG
This sequence comes from Myxococcaceae bacterium JPH2, assembly GCA_016458225.1. Classification (NCBI taxonomy): domain Bacteria; kingdom Pseudomonadati; phylum Myxococcota; class Myxococcia; order Myxococcales; family Myxococcaceae; species Myxococcaceae bacterium JPH2. The sequence goes on along the minus strand of JAEMGR010000009.1, from coordinate 63,567 downwards.
TGCTCGTGGCGGCTCGCGCTTCGGTGGTTCCGAGGGCGGCGCTCGTGGCGGTTCGCGCTTCGGCGCGGGCAAGCCGGCGGGTGCTCCTCGCGGGCGCTTCGGCGGCGATGAAGGTGGCGCCCGTGGTGGTTCGCGCTTCGGTGCTTCCGAGGGCGGTGCTCGTGGCGGTTCGCGCTTCGGCGCGGGCAAGCCGGCCGGGGCTCCTCGGGGGCGCTTCGGCGGTTCCGAGGGCGGCGCTCGTGGCGGGTCGCGCTTCGGCGCGGGCAAGCCGGCGGGGGCTCCTCGCGGGCGCTTCGGCGGCGATGAAGGTGGCGCGCGTGGGGGTTCGCGCTTCGGTGCTTCCGAGGGCGGTGCTCGTGGCGGTTCGCGCTTCGGCGCGGGCAAGCCGGCCGGGGCTCCTCGGGGGCGCTTCGGCGGTTCCGAGGGCGGCGCTCGTGGCGGGTCGCGCTTCGGCGCGGGCAAGCCGGCGGGGGCTTCTCGGGAGCGCTTCGGGGGTGACGAGGGGGGTGGTCGCGCCCCTCGCTCCCCGGGTGGGGCTCGGGGTGGCTTCGGGGCCGGCAAGCCCGCGGGTCGTCCGGAGCGGCGCGAGTGGAAGCCCGCCGGTGAGGATCGCGCGCCGCGTGGGCGTGGACCTCGCTCTGGTGGCTCCGAGGGGCGTTCGTGGGCGCCGTATGACGCCTCTGGACGTCCGCAGGAGCGCGTCGTGAAGGCGGGCTCACGTCGGGGCGCGTCGGACGACTTCGGGTCCAAGCCTCCTCGTGGGGGTGCCGGCCGTCCGCCGTCGCGTGGGCCTCGCCGTCCCTCCTGAGTCGGGTAGGGAAGAGCCGCCCCCAGTGGGCGGCTCGGGGGCGCGTTGATATAACCCCGGCCGCATACTCCACCGTCTGCCTCCTCGGAGATCGATGCGAACCGGCGCGCGCCCCCTCATTCTCGCAATGGCACTGGTCCTCGGGTGCAACGGCAGCCGGGACCAGCTCCTGGCTGATATCCAGAGCCCTCGCCCGGAGATTCGCGCCGCGGCGGTGAAGAAGCTGGCCACCCAAGGCAACGCGGATGACCTCGTCCTCTTCACCCGCGCGGCCAAGGACCTCGCCGCCATCGTGCGCGGCGAGGCCGCTGTCGCGCTGGGAGAGAGTCAGGATCCTCGCGTCGTCGATCTGCTCGGCGAGCTGCTGGAGGACCCCGACGAGGATGTCCAGGGTCGCGCCGCCATGGCGCTCGCCAAGGTCAAGAACGACAAGGCCAAGGGCTACCTCAAGCTTCAGTACGGTCGGCGCGGCCGGGCCACGCGGCAGGTCATCGTCCAGGCCCTCAAGAGCGCGAACGTTCCAGGCGCGATGGCCGAGGTCGTCGCCGCCGAGTCCAAGGGCCTCTGGGATCGCAACCTCCTTGCCCTGACCGAGGGCGCGCTGCCCGAGCGCGTGGGCGCGGCTGAAGAGCTGGGCAAGAGTGGACGCGCCGAGGCCGTCAATCGCCTCCTGCCGCTCGTGCGCGACAGCCAGGTCATCCTCGCCGCCGCCGCGGTCCGGGGCCTGGGCGACGCGGGAGACAAGGCCGCTGTCGGTCCCATCGGTCTGCTGCTCGACGAGAGCTTCCCGGAGCTGCGCGAGTCCGCGCTCATCGCGTTGATGAAGTTGCAGGACCCGGCCATCGCGCCGCGCCTCCAGGCCGTGGCGATGGAGAAGAGCGCCGTGAGCCCTCAGGCCACGGACGCGATCCTGTCCTTCCCGCGCACGCCCGCGACCGACGCGGCGCTGTGTGCCATTGCGCTCGACGGTGCTCGCGCCGAGGCCCTGTCCTCTGGCCGGGCCATGCGCCAGCGCGGCGGATGCCCCGCGGAGCCCATCGCGGATCGCCTCTCGCGGGCCACCACCGCGGCCACGGGACTCCAGGCCATCATGGGCCTGGGGCCTTCCGCGCAGGCGCTGCTTCCCAAGGTCACCCCCTGGCTGAACCAGTCTGATGCGGGCCTGCGTGGGCTCGCGGTGGAGGCCGTGGCGGCCGTGGGGGATGCCTCGGTCGTTCCCGCGCTCCAGAAGCTGTACGAACAGGAAGTGAAGGGGCTCGCGGCGCTGCGCGCGGACTGGGTGTCGGATGCGCTGCCGCGCCAGTACGGCCCGGGCTTCGATCCGGATGGACCCGCTGCCCCGGGACGCGGGAGCGAAGATGGGCGAGCGGCCCGTCACACGCAGTTGTTCGATCGGATCCGCGCGCTCAACGCGGCGCGGGCTCGTGCGGCGGGGCGGGAAGTGGTTGCGCCTCGCGCGCCCTCGGAGCTTTGCGACGACGTGGAGCCGGCGCGCCTGGTTCCCTTGGCGAGCCTCCTGGGCGCGTTGGGCGAGCTGAAGGCGCCCGGGGCGCTGGAGCTTCTGACGGGCTACGCGAACGACTCCAGCACCACGCTGCGTACCGCGGCGCTGGTGGGGCTGACGCACCTGGGCCCCGAGGGTGTGGCGCTGGCGAAGTCCGCGCTCCTGGAGCCGGACCGAGACCTCCAGAAGGCGCTCGCCGAGGCGCTCTCCGAGCAGGCCGAGCCGGGCCGGGACGCCCTGGTCGAGGCGCTGCCGAAGATGGGCGGCGAGAAGCTCCTCGTGCTGGATGCGCTGTCGCACAGCGCGACGGTGCCCCCCGCGGCCTCCGAGTCACTTCAGGCCGTGGTTCGCGAAGGGGGCCCCGAGGCCGCGCTGGCGGCGTCGCTGCTGGGGCGAATCCCCGCCAAGGACGCGGTGCCCACGCTGCTCAAGGCGCTGGACGAGACGAACAGCGTGGCGCGCCGGGATGTGCTGCTCGCGCTGGGCGCGATTGGGGATCCGCGCGCGGCGGATGCCGTGGCTCGCGACCTGTACCACGACCTCCCCGAGATTCGCGCGGCGGCGGCCCGAGCGCTCAAGGAGATTGGCGGCGGGCCGCAGAGTGAGCCGCTCGATGCGCTCAAGGGCGACTACTTCCGCTCGGTCCGCGAGTCCGTGGGAGCGGCGCTCGCCAAGGGAGGCACTGCTTCCGAGGGGGCTCACTAGATGGAACTGCGCCAGCTCAAGGACAAGGCCAGCGAGGCCTTCACCAAGGGGCGCTTTTCCAAGGCCGCGGAGCTGTACGACGAGTACTGCCGGGCCGATCCGAAGGACCACCAGTCGCGCCTGCGCCTGGGGGATGCGTGGTCCAAGGCGGGCCAGCGCGTGCGAGCCATCGCCGCGTATCAATCCGCCGCGGAGGGCTTCGCGCGCGAGGGTTTCCTTCCACGAGCCATCGCAGCCAGCAAGCTGATCCTCGAGCTGGATCCGCAGCACAGCGGTGTCCAGCAGATGCTCGCGGACCTCTATGCGCGCCGAGGCACGCCTGCCTCGCCGCGTGCCCGGAGGTCTGACGGTCCACCACCCGCCGCCGCGACCGCGGTAGGGCCGGAGCTTCCCGTCCCGCTGTCGTCTCGGCGTCCCGCGCCGGTGTCGCTGGACGCTGCGGGCGAGCCCGTGGACCTCTCGGACGAGCTGCCGCTCGAGCTGGTCCGGCCGACGGGGGGCGTCGAGCCTGACTCGGTCGTGGTGACGGTCGAAGTGGAGGTCGAGCCCGCGGATGTCACGGGCGTGGAGATCTTCCCAGCGGACGCCCCTGCGCCCGTGGACACGCGGGCACTGCCCCCGGGGCTGTCTCCGCGCAGCGCAGGTCGTGCGCCCGAGGCCGGTGGTCGGTCCGATGGCGCGCCTCGAAATGAAGGCGCCGCGCTTGGGGGCGCTGTTCGTCGGGCCGACTCCGGCGCGCTCGCGGACAGTGCTCCGGCCGTGCCGATGGGTGCGGCCGTTCGTCCTGCGGCGGGACCGAGCGCTGACGCCTCGGCTTGGTCCGCGGTCGCCGCGCCCGATGGGGCGGGGGCTCACGCGGAGGGCGCGGCGCGGACCGAAGTCGCTCCTGGCACGGGGCCTGCGCCGGGTGGCGCGTCGACTCGGTGGACTGCGCTTGCGGCGCCCATGCACACCGCGACGTCAGCATCGGAGCCCGCCGTGGCGCGCGCTCCCGCCGCGGCTCCTCCCGGAATGCGGCCTCGCCGGGCGGAGTCCACGCCTCGGACCCCGGAGCCCGTGAGCGCGCCCGCGCGTCCCTCCGTGGTGGTCTCGTCGTTCACGGAGCTGGAGCTGGAGGCGGACTCGCTTCTGCACGCGGTGGAGCTGGCCGCGCGCGCGGGCAGCGAGGCTCAGGCGGTTGAGGTCGCCGTGGAGGAAGAGGCCTATCCGCTCACGGAGGAACTCGGCGCCGAGTCTCCGGATCTGGAAGCGCTGCCCACCATCCCGCTGTTCTCGGACCTGCCTCGCGAGGCGTTCATCGCGCTGTTCGAGCGGTGTCCGCTGCGCCGGCTCGTCGCGGGCGAGCGCATCATCGAGCAGGGCAGCCTGGGCGACGCCTTCTACGTCATCTGCGAGGGCAGCGTGCGCGTCTTCCGGGAGGACTCCGGTCGTCGCGACGTGCTGGCCACCCTCGAAGGCGGCACCTTCTTCGGCGAGATGGCGCTGCTCTCCGGCGCGCCTCGCACGGCTTCGGTCGAGGGCGCCTCCGAGGACACGCAGCTCCTGGAGATCTCCGCGTCCGTGCTCGCGGAGCTGTCGCGGAGCTATCCGCAGGTTGCCCAGGCCCTCAAGAAGTTCTGCCGCGAGCGCCTGCTCGTGAACGTCATGAATGGCTCGGCGCTGTTCCGTCCGTTCAGCCGGAAGGACCGCCGTGGCCTGGTGGAGCGCTTCCGCGCGCGCGACGTCGAGCGCGATGACGTCATCATCCGCGATGGCGCCGCGACGGATGGCCTCTACGTCGTCCTGTCCGGCGAAGTGGAGGTCCACAAGGACGGCCACCTGCTGACGCGGCTCAAGGAGGGGGAGCTCTTCGGAGAGATCTCCCTGCTCCAGAAGACGCCTGCCACCGCGACGGTGAAGGCGGCTCGGCACACCACGCTGCTGCGGCTGCCGCGCGAGGACTTCGATCAGCTCATCTCCAGCCACCCGCAGATCCTCGTGCTCGTGTCGGAGCTGACCGACGAGCGCCTCCGTCGAACCGAGGCGCTCTTGAGCACGCAGGCCGCGGGGGCCGATGCGCATGAGCTGGAGGAGGACCTCATCCTCGTCTGAGGGCTCGCTACTTCCCCTTCGACAGCAGCTCCTCGCGGGTGGCGAGCCCCCGCGACTCCATCACCGCCATCACCCCGCGCACGACGCGCGCCTGCTGGGCGACCATCCGCTCCAGGTCCGCGACCTGCTGCGTGAGGGCCTCCACGCGACGCGCCAGCTCGGACTCGCGCGGAGGACTGGCGACGGGGCCCGTCGAGGCGCGGACGCTCTCGGCCTCGGCGGGTGGAGCCAGCTCGAAGAGGGCCTCCTCCATGCCGAAGGTGAGCGGCGTCGCGGCGGTGGCGGTGACCTCGCCGTGGTAGTTGCGGCGGATGGCGCGCTCGATGGACGACGCGCTCGCCACCACGACGCCGATGCGCAGGCCCGCGTGGAAGGCCAGCTCCTGGAGCGACTCGACGTTCGTTGGATCCGCCGTGGCCACGGTCAGCAGCTTGTGCTGGGTGTCCACGGCGGTGGGGAACACGGTGTAGCGCTCGGCGATGTCCACGCGCAGCGCCTGGAGCGCGGGCGGGGAGGGGACGAACGACTCCAGCTCCACCGTGGGGATGGAGAGCTGCCGTGACAGTGCATGGACCATGGAGCTTTCGTCCAAGTAGCCCATCTGCACCAACGTCAGGCCGAGCCGTCCGCCCCACTTGCGCTGCTCCGCGAGCGCGGAGCGCAGCTGCGTCTCCGTCAGCAGGCCAGCGTCCATGAGGATTTCACCCAGGCGGCGCTTGCGGCCCATCGAGGGTGCGGAAGGTGGGGGCGACAGGGGATTCACGGCCGTCGAGCATACCAGCGAGCGGGCGAGGTCGCGTCCGAGGAACCTGCTCGGGAAGGCGCCTGCGGGGCTCGGTTGAGGTAGCTTTTGCACATGGCTCGAAGTCTGTTCATGGGAATCCTTGGGTTGCTCATCTCCGGTTGTGCCACCCAGCGGTTGGCGGGGGCGGACCTGGACAGCGTGCAGCGGCCCGCGTTCATTTCGCGCATCGAGGATGGCGCGGGGCCTCGCAGCGTGGTGTTCCGCGACGATGACTCGTACGGCGGCAAGCTGAAGAAGCTGGAGCCGAAGGAGGCGGATCGCCGGCTCGTGGTGAAGCTGCAGAAGGCCGTCACGCGCTTCGAGATCTCCGAGCGCCTGCGCGTCAACACGCTGACGCAGCTGCCGCGCGAGGCGCCGTGGACGCAGACGGTGGATCCGGCGCAGGTGGCCTCGTCGCTGGAGAGCTTCCTGGTGGAGGAGGTCCCCGCCAACGCGCCGGACTACGAGCTGCTCTCGCCGCTGGGGGCGGACACCATCGTCGAGTTCGTCATCCAGGACTACGGCATGCGCAGCAAGGGCGGGCGCGCGGGCGCGTTCGTCGAGGGCTACGGGCGCATGTTCTCGCTGAGCGGTCGCTCGGAGGTGTGGCGCCGGCCGTTCCACGTCGATCAGGTCGTCGCGGGCGCGCCGCACCTGGATCCGTTCAAGGTGGGCAAGGAGCCGGAGCTGTTCCGGATCGCGGTGACGGCGATGCTGGACGAGGTGGCCGCGACCTTCGTGAAGGACCTCACGCCGAAGGACCGGCACGCGAGCGCCAAGGCGCCGCCCACGCGGCTGGAAGGGAGCGGGCCGGACAGCGTGCACGTGACGGGGCGTCAGGTCGCGCCGCCCAAGCCCGCGGAGCCGGAGCTTCCCGCGGGCGAGCTGCCCGCGCCGGATCCCTGACTCAGAACAGCGCGTGCTCGGCCAGCAGCACGGCCAGACCGATGACGAAGCTGAGCAGTGTCACGGGGAGGCCCACGCGCAGGTAGCGCATGAAGCTCATGTGCACCTTGCCGCGCGCGGCCTCGAACACGATGAGGTTCGCCACGCTGCCCACCAGCGTGAGGTTGCCCGCCAGCGTGGAGCCGAGCGCGAGCACGTGCCAGCCCAGCTCGGGGTTCTGCAGGCCGGGCACCCACGAGCGCGCCAGCATCACGAAGGGCACGTTGCTGAAGATGTTGGAGCCCACCAAGGTCAATGTGGCGAAGCCGAGCGTCTCGCGCCACGGAGGCCCCGCCATCAGCGGTGAGAACAGCCCGCGAATGGCCTCCGCCCAGCCGCCCTGATTCACCCCGTACACGACGACGAACAGGCTGGCGAAGAACAGCAACAGCACCCAGTCAACGCGCTCCAGGTGATGCCTCGGCTCCAGTCCGCTGAGCGTCATCACGGCGACGCCACCGGCCAGCGCGCTCCAGCTCATGGGCAGGCCCATGAAGAACGCGATCACGACGCCGAGCAGCGAGCCCAGCGCGAGCCACATCAGCCGGCGGTTCACGTCGGTCGGGGGAGGGTGGGGATCGAAGCGGCGATCGGGCAGATCGTAGCGGAAGAGGAACACGAGCGCCGCGGCGACGAGGGCGGTCGAGAGCAGCGCGGGCAGCGCCATGTAGGCCGCGAAGCTCGCATAGGACAGCCCCGAGGCCCCCTGGATGAGCATGTTCTGCGGGTTGCCCGTGAAGGTGGCCACCGAGCCGCTGTTGCTGCCCATGCAGGTGGCGAGCAGGTACGGCGCGGGCGGCAGGTCGACCTCTTCGACCACCGCCAGCACGAGCGGGGTCAGCATCAGGCACACGGTGTCGTTGACGAGGAACGCGGAGAGGCCCGCGCTCACGAACGTCACCGCCACCAGGAGCCGGCGCGGCGTGTGCGCCACTCGGACCGCTTGGGCTCCCGCGAGCCGGAAGACGTTCGCGACCGACAGGTACTCGGCCAGCAGCATCATCCCGAGCAGCAGGAGGATGGTGTCGCCGTCGATGGCGCGCCCGCTCGGCAGCGAGCTGTGGCCCATGACCTGGGCGGGCGTGACGATGCCGAAGACGACCATGAGCAGGGCGCCCAGCAGCGCTCCACCCGCGCGGTCCAGCTTGAGCCCGGGCAGCTTCGCCCCGGCGATGAAGACATACGTGAAGAGGAAGATCGCGAGCGCCACGGTGGCGGCACACTAACCGAACCGAGGCGCTTCGCTGGTGCTCAGAACACGAACGGAAAGCGGACGGGCTCGCCCTGCTCTCGATGGGGCGTGAATGTCCACGCCCGGACCTTTCCCTCGATGCATCGAGCCATGGGCGTGCCGCGCAGCCGACCGTTCTCCAACAACACGTCCGTCACGCGACCATTGGGCAGGATGCTCCAGCGAACGATGACCCGCTTTCCCTCGTTGGAGGTCGCGCCAGGCAAGGCCGCGCAGGTCGCCAACTCCGACTGATTCGCGAGGACGACGGTGAAGATGTCCTCCTGCGCCAGCGTCGCCGGCATCGCCTTCACCGAGGGATCCGGAGGAATCCACACAGACGGCTTCGGTGGAGGGGGGCGGGCCGGCGGGTGCTCCAACTCGTGGGCGTAGGCCTCGTCTGGCCCCAGCTCCTCGCCGGGCTCCTTGGGCGGCGCCGGCGGGGGCGGAGCGGCGTCGTGGGGCGGAGGCGGGGTGACCTCGGGCTGGACTCGAGCGCGGCCGGACAGGGGCGCCACGGCCGAGGCGCGCACGTGGACCTCCGGCGCGAGCGGAGGCAGCGGCGTCCCTTCGTCCGCTTCGGTCTCCTGCGAGGCGCCCTTCCTGGACGGGGGCGGCTCGTCCTCCGAGTCGTCGTCATCGGGAGCCGCGGTCACGGGCGCTCGCAGCGCGGCGATGGGCGCGCCAGCCGTGGGCGCCGGAGTGGAAGCCACGGGTGAGGCTGCGTGCACGGCGTCGGTCGCGACGGATGGCGTGCTCGCGATGGGCGCCGTGGGGGCGGCGAGCGCCGGGTCCTGTGTCGGCGGGGGCGCGGGCGGGGGAACGGTTGTCTCAGGCAGGGGGGCCTGCGCTTGGGGCGCGGGCGCTGCTTCGTGAGTCACGAGCGGAGGGCTCGCGCCCCGGTTCCCCACGTAGACGAGAACCGCCGCCACGGCCGCGCCTCCGAGGAGGCCACCGCCCAGCAGCGGCAGGAGCCCGGAGAGCCAGCGTCGCTTTCGCGTCGCGCCCTGAGCCTCCGAAGAAGGCTCGTGGCCACTCGGCGCTGAGTCTCCGGCGAGCATGGGCACGAGGAGCGTCGGGTCTCCCGAGATGTCGCGGGGCGCTGCGACGATGTGCAGGGGCTCCGGATTCGCCTGTGGCGTGGGCCCGCTGGAATCCACGGGGGCTGCGTCCACTGTCGTCGCCCGAGCCTCGGCGCCCCACGACGTCTGCGGCGACGGTGCTGGCTGCGCGGGAGCGGTGGGCTGCGACACGGGAGCCCGGCCCGCTTGCGCCTGGGTCGCCTGCGCGGGCGCGGCCGGATGGACTGGGCCCACCTGTCCCATCGTCTGCGCTGGCTGCACCTGGCCGACCTGCGCCGGCGTTGCTCCGGGCGAGGTCGCGGCGGCGGCCGCGAGCACTTCACGAAGCTCTGTCAGTTGATGAATGGGCTGCCAGGCCGCGAGTCCTTCGCGCCAGCAGAGTGAGTCGGCGTGAAGCTCTCCCCGCTGCCAATGGCCCCGCAGGGCGGCGACGTCGTAGGGCCCGGTGATTCTTCCACCCATGACCGCGTACCACGCGTGACTCGGCGGGCTCTCTTCCTTCGGCGGCTCAGGGGGACCCTCGAGCGGGCTCGCGCGCTGCGAGTACCGCGTGCCTCGGTGCAAGCGCTCCGAGCCCACATCCCAGCGCGAGCGTGGCGCCGGCGCGCGGGGGACCACGGCGTTGCGCGCGGTGCGAAGCTGGCCGACGAACGCATCCAGCTCCGACTCCGACACCTCACCCAAGACGGAGGACCGGTCTGCCGCAGGAGTGGCCGGGGGTTTTCCACCGTCCTCAGGGTTGCTGCCCATGCTGCTGCTCCTTCATCGCTCGCCAGGGCCGGGCCAGAAGGGCCCCGGTGACTTTGGACCCTGACGCGCCGCTCCCGCGCGAGAGCCTACTCAACCTTGCTGACGTGTGACGCCACCGCAAGCCAATGTCCGTCCCGCAAGACAAAGACGTTCGTGTAGCGAAAGGTGATGGCCAGTGGGCGATCGTTCCAGAGCCCCCGAAGCTGGGCCCGGCCGGTGGTGACGGCGCTGTCGCCATACACGCGCGCCTGTCGATCATCGAGCGCGAGCGGCTCCAGGCTGCGCTCGGGCATGGCCACGGTCTGGAGGTAGCGCTCACGGCACTCGACAGACGGGTCGAGCCCGCTCAGCACGAAGTCGTCCGCCAGGAACTTCTCCAGTCGGGCCGAGTCCTTCGCGACCAGGGCCGCGTACCACGCCTGCTCGGTCTCCAGGACCGCGGCCTCCGTCACACCCGATGCCGCGCTGCCTCGCGTCGAGGCGCAGCCCATGATTCCGAGGGCGAGCAGCATGGGCGTGATGCGGCGCATGGGGGCTCCGTCAAAAGGGGGGACGCGAGGGTACCGGAAGCGCCCGACCACTGCTCCCTATTCGTGGAGCGCTCCCTCGTCCGCTGTCTCAGTAGGACTCCCCGTTATCCTTGATGAGCACTTGGAGGCTGTGCGAACGCCGAGTTCGCGCGTTGTCTCGCTCGGTGCACGTCTGTACAGTGCCCGGCCCATGAAGTCCGTGAAGGAACCCGAGGCGTTCTCCGGGGCTCGCCGCACGCCGTGGTCGGGTCCTCGCGGGCTCGACGCCGTCCTCCAGGGGTGGCAGCGCGATCGCCAGCTCTGGTCCAACTTTGCCCTCGACGAGGTGACTCCCGCGCGGACCGGCTCCTTCGCGCCCGTGCCCGAGGATGTCGCGCCCCAGGTCCGCGAAGCGCTCCGGCGCCGAGGCGTCGAGCAGCTCTTCTCGCATCAGGCCGAGGCATACCAGCGCGCACGCGAGGGCCAGGATCTGGTCATCGCCACCCCCACGGCCTCCGGCAAGAGCCTTTGTTACAACCTGCCGTTGCTCGACCGCTTCGCGCGCGAACCCCAGGCGCGAGCGCTCTATCTGTTTCCCACCAAGGCCCTGTCGCGCGATCAGGAAGAGTCGCTGCGCGCGTTCATGCGCGAGGCGGGGCTGGAGCACGGCGCCATCACCTTCGACGGCGATACGCCCGGAGACGCGCGGCGCGTGGCCCGTGAGCGCAGCGGTGTGGTGCTCACCAACCCGGACATGCTCCACACGGGGATTCTTCCGCACCACGCGGGCTGGGCTCGGCTGTTCGCGAACCTGCGCTACGTCGTCATCGACGAGCTGCACACGTACCGTGGCGTGTTCGGCTCGCATCTGGCCAACGTGCTCCGGCGGCTCCAGCGCGTCGCGCGGTTCCATGGCTCATCGCCCACGTTCATCCTGGCCTCGGCCACCATCGGCAATCCGAAGGCGCACGCGGAGCGGATGCTCGGGCGGAAGGTGGCGCTGGTGTCGGAGAGCGGGGCGCCCTCGGGCGAGCGCCGCGTGCTCGTCTACAACCCACCGGTGGTGAACGCCGAGCTGGGCATCCGCGCCAGCTACCTCAAGAGCGCGGTGCGGCTCACGGCGGACCTGGTGCGCTCGGGCGTGTCCACGCTGTTGTTCGGCCAGTCTCGCAACAACATCGAGGTGATGCTCAAGTACCTGCGCGATCGCTTCGTCGAGGAGAAGCTGGACCCTTCGCTCATCCAGGGCTATCGCGGCGGCTACCTGCCTGGGACGCGACGCTCCACCGAAGCGGCCATGCGCGCGGGCGAGGTGCGCTGCGTGGTGGCCACGAACGCGCTGGAGCTGGGCATCGACATCGGCTCGTTGGACGCGGTGGTGTGCGCGGGCTATCCCGGCTCGGTGGCCGCGCTATGGCAGCGCTTCGGTCGAGCCGGGCGCCGAGGCGCGGGCAGCCTCGCGTTGCTCGTCACCTCCAGCGCGCCGTTGGATCAATACCTCGCGGGAGATCCTCGCGCGCTCACGGGCGCTCCTGTTGAGCACGCGCGCATCGATCCCGACAACGTCGAGATCCTCGTCCAGCATCTCAAGTGCGCCGCGTTCGAGCTGCCCTTCGAGGAGGGCGACTCCTTTGGCGACGTGCCGGTGGAGAATACCACCGAGGCGCTCGGGTTCCTGGCGCAGCATCAGGTGGTGCATCCCTCGGCGGGCGAGGGCGGACGGCGGGTGTTCCACTGGTCGTCGGATGCGTACCCGGCCAACCATGTGTCGCTGCGCAGCGTGGGCTGGGACAACGTGGTCATCATCGAGCTGGGCTCGGATCGCACGCTCGCGGAGATGGACTTCCGCTCGGCGCACACGATGCTGCACGAGCAGGCCATCTATCAGCACGAGGGCGAGCAGTATCAGGTCGAGCGCCTGGACCTGGAGAACCACAAGGCCTTCGTGCGCAAGGTGGCGCCGGACTACTTCACCGACGCGATGACCTACGTCCGCGTGAACGTCATCCAGGAGGACCAGGGCGCGCCGCTCGGGCCCGCGCTCCAGGTGGGAATGGGCGAGGTGTCCGTCATCGAGAAGGTGGTGGGCTACAAGAAGATCAAGTTCCACACGCACGAGAACGTGGGCTACGGCGACGTGCGCCTCCCTGAGATGCAGATGCACACCACGGCGCTGTGGCTGACGGTGCCGGAGTCGGTGGTGCGCTCGCTCGATGCGCCCCGGCCCGCGGTCATCGACTCGCTGCGAGGGCTGGCGACCGCGCTGCGCACCGTGGCGTGCGTGGGGCTGATGATCGACCCACGCGATCTGGGCAAGACGCTGGGCAATCGCGACGAGGCGGACGGTCCGCCGCGCAAGGACGGGAGCGTGGGCTTCGACCCCACCATCTTCCTCTACGACAACATCCCCGGTGGCGTGGGGTTGGCGGCGCGGTTGTTTGATCAGCGTGACGAGCTGCTGCTTCGCGCGCGCAAGTTGCTGGAGACGTGCGCGTGTGAAGAGGGCTGCCCCGCGTGCATCGGTCCGGCGGCGGGGAACATGCCGGGTGTGGCGCCGGTGGATCCGCATCCGCGCAAGCGCCTGGGGCTCGATGTGCTGGCGGCGCTGGGCATCGCGGGCGTGCAGTAGTCGGGGGGCGCGGGCATGGACCTGAAGCGCAAGCTGTCGCGGCTCACCAGTGCGGGGCCAGGAGGCCGGCCCATCGCCAAGGCCGCGGAGCCTCCTGTTGCGCTGGAGCCCTCCGCTCCGGAGTCAGTGCCTTCCGCCGCGGAGCCCGTGGCCGAACCGTCCGTGCCGCAGTCCACGGATCCGCGCGTGGAGTCCCTGCGGCGCTTGCTGACAGGGTGGGCCGAGCGACAGGGGACCGCTTCGGCCCGTCGAGCCGTGGGGCCTGTGCTGCCTCCGACTCCGCTGCCCGTGGAGGCTCGCGAGACCCCTCATGGCACGGTGCACGTGCATGAGCGGCTGCACCCTCCTGGGCACCGGCACGGCAGTGCCCCGCTGGACGGCGCGCTGGACGCGGACGCCGCGCTGGTGGCCAGCCTCGCGCTGCACCCCGAGCTGGCTGGCGTGGATCTCCAGCGCATGCTGCTGCTCGACACCGAGACCACGGGGCTCGCGGGCGGAACGGGCACCGTGCCGTTCCTCGTGGGCATGGCGTGGTTCGAGGGCCGGGCGCTGCGCGTGCAACAGCTCTTCCTGCGTCGCCTGGGCGAAGAAGGCCCGATGCTGCGCATGCTCGCCGAGCGCATGGCGGAGTCGTCGTGCCTGGTGACGTACAACGGCAAGAGCTTCGACTGGCCGTTGCTGCGCACGCGCTTCGTGCTGAACCGCGTGCCCACGCCACCTGTGCCGCTGCATCTGGACCTGCTGCACTGCGCGCGGCGCGTGTTCAAGCATCGCGGTGGTGGCGCGCGGCTGGTGCACCTGGAGGAACAGTGGCTCGGCCACCGGCGGGTGGGGGACGTGGATGGCTCGCTGATCCCCGAGCTGTACTTCCGCTTCCTGCGCGGCACGGATGGGTCGGAGCTCACGGGCGTGCTGGAGCACAACGTGAACGACTTGCTCCTCCTGGCCGCGCTGCTGGGGGAGATGGTCCGGCGCTTCCGTGGCGTCGGAGGCGCGGGGGAGGACCCAAGAGACCTCCTGGGCTTCGCGGGCGTGGCCGAGCGCGCGGGGGACGCCGAGCGTGCCCGGGCCTTCGCGCAAGCCGCTGCCGACGGCGGCCGAGGCGATGTCGGCATGGAGGCCCTGGTGCTGGCGTCACGCGTGTCGCGCCGCGCGGGGGACAACGAGGCCGCGGTGACCTATCTCCACCGAGCCCTGGCCACCGCGCGAGGCTCGCAGGCGGCCGAGCTGCACCTGTCCCTGTCCAAGCTGTATGAGCACGCGCTCAAGCGACTGCCGCGTGCACTGGAACATGCGCGGCTCGCGGGGGCAGCGGAGGTGCCCGAGGCGCATCGGAGCCGCGTCGAGCGGTTGGAGCGCAGGGTGTCTCGCGGAGCGCGAGAGCTGTCTCTCGCGCTCGAGGTCGAGCCCCGCGGGAGCGTCAGGACTTCTGGTTGAGCCCCGCGGCGATGGAACGCACCAGCGCGCGCGGGCTGAAGCGCACCATCTCCATGCCGAACCAGTTGGCCAGGCCGTGCACGGACAGCACCCGGCCCTTCATCATCGCCCGGTATGCATCCGAGGCGACGTCCGAGGCCTGGGCGACGCCGGGCCGCTGGAACAGGCGGGACTTCTCCGTGCCTGCCCGCGACGCGAACTCGGTGCGCGTCGCACCCGGGCATGCGCACGTCACCGTCACGGCGGAGTCCTTCAGCTCGTACGCCAGCGCCTCCGAGAACGACACCACGAAGGCCTTGGTCGCGTAGTACGTGGCCATGTACGGACCCGGCTGGAAGCCCGCGGTGGACGCGATGTTCAGCACGCGCCCGCTGCCTCGCTCGCGCATGGGGCGAACGAAGAGGTGCGTGAGCTTGAGGAGCGCCGTGCAGTTGACCTCCACCATCTCCGCCTCCCGAGCCAGGTCCAACTCGAGGAAGGCACCCGCGGAGCCGAAGCCCGCGTTGTTGACGAGGAACTCCACCTCCAGGCCTCGGGCATTCACGTCCTCGAAGAGGCGCTCGGGGGTCTCGGGCTGAGTGAGGTCCGCGGGCAGCACGTGCGCGCGGATGCCGTGATCCTTCTCCAGCCGCGTGGCGAGCGTCTGGAGGCGCTCGGCGCTCCTCGCCACGAGGATGACGTCATGCCCATCCCGCGCGAAGCACTCCGCGAACTGCTCGCCCAGACCCATGGATGCGCCCGTGATGAGGGCCACTTTGCGCGACATATCGTGTCTCCGATTGGAGTGCCCCGAGGTCAGGGCACGGATTCCGTCAGCTGAGGGGCGGGGCCCATCACCCGGTAGTGCCAGAAGGCGAACCCCGAGCTGCGCAGCAGCGGAGCGTCGTCTCGCGCGATCTGGACTCCATGCTGCACCTGCAGCTTGGGGGGCTCGCGGTCCTCCGCCTCGGCCTGGACCCAGACGACCGAGGAAGCCGTCTGCACCGCGGGGATGAGAAAGGGCGTCCGCTGATAGTCCCCCGAGCGGGGGAGTGGCCGTGCCGCGCGGTCGTCCGGAGGCTGCAACGCGGCGATGAGATAGACGCGCCAGTAGTCTCCGAGCAGGAGCGTGCTCGGAGCTGTCTCGGACAGGGCGCGGGCCGCCGCCCGGGCTTCGGCGTAATGGGGGTTCTCCGGTGGCGGCTGACGAATCATGAAGCTCGCCAGGAGCAGCGCACCCGCCACGAGGATCCCCGCGGCGAATCGCAGGCTCGCCGGGACGCGCGCGGCGAGCGCGGAGAGGATGACAGCTCCCAGGCCCATCTGCGCGAACAGCAGCGTGAGGCAGAAGTAGCGCGGGTTGAAGTCGTTCAGGCGCACGTGCTGGATGAGCACCAAGGCGGGAATCTGCGACAGGGCCACGAGCGCGCAGCCGGCTGCGAACCAGACCGTGGGAGAGGGAAGGTGGGCCTGTCGTCGTGCCGCCACCCAGCTCCAGAGCCCCGCTGCCACCAGGGCCGCGAGTACTGCCAGCGAGGGAACGGGGCCGTCCATCAGCTGACCCAGCACCTGCCGCGCGTTCTCAAGCAGGTAGCCTCGGTCCAGCTTGAGCTGGGTGCGGTAGACATGCCCGAACGCTTGCTTCGCGAAGCGGTGGTAGAGGACTTGGAGTTCGCGCTCCACGAGGAACGCACCCAACAAGGGCACGAGCGGCGCCAGTCGCCATGCGCGCGCCCGGCCGGTGCCCTCCACGCGGGCCTTGGCGACCTCGAGGCCCGCGAGCACGAGGAGCGACGGCAGGCTCGAGGAGGACATCCACATCGCGAGCGTCGCCGCGAGGAACGCGAGGGCGCCGTGGACCATGACTCCGCTGCGTTCACGGGCCTGCGCCTGGGCCCGCAGGGCAAGCCAGCTCCATGCCAGTGCGGCGATCTGCCAGCCGTAGGGCTGCGAGAGGTCGAGCGCGTAGCGCGCCTGCCCGGGCGAGAGCGCCAAGACGAGCGGAACGAGGAGCCACAGGCCCCGCCGCAGGGGGCCCGCGGGGACCAGCCCACCCAGCACGAGCGCCGTGGGCCATAGCGCCACGAACATCACGCGCTGGAGTCCCTCGGCCGTCCAGTCCGTTCCTCCCAGCGCGCGAGCCAGGAGGAAGGGCCACATGCCGAAGCGGTCCTGTCCGAAATAGAAGATGTGAAAGAGGTCCAGCGTGCGCGCCCGCGTCACCAGGACCGGGATGCCACTGTCGGACGAGAACTCGACGAGCCACGGGGACGAGGGCGGGATGAGCCGCACGACCAGCAGCAGCGTGAGTGCCCAGGCCAGCCCAGCGACGAGGGTCGCGAAGACCGCCCGCCCGTGGGTCACGGCTTTCCATCGCTGCAACAGGTTCACGCGCGCTCGCCGGGTTCGCGCCGCGGATCCACTTCACGCCGCGGGCAGGGCGCGACTCTAGGCACAGCCTGGGGGGCTCACCCAAGGTGAAACGCGCTAGCGTCGAGGCACCGTCGCCTTGCCCATCATCCCGTCCATGTACACATGCGAGCGCCCATCGATGAGGTACGTGCGCGAGGGCACGTGGGCCCGCACCAGGACGGCCGCCTCGCCCGGGGCCATGCCCGGCCACGGCTGCCCCTGGCTGACCGCGCGGGCGGCCTCGGGCGGCTCCACGGACTCGATGGTCGTCTCGATGACGGAGGGGATGCCGGGGATCCGGTAGCGCAGCGTCATGCCGGGCGCGAGGTCTCCGCGATAGCGCTCCGGGAACAGCGCGACGAGGGAGGGCAAGGCGTTCGGTGCCACCAGCCACAACAGCAGCTGCCCTGGCCGCACCGCATCGCCGGGGTTCGCGCGCACGTCGCCCACCACGCCAGTCCGAGGCGCCTTGAGCGCCACCGGGCCTCCCTGTGTCGCGAGGCGCGCGAGCACCTGTCCTTCCTCCACCGGCTGCCCCGGCCCCACGAGGAGCTCCTGGAGCTGCCCCTCGGCGCCCGCCTCGAAGGGAACTCGCTCGCCCATCTGCACGAGCACGCCCCCCTGGATGTCCCCAGGGGAGCGCGCCCACAGCCCCACGCCGACGAGCAGCGCGACGAGGGGCAGCGCGATCCAGGCCCAGCGCCCGCGGCGTGGGGATGTCGAATGATCCTGCGACGGACTCGATGGGGCAGGGGGCACGGGTTCCTCCGCGCGCAGGATGGGGCAGTCCGGTGGGGCCTTCCAGCACGGAGGCGAGGCCCGCGGTCGCGTTTGCGCCCCCTGGAGCGCCGGGGTTGCGGGGCTGTCCGGGCACAGGTGGGCCGGGATGCGACTCCGAGGCATGTATGCCTGCATCCTCCCGACGCCCTGATGTGCCATGCTGTCAGGCCGTCGTGATCCTGTCCTCCTTCAAAGCCCTCCTGGTCCTCCTGCTGGGCCTGCTGGCCAGCGTGGCGCGCGCCGCCGAGCCGACGCGCGAGGACGCAGTGCGCGAAGAGCTGGAGCGCCAGCTTCGCGAGATGGTCCCCGAGTCCCCCACCGAGGTGGTCCTCTCGTTCGAGGGCTTCGCTCCCGAGGAGGGCTACAAGGTCGTCGAGACCGACTTCGTCCTCGACGGCAAGCCGCTGGCGGTGCCCTCGGTGGAGGAGCTGAACGCGGCGGGTCCGCATCGGCTCGCGGTGGTGAAGGTGGAGCCGGGCGAGCACACCCTGGTGTCGCGCGTGAGCCTCGCGAACGACTCATGGAGTCTGTTCAGCGCGACCAACGGCTTCTTGTGGAAGCTCACCGCCTCGGTCGGCTTCCAGTCGCAGCGGGGGCTGCGCGTGCTGGTGAAGGTCGTCCCCGCCGTGGTCCCCAACGCGCCGGATCCGCGCCTCAAGCTCAAGCTCGGGCACCAGGTGACGGCGGAGATGATGAAGCCCGTCCAGGAGGTCTCGCAGGCGGAGCTTCATCCAGATGCGGGCACGCCAACGCCGCGCGTCCAGGCCCCGGCGTCTCCTCCGACGCCCACCGCGCGACCCGGGCGGCTGGTGCTGAAGGTGACCGCCAAGAAGAAGCCCGTGGCCGCCACCGTCTTCGTGCGAGGTGCCGCGGCGCCCACGAAGGTGTCGGTGGACGCCAAGGCCCGCAAGCCCGCGGACGTCGCGGTCACGGCGGGCACCTACAACGTCGACGTGGTGGCGCAGGGCTTCCTCGCCCAGACGCGCCGCGTGCAGCTCGCCGCGGGCGCGGAGTCCGCGCTGGCGTTCGCGCTGGTGCCCCAGCCCAAGCCCGCCCAGCGCGCGACGGTGAAGGGCAACCACGTGGAGCTGCCCACCCCCCTGGGCTTCCCCGAGCAGAAGCCCGCTCCCGACAAGGCGTCCCTGGCGACCGTGGACCTGGTGGTCGACGTGCTGGTGCGCGAGTCGGGAACGCGCCTGCGCATCGAGGGGCACACGGACGGTCAGGAGGTGCCGGCCGCCGCGCGCAAGGGCCTGTCCGAGGCGCGGGCCAAGGCGGTCGCCGAGCTGCTGACGCGGGCGGGCGTGGATCCGGCTCGGGTGGAGACCGCGGGCCTGGGCGACAGCCGGCCCAAGGCCCCCAACCTCATTCCCCGCGGTCGGCAGCTCAACCGCCGCGTGGAGTTGGTGCTCCTGCGCCCGTAGGCACCTCGGCGTCCAGGCCCATCACCTCCATGGTGTGCTTCAGGCGCTGGAGCCCCATGCGCACGAGCGCGCCGCGCAGCTCGGGTTGGCTGAGGAAGAACTTCTCGAAGACGTCGCGGTCCAGCCGCAACAGCGTGCACGGCGTGAGGGTCCGCACCGTGGCCGTGGCCAGGCGGCTGCGCAGCAGGGAGATCTCCCCGAAGAGCGCCCCCTCCACCAGCTCCGGGTAGGACGTCACCCGGCCATCCTCGTAGGTATGGAAGACCTCGCAGCGCCCGCGCAGGAGCAGGTACAGCGCGTTGCCCGGCTTGCCGCGCGTCAGGAGGGACGTACCGGCGTCCAGGGTGCAGGGCACGAACGCGCTGCCCAGTTGGCAGCGCAGCTCGGTGGAGAGTCCCGCGAGCAGGGGGCTGCTGCGCAGCGCGTCCGCGAGCAGCCGGGCGCGGCAGGCCTCGACGATGGCCTCGCCCTTCACGCCGTAGCGCTCCTCGGCTTCCTTCACGCCCGCCTCGGTGATCTCCAAGAGCTCGGTGCTCTCCAGGGCCACCACGCTGGCGGTGCGCGGCGTCCCGGTGAGCATCGCCAGCTCGCCGAAGAACTCACCGGCGCCCAGCTGCCCCACCTCGTCGCGCGCGCCATCCCGCGCTTCGCGCACCACGGACACGCGCCCGCCCAGGACGACGAACATGGAGCGGCCGGCCTCTCCCTCGCGGACCACCACCTGGCCCGCGGGATAGAAGCGCGTCCACATGGGAGGGGCCGCCCAGGCCGTGTGCACGTCGCCCAGGCGCGAGTCGCTCGCCTGCGCGTCGCCCGCGGGCGCCTGTGCGCCGCGTTGCTTGGGCGCGAAGAGGGACAGGATGCGTGCACTCAGCAAGGACATGGGCCCTCCATGACGCCGGGGTGAGAACCCGGGGTGGCGTGGGGCGCACCATACCTTTGCCCGGCATCCAAGCAGTAGAGCGCTTCGCGTGGCCGGGCGCCGGGCCCTCGAATAGGGGCGGGGGGCGCGGGGTTCTCGCACCAGGTACAGGGGGGGTTCGCATGGTCTCGCGACCGCCGCCGGGGCTTGTGCGGCCGACGGTGGCTCCACCGGCGTCATCCCAGGACGACATCCTCCGGTACATCTCGGAGAGCAGCGATGACCTCATCGCCGCCCTGGATACCGGCTTTCGCTTCGTCGCCTTCAATCCCGCCTACGCTCGGACCTTCGAGCAGCTCTTCGGCGTCGCCATCGCGGTGGGCATGGACCTGCGCGCGGCGATCCAGCACCCGGCGGATCGGGCCAACGCCGAGGCCGCCTGGGCTCGCGCGCTCCAGGGCGAGGCCTACACCCTCGTCTCCGATTTCGGGGAGCTGCGCCGCCTGCGCCGCACCTATGAAATCGTGTTCCGGCCGCTCTGTGATGCCGCCGGCACGCGGCAGGGGGCCTTCCACATCGCCCGGGACGTGACCGAGCGAGAACAGGCTCAGGCGGAGGTCCGGCAGCTCACCGCGAAGCTGGAGCGCCGCGTCCGGGAGCGCACGTCGCGCTGGAAGTCCACGTCCCGCGAACTCGCGCGGGAGCGCTCCCTGATGATCCAGACGCTGGACCGCGTCACCGATGCGTTCTTCGCGGTCGATCGGGACTGGCGCCTGACGTACATGAACCAGCACGCGGAGCGCCTCATGCGCCGAAGCCGCGAGACGCTGCTGGGCCGCGAGCTGTGGACAGCGTTCCCGGAGCTGGTGGGCGGCGCGTTCGAGCGCAGCTACCGGCGCGCCCTGGCCGAGCAGCGCACCCTCGTGTTCGAGGAGTTCTATCCCTCGCTCGACTCGTGGTTCGAGGTGCGGGCGTACCCCTCCGATGAGGGCCTGTCCGTCTTCTTCCGCGACATCGGCGAGCGCAAGCGCGCCGAGCTGCACCTGCGAGACTCGGAGCGCTTCATGCGCTCGGTGCTGGGCGCGCTCTCCTCGGACCACGAGGACGCGCGCGTGCGCCGCGCCGCGATGGAGGCCCAGCGACTGCTCGCGCGCGAGGAGGCGGCCCGCAAGGAGGCGGAGGCCTCGCGCGAGGCCATGGTCGCGGCGCTCGAGCGCATCGAGGACGGCTTCGTCGCGTGCGACCTCTCCTGGCGCTTCACCTACGTGAACCAGCACGCCGAGGCCCACATCGGGCGCCCTCGCGGCTCACTCCTGGGGCGCTACGTCTGGGAGGCGTTCCCGGCGGCGGTGGGCTCGCCGTTGGACCACCTGCTGCGTCGGGCGGCGCAGACCCAGCGGGTCCAGGAAGAGGAGCTGCCCTCGTCCATCTCCGACCGGTGGCTGCGCGTCGTGGTCCACCCGTCGCCCGAGGGACTGTCGTTCTACTTCCGCGATGTCACCGCGCGTCGCGTGGCACAGCAGGAACTGCGGCGCTCCGAGGCGAAGCTGTCCGGCATCATCGCCATGGCCCTGGATGCCATCATCGTGGTGGACGCAAGCCAGCGCATCCAGCTCTTCAACGAGGGCGCGCGCCGCATCTTCGGCTATGCCCCCGAGGAGGTCCTCGGACAGCCGCTGGATGTCCTGCTTCCGGAGGCGTCGCGCACGCGCCACCGCGAGTTCGTGCAGCGCTTCAGCGAGCAGTCAGGCGCGCCCTCACGGGGCATGGGCGAGCGGGCGGGAATCCTCGGCCGGCGCAAGAACGGCGAGGTGTTTCCCGCCGAGGCATCCATCTCCCGGCTGGACCTGGATGACGGACGGGTGATGGTCGCCATGCTTCGCGACGTCACCGCCCGGCGCAACGCGGAGCGACGGCAGCACTTCCTCGCGGAGGCCGGAGCCGCCATCACCCACACGCTGGATTGGGAGGACACCGCGCGGGCCATCGCGAGGCTCGCCGTGCCGCTGCTGGCGGATGGCTGCGCGGTGGTGGCGCGCGACACCGAGGGCAAGGTCGAGCCTTGCACCGAGGTGGCGGCGAGGAGCCCGGCGCTCAGCGCGCTCTTGCGTGCGGCCGTGGCGCGGCCTCCTCGGGGCGCGCTGGGCGGAGTGGTGGAGCACGCGCTGTCGACGGGCGAGGCCGTGCGGTGGGACGCGCCCGCGGGCGATGCCTCGGGGGTGGTGTCGGTGCTGGCCGCGCCGCTCGTGGCGCACGAGCGCACGGTGGGCGTGCTGCTGGCCGCGGTGGGGCCGGGCCGGCGCTATGACGCGGACGACCTCGCGCTCGCGCGGGAGTTCGCCCGCCGTGCCGCGCTGGCCATGGAGAACGCGCGCCTGTACCGCGCCTCGCGCGAGGCCATCAGCGTGCGGGACGAGATGCTCGGCATCGTGTCACACGACCTGCGCTCGCCCCTGGGCGCCATCTCGCTCCTGTGTCGCGTGACGGCGCGGCACCTGCCACCGGGTGAGCCCGGCGAGCGCGGACGCGAGGGGCTGGAGAAGATCCGCCGCGTGACGGTGGGGATGAACCGGCTCATCGAGGACTTGCTGGAGGTGGCTCGGCTGGAGTCGGGACACTCGCCCTTGGATGCCGAGCGCCTGGAGGTCCCGGGGCTCCTGGCCCAGGTGGTGGAACTCAACGAGCCCCTCGCCACCAGCCAGGGCCTGACGTTGCGCGTGTCGATGGAGGGCAAGGACTCCGCGGTCTGGGCGGATCGCGGGCGCGTCCTGCGCGTGTTCCAGAACCTCTTGGACAACGCCATCAAGTTCACCCCGCGCGGCGGCAGCCTGCTGCTGCGCGCCGAGCCGTGGGGGGACTTCATGCGCTTCTCCGTGTCGGACACGGGGCCGGGCATCGAGCCGGCGGCGCTGCCGCACGTGTTCGATCGCTTCTGGCAGGCCCGCCACGCGCGCAAGGCGGGGGCGGGGCTGGGCCTGGCCATCGTCAAGAGCGTGGTGGAGGCCCACGGCGGGCTCGTCAAGGTCGAGAGCCCGCCGGGGCAGGGCGCCACGTTCGCGTTCACCCTGCCGCTCGCGACGCCCCAGCCTCCGGCTCAAGCCTCAGTGTGACGCCACCGGCTGCGCGATGCTCTCGGAGGTCGAGCGGCGCAGCACCGGCGCCGAGGCGCTCAGCGTGCCCACGTACAGCCGGCCATGGAAGCCCTTGTCGTTCGTCTCCGAGAAGAGGCGCACGCCGCGCGGGGTGTCCATGCCCTGGCGTGCCTCGGCGTTGGGGCTGAGCGCGAAGGTGTCACACGCCACCTTCTCCCAGACGTTGAAGCGGCACGCGAACTGGGTGCCGCGCTGGAAGCCCACGTCGAGCGCCTTCACGCTGTCGGCCCCGAGCTGGTGCGAGAGCCGCGCGCCGAGCGGCTCGAACTTGCGATCCCACCGCACGCTGACGGTGCGCACGTGCACGTCACCCGCCAGCACCAGCGTCCAGGCGTCCGGGTTCTTCGCGCGGTGAGCCATCAGGTGCTGCTCCATCTCCGCCTCGCGCGCATTGCCCGACGCCGCGTCCGAGTCGAAGGCAATCACGGACACCGTGCGCCCCGAGGCCCGCAGGCGCCGTGCCTGCTCCACCAGCCGGAGCATCGCGCTGCTGCTGCGGCCATCCTGGTACGCGCGGCGCCAGAACGCGCTGTCGCGCAGCAGGCGCTCCAGGTCCGCCGGGCGGCCCTCGCTCGTCATGTACGCGTCCAGGATGCGCTGCTCGGACGCGGGGAGGGACAGGGCCAGGGACACGGGCACGTCGCGCGCGGTCGCGTCGCACAGCAGCCGCGTGGCGGCCTCGGGCAGCTCGCGCGTGCCGAGCGGATCCGCCAGCATCAGCACGTGGCCCTTCTGGATGAGCGCCTCGTCGCCCGGAAGGGGCGCGCCGCAGTCGGCGGGCTCGCGCTCGGCGGTCTCTGTTTCCGAGCTGTCCTCCGACACCATCGAGAGCATCGGCACCGAGGCGTTGCCGCCCACCAGCTCCAGCGAGGGGACCATCTCCAGCCGGGCGAGGAGTCGGCGCTCGATCTCCAGGTCGCGCGTGCCGCGCACCAGCTTGAAGCCCTCCATGGCCGGAACGCCCTCGAAGGTGTCGTGGATGAAGGTCTTGCGCGACAGGTACTTCTCTTCCTCCGCGAGACGGTCGCCGATGAACTTCGGCTTCTCGTCGATCTTCATCTCGTTCTCGCTGTAGCGGAGCCGGAAGACGCGCACCACCGACTGCCGCGGCGCCACCTGCACCCCGCGAACGAAGTAGCGCTCCCAGGAGCGATTGCCCGGGAGGTTGAGCCCCGGCTCGTGCGCGGACGTGTACAGCTCATGCGTCCCGGCACGCTCGAAGACGTCGTACTTCATGTCCTCGAAGACGTGTCGCGTCATCATCAACGCTTCGTCGAGCGGCACCAGGTACACGGTCTCCTGGGTCGGGACGGCGTCCTCGTCCTCTGCTCGCGTCTCCGCGGACTGCCCCCGCGAGCCCGACACGCTCGCGCAGCCCATGCACAACAGTCCCAGCATCCAGTGCCACCGCATCGCATCGCTCCCGTCAGTCCAGGTCTGGCCGAGGCCCTCAGCACGGAGGGCTTGCTCACACGCCCGTCAACGTCCACGACGCCTCTGACATATCGTCGGGAAGGCAAGTGGCGGAAGGGGGCTCGGGGTCTGGCCATCGTCGGGGGTTGGATGGCTACGCGGCGGTCTTGTGGAATCGACGGGTCGCAATGCCCAGCATCAGCACTCCAAAACCTGAGAGCAGGAGGAACTGTGGCCACAGGTCGGAGAGGCCCGCTCCCTTGAGGAGCACACCGCGCAACACTTCGGCGTAGTGGCGCACCGGATTGAGCCAGGTGATCCACACGAGCCAGTCCGGCATCGCGCGCAGCGACGTCATCACGCCGGACAACAGCACCGCCGGGAGCATGAAGAGGAAGCCGCCGACGAAGGCCTGCTGCTGCGTGCGGCTGGCCGTCGCGATGAGCAGCCCCACACCCAAGGTGGACATCAGGTAGAGCAGGGTGGCCAGCGCCACCAGCAACAGGCTTCCGCGCAGCGGCACGCCGAACACCCACGTGCCCACGCACAGCGCCAGCCCCACATCCACGAGCCCCACGAGCAGGAACGGCGTCACCTTGCCCAGCATCAACACGCTGGAGCGCAGGGGCGTCACCTGGAGCTGCTCCAGCGTGCCCGTCTCGCGCTCACGCGCCAGTCCCATGGACATGATGATGGTGGTGACGATGAGCAGCAGCATCGCGGCGATGCCGGGCACCACGTACACCGCGGTCTCCAGGGCCGGGTTGTAGAGGACGCGCGACTCCAGCGTGACCGTGGGATGGGGAGGTTCGCTGCCGAAGCGCCGTGCCCGCTCCTGGCCCAGGGTCGCGGCCCGCGCGGCGGCGTGCCGAGCCACCGCGTCCACGGCCACGCTCGAACGCACCGGATCCGAGCCATCCACCAGGGCTTGCACCCAGGCGCCATCGCCGCGCAGCAGGTCCTTCTCGAAGGACGGCGGGAAGACGAGCGCCACCGAGGCCGCGCCATCCTCCAGGAGTGTCGCGGCGGCCCGCTCATCGTGTGGCTCCGCTGTCAGTTGCAGGGTGTCTCCCGCCAGCAGGGTGCGGGCGTGCTCGCGGCTCTCCACGGTCTGACTGCGATCGACCACGGCGGTGGGAACGCGCCGCACGTCGAAGTTGACGGCGAACCCCAGCACGAAGAGCTGCATCAGCGGTGCGATGGTCAGCAGCGCCATGACGCGCCGGTCGCGCACCGTCTGCCGGACCTCCTTCACCACCACCGCGCGGTACTGCACGAGGAGCGGATGCATGTGTCCGGCCTTTCAGTCGAGCCGGCGCTGGAAGCGCGCCATGGCCACGGTGAGGATGAGCAGCGCGAAGAGGGCGAGCGCCCCGAGCTGGGGCCACAACACCTCCAGCCCGTTGCCGCGCAGCAGCACGCCGCGCAGCACGCTGACGAAGTAGCGCGCGGGGATGAGCGTGCTCAGTGCCCGCAGCGGTGCGGGCAGGTTGGAGATGGGGAAGATGAAGCCCGACAGGAGCATCGAGGGCAGCATGGACGTCAGCGTCGCCACCTGGGTCGCCACCACCTGATTGCGCGTCACCACCGAGATGAGCAACCCCTGGCCCAGCATTCCGATGAGGAACAACAGCGCCCCCAAGCCGAGCACGGGCAGGCTGCCTCGAATGGGAACGCTGAACACCCACGCGCCCGCGGTGAGCACCAGCAGCACCTGCGCGAGCCCGATGCACAGGTACGGCAGCAGCTTGCCCACGACGATCTCCATCCGTCCCACGGGCGTGGCGAAGAGCTGCTCCATCGAGCCGCGCTCCCACTCCCGCGCCACCGTGAGCGCCGTCATGAGCACCGCGACGATGGCCAGGAGATACGCCGCCAGCCCCGGCACGACGAACAGCGCCGAGCGTCCCGCCGGATTGAACAGCGTGCGGATCCGCACCTCCACCGGAGGGGCGGGGATGGGCGCGCCCGCGCCAGCCAGTCGGGTGCTCGCGACCTGGACGAGCGCCTGTGCCTTGGCGAGCACCTGCGTGGCGGTGTTGCCGTCCGCGCCGTCCACCAGGAGCTGCACCTGGGCGCCTCCTGAGGACACGTCCCGCGCGAAGCCCTTGGGCAGAACCAGCACCGCGACAGCGCGGCCTCGCCGAGCGTCACGCAGCGCCTGCTCCGTTGACGGGCTCTCGGTGCCGACCACGAACTCCTCGGAGGCGGTGAACTGGCGCACCAGCTCGCGCGAGGCCCACGTCCGGTCCTGGTCCACCACCGCCAGGTCCAGGTGGTCCACGTCGAAGCTGATGCCGTACCCGAACAGCACCAGCATCACCACGGGCATGGCCAGCGCGAGGTAGAGCGTGCGGGGGTCGCGGCGGATGTGCAGCACCTCCTTGCCCGCGATGGCGAGGATGCGACCCATCGAGCGACGGACAGTCGAAGCACCCATGGCGCTAGTCCTCTCCTCGCTGCGCGGAGGCCGTCAGGGCCAGGAACACGTCATCCAGCGTGGGCGCGGACTCCTCCAGCTCCAGCGGATCCACGCCCCGGGCGCGCAACCACTGCTCCAAGCCGTGCGCCTCCATTCGCGTTGGATCCACGCGCACCGTGGCCCCTGAGCCGAAGCGGCTCACGTCCAGCACGCCGGGCTCGCCGCGCAGTCCCTCGAGCGCCTGGGCCAGCCCGGGGCCGCGGACCTCCAGCACTCGGCCTGGGGCGTGGTCGCGCTTGAGCGCCTCGGGCGTGTCGAGCGCGACCAGTCGCCCGTCCACCATGATGCCGATGCGCGCGCAGTTCTCCGCTTCGTCCATGTAGTGCGTCGTGACGAAGACCGTGGTGCCTTGCGCGGCCAGATCGCGGATGAGCTGCCAGAAGGAGCGACGCTGGAGCGGATCCACGCCCGCCGTGGGCTCATCCAGGAAGACGATGCGCGGCCGGTGCATCACCGCGCTCGCCAGGGCCACGCGCTGCTGGAGACCGCCCGGCAGCGAGCCCGTCACCTCATTGCGCACGGCGGTCAGTTGCATGCGCTCCAGCATCGCGTCGATGGCGGTGCGCAGCGCGGCGCCGTGCCCACCATACGCGGCGGCGAAGAACTCCAGGTTCGCGCGCACCGTGAGGTCCAGGTAGAGCGAGAAGCGCTGGGACATGTAGCCGATGCCCGCCTTCACGCGCTCGGGGTCGCTCGCCACGTCGTGGCCCGCCACGCGCGCATGTCCCCCCGAGGGTTGGAGCAGGCCGCACAACATGCGGATGGTGGTGGACTTGCCCGCGCCGTTGGCGCCCAGGTAGCCAAAGATTTCTCCGGCCCCCACGGTGAAGCTCACGTCATCCACGGCCTTGAAGTCGCCGAAGCGTCGCGACAGGTGCTCCACCTCGATGACGTTCACGCGGCCCTCCCGTCGCGGCGGGCGATGAGCGCCAGGAACACCGACTCGAAGCTGGATGGAGACACGCCATGCTCGCGCGCGAGGGCGCGGGGATCTCCCTCCGCGATGAGCTGTCCCTCGTACAGCAGGCCCACGCGGTGACACCTCGCGGCCTCGTCCATGTACGGCGTGGACACCACCAGGGTCATCCCCTCGTGCACCAGTCCGTAGAGCAGCTCCCACAGCTCACGGCGGCTCACTGGATCCACTCCGTTCGTGGGCTCATCGAGCAGCAACACGCGAGGCCGGTGGAGCAGGGCGCACGCGAGCGCGAGCTTCTTGTACATGCCTCCGGACAGCGCATCCGCGCGCCGCTCCGTGAAGCGCCCCAGGCGGGTGATGTGCAGCAGCCGCTCCCGCCGCGATTCGAAATCGGGTCGAGTGAGGCCAAACAGGTGCGCGAAGAAGCGCAGGTTCTCGGCCACGCTCAGGTCCCCGTAGAGCGTGTTGCGTTGTGGCACGAGGCCCAGTCGCTCGCGTGCCTCGCCGCGCGGATGGGCGGGGTCCACGCCCAGCACCGTCGCGGAGCCCGCATGGGGCTGCAGGAGTCCGGAGAGGATGCGGATGGCGGTCGTCTTCCCCGCGCCATCGGGCCCCACGAGTCCGTACACCTCACCCTGGCGCACGGCGAGCGACACGCCTCGCAGCGCCTGGGTGGCACCGAAGCTCCGCCGCACGTCGCGCAGCTCCAGGTCCCACGACTCGGTGGCGCTCATGGGCGCTGCTCCGCCACCGAGGCATCGGGCGTGGGCCCCAGGAGGATGTCCACCGGCATGCCCGGCAGCAGCGCCCCGTCCGGCGCGTCGATGTGAACCTCCACCGGGTAGACGAGCCGATCGCGATCGCTGCGCGTCTGCACGTTGCGCGGCGTGAAGGCCGCTTCGCGCGACACCGTCACCACGCGCGCCGAGAAGGAGCGATCCGGGTACGCATCTGCGTGGACCGTGGCGGACTGCCCCGGGCGCGCGGCGGCCAGCTCCGCGTTGGGCAGGTAGAACGTCGCCTTCGGGTGGCGCGTGTCCACCAGTCGCGCCAGCACCGTGCCCGGCATCGCCAGGTCTCCGGGCTCCAGCGGCAGCGTCTCCACCGTGGCGCTGAGCGGGGCGCGCAGCTCACACTCGTTCACGGCGACGCGGGCCCGCCGCAGCGCTGCCTCCGCGGCCTGGACCGCTTGGAGCGCGGCTTCAGCTTGCTGCTGACTGGCGCGCTCCTGCTCGGTGGCCGCGCGGGCCTGTCGCGACGCCGCGGTGCTCGCGTGGCGCGAGGCGATGAGCTGGCGGCTCAGGGCATCCGCCTGGGCGCGGGCCTGATCTCGCGTGGACTCGGCCGCCGCTTCGCCCAGCTTGTCGATGCGCTCGGCGTTGCGTTGCGCGAGGCCGAGCTGATCCGCCAGCGACTCCTGCTGCGCCGCGGTCCCTTCCGCCTGCGCGGCGACGGCCTCGCTGCTGCGGCCGGCCGCCACGGCCGATGTCCGCGCCGCATCCGCCTGGGCCCGAGTCTGCGCGAGCCGCGCCTCTGCCTCGGCGAGCCCTGCCTCGGGCTCATTGCAGTCGAGCGTGGCCAGGAGCGCCCCCTTCTCCACGGAGGCGCCTTCCTCCACATGGAAGGCGACGATGCGCGCGTTGAGGCGCGAGCGCACGTCCACCACCGTGCCCTCCACCACGCCCGAGCCACCCGGCGGCCCTTGCGCCGCGCGGCGCTCCCGCAGCAGGCGCGCGCCCAGCAGCGCAGCGAGAACTCCAATCAAAGCGACGAACAGCAGGACGGCGCGGCGCATGACCCCTCCCGGCCCACGAGTCACCGTGGTGCCACCGGCGGCCCGCTCGCAAGGCCCGTGCCGGTGATGCCTCACGCTGGAGGAGCCGAGGCACCCGTCGGAAGCCCGGCCGACCGGACTGCCGGAAACCCGACACCTGTCGGATTCCAGGCAGGGGCGAGGACCGCGCCTCCCTCGGGACAGAGCGTGGCATCGCCATTGCTCAGGGGAGGCCGGGACCACTCGCCACACTTGGAGGGCCGCTCTCCCATGCTCGACATGTTCTTGTTCTACGGCCTCGCGCTTCCCTGGAGCGTCAAGGCGCTCGCGCGCCCTGCGCCGCGCCCCATTCCCGCGCGCCGTCCGGTGCGCGCGAAGCCGCGTCGGGCGCAGGCTCCGAAGGCCCCCGCGCGCTCCACACGACGGCGTACCATGCGCACGCGGACGAAGACGAAGTGACGTTCCGAGGTGGCCATGGACACGGCGAGGCAGCGCGACTTCAACGAGATCCAGCTCCGACACTTCAGCCGCGTGTTCGGCCGGATGGTGCGCGTGCGGTTGCACATCGGAAAGCTGCTGCTGACCGCGACCGCGATGGCGGCGGTGTTGGATCCAGCCCTGTGGCGGCGCGTGGCCGTGGGCATGCTGGTGGCGGGCGCGGTGGGCCTGTCGGTCTTCGAGTTGTGGCGTTTCGGCCGACGGGGCCTCACGGCCTCCAGCATGCCGTCCAACCTCTGGGGCAGCCTGGTGTTCCAGGTCGGGTTCATCGTGTGCACGGGAGGCATCGCCAGTCCGCTGCTGCCCGCGCTGCTGCCGCTGTCCTTCGTGAGCGGCATCGTGCTGAAGGACGACGCCCGGCGGATGATCCTCGCGGCGAACACCTTCGCGTTGTCGGCGCTGGCGTGGCTGCAGCTCTCCGGAGTCTTGCCCGGCCTGCCCTTGAGCTTCCTGGGCTCGGCGCCGCCTGCGTTCCTCCTCGTGGGGGTCATCGTCGTGGCGGTCCTCGGAGTCATCGCCAACCGCGCTGGCGCGCTCATCCGCGTCGCCTTCGACAACATGCTGGAGGATGCGCTCGACCATCGCGATGAGCTGCTGGCCGTCCACCGCAACCACGCCCGCGAGCTGGAGGCGCTGTCGGGGGAGATCGCCCACGAGCTGAAGAACCCGCTGGCGACGGTGAAGGGACTCACGCAGCTCATGGCTCGCGAGCCCGGACGGCCGCAGCCCAGCGAGCGCCTCCGCGTCCTGTCGTCGGAGGTGGCGCGCATGCAAGGCATCCTCGACGAATTCCTCAACTTCTCCCGGCCGCTGGTGCCGCTGTCCGTCAGCGCCATCGACCTCGCGGAGCTGTGTGACGAAGCGCTCGTCCTGCATGAGGGGCTCGCGTCGGAGCACGCGGTGCGCCTGCTCCGCGAGGGTTCGGGGCCGGTGCTGGCGCGGTGTGATTCGCGCAAGGTGAAGCAAGTGATGATGAACCTGCTGCACAACGCCATCGAGGCCAGTCCACCCGGGGCGCACGTGGTGATGCGCGTGGGCACGACGGACACAGGGGACGCGCGGGTCGCGGTGGTGGACGAAGGCTCGGGGATCGCGCCCGAGCTGGGCGAGCGGGTCTTCGAGGCAGGCGTCACGTCGAAGGCACGAGGCTCTGGGTTGGGATTGACGGTGGCGCGCGCGCTGGCGCGCCAGCACGGCGGGGAGCTGCGTCTGGAGAACGGGCGGCCGAGCGGCTGTGTGGCGGAGCTGGTGCTCCCACGAGAGCTGCCCGAGGGCGCATTGGGCACAGGTGGGGAGGCGAGGGCGCATGTCTAGGGATTCGGCTGTGCCCGGAGGCCCGCGGGTCCTGGTGGTGGATGACGACGCGGGCGTTCGCTTCACCTTGCGAGAGACGCTGACCAGCACCGCCCAGTTGGAAGTGGACGAGGCCGTGGATGGCGAGGCCGCGCTTCAGGCCATGGCCGAGCGCGCCTACGGATTGGTCATCACGGACCTGCGGATGCCGCGCATGGATGGCATGCAGTTGGTGCGGCGCATCCACGCGATGCCGCATGCACCTCGAGTCATCGTCATCACGGCGCATGGCTCGGAGCGCTTCGCGGTGGAGGCCATCAAGGCCGGGGCCTACGACTACTTCCGCAAGCCCTTCGATGTGGACGAGCTGTTGTCCGTGGTGTCGCGCGCGCTGGAGGCAGTGCGCCTGCGAATGGACAACGAGCGGCTGGCCGGAGAGCTGAACCTCTCGCGCTCCATGGTGTTCGCCTCCGAGTCGATGAGCCGGCTGGCGCAGCTCGTCCAGCGCGCGGGGCCGCGAGACGTCACGGTGCTGGTGACGGGAGAGAGTGGCACCGGCAAGGAGCGCGTGGCCGAAGCGCTGGTGCGCGCCTCCCCACGCGCGGACAAGCCCTACCTGTGCTTCAACTGCGCCTCGCTCACGGAGGACCTCGCGGAGGCTGAGTTGTTCGGCCACACGAAGGGCGCCTTCACGGGAGCGCACCGTGAGCGCGCGGGTCTGTTCCGCGAGGCGGACGGGGGCACGCTGTTGCTCGACGAAGTGGGGGAGCTGGCGCCCACGCTCCAGGCCCGCTTGCTGCGTGTCCTGCAAGAGGGCGAGGTGCGGCCGGTGGGGACGGATCGCCCGGTGAAGGTCGACGTGAGGATCCTGGCCGCCACGCACCGTGATTTGCGCAAGCTCGTGGCGGAGGGGCGCTTTCGCGAGGACCTCTTCTACCGGCTCAACGTGGTGCATCTGCGCGTGCCGGCGCTGCGCGAGCGGCCCGAGGACATCCCGGTCCTCGCGAGGATGTTCCTGGAGCGCTTCCGAGACCGCTTCCACGCCGGGCCTCTGAAGGTGCCCTCGGGCTTCATCGAGCGACTGACGGCCATGCCGTGGCCCGGCAACGTCCGCGAGTTGGAGAACACGCTGGAGAGCATGGTGGCGCTCTCCAGCGACGGCGAGCTGGATGTGGCCTTGCTCCAGCGAGCGGATGCGACGTCGACCACGGCCGCACGCGGCACCGCCTCAGGCGCTGGAGAGGCTGTCGCGGGCGCGGGGCTCAAGGAGCGCGTGGAAGCCTATGAGCGAGGGCTCGTGCTGGACGCGATGGCATTGGCCGGAGGCAACCGCAGCGAGGCGGCGCGGCGTCTGGGAATCGGCCGCGCGACGCTGCACGACAAGCTGCGCAAGTATGGGTTGGACGGGACGGAGGAGGGCGGGGCACCGGTGTGATCCGCCCTCCGCGAGTCTGTCAGCGCGCGACGGGCGCCTTGGATGCGCTGAGCGAGCGCACCACTTCGAGCGCCTGCCGCACGTGCTCCCCCACGCGAATCTGTGAATCGAACGCGTGGCGGACGATGCCCGAGCGGTCGACAATGAATGTCACACGGCCGGGGATGAGGCCGAGGGTGGAGCGAATGCCGAAGGCGGCACGCGCCTGGCCTTCGGGGTCGCTCAGGAGCTTGAAAGGCAGACGGTACTTGGCGGCGAAACCCTCGTGGGACGCGACCGAGTCGCTGCTGATGCCCACCACCTCCGCACCCGCCGCGGTGAAGTCCTCGTACTGATCGCGAAAGCTGCAGGACTGCACGGTGCATCCCGGAGAGTCGTCCCGCGGGTAGAAGTAGACGACCAGGACCTTGTCTCCGAGCAGATCCTTCAGGCGAACCGGCTTGTCGCCCGGGCCCATCAGCGTGACGTCTGGAATGGCTTCGCCCTCTTGCAGCGTCTTCGCTCTGGCCATGGCTCGCTTTCAGGACGGGCGAGGCAAACCCTGCCCGTCGGTGAACTCGGGCCATTCTATACGGAGAAATCCCGCTCACAGTGTCAGGTGTTCCGAAAGCGGAACCGCTATCTTCCCGCGCCGTCGTCGCAGCACCTTCACTCTTCTCCGGAACTCCATGAACCCAATGTCTCGCGTTCGTCCCCTCGGACGGCGCTCTCTGTTTGCCCTACCGGGCGTGTTGTCCATGCTCGCACTGGCCCTGGGCGGGTGCGCCACCGTGCCGCCCCGTGGCCAACTCGTCATGCGCGATACGGCCTTCCCGCTCCGCGACTTCCGCTTGGGCTCGGGCCTGCGCGTCGTCGTCGAGCAGGACTCGCGTGCGCCCGTGGTCGCGGTCGCGGCGCTGGTGGGCGTGGGCAGCTCCAGCGATCCCCAGGGCAAGGAGGGACTGGCGCACCTCGTCGAGCACCTCGCGTTCCGCGCGCGGCATGGCGGCACGGCCTCGGTCTGGACGCGGTTGGAGCAGAGCGGCGCGGGACGGTTCAACGCCTTCACCGGCATGGATCACACCGTCTACGAGACCATGGGGCCCCGTGAGTCCCTCCCGGCCCTGCTCACGCTCGAAGGGCAGCGGCTGGCCGCGCCGCTCGATGGCGTGACGCCGGACGTGTTCACCGTGGAGCGCGAGGTCGTGCGCAACGAGCTGCGCCAGCGCAACGAGTCGGGCTACGTGGGCAAGGTGACGAGCTGGGCCTTCGAGAACGCGTTCCCCGCGGGCCACCCGTACGCGCGCCCCGGCATCGGGACGCATGAGAGCCTGACCGCCACCACGCTCGCGGACGCGCAGCGCTTCGCGCGGCTGAACTACCGGCCCGAGAACGTGACCATCGTCATCTCCGGTGACGTGGAGCTGACGACGGTGGACGCCCTCCTCAACAAGGCCCTGCCGCCCTCGTGGGTGGGCTCGGGGCCGCCGCTGGCGCTGGAGCAGCGCCTTCCGCGAGATACTGTCGAGCCGCCCGTCGCGCCCGCGTCCAAGGAGCTGGTGACGCACGAGGCCGCGGTGACGTCGCCCGAGCTGTACGTGTCGTGGGTGCTGCCGCGCGGCTTCGACGAGGCCAGCGCCGTGCAGGAGTTCGTGGCGTCCTCGCTGGACTCCAGCCTGATGCGCGCGGCCTGGAACGATGGAGACATCTCGTACATCGACACCGGCCTCATCCGCGGCACGCGCGCGTCGCTGTTGCTGGTGCGCGTGGTGCTCAACAAGGGAGATCATCCCAAGCGCTCGCTGGAGAAGGTGCTCGACGAGGTGCACCATTCCTGGTCCGACACCAACGATGCCGCAGGTGTTGCTCAGCGCGAGCAGAGCATCATCGAGATGCGACGCCATGTGGCCGCCGGAATGCTGCTGGACTCCGAGGACCTCCAGGCGCGCGCGGTGCGCCGGGCCGAGCTGACGCACTTCATGACGGACGCGCGCGCCTTCAGCCGCGCGCAGGGAGCGCTGCTGTCCCTCAGTGGTAGCAAGGTGACGGGCTTCGCGTATCAGTGGCTGCAGCGCTCGCGCGCCCGCGCGTTCTTCGTGCGCCCGGGTGCCACCGGGGTCGGGGCGCTCAAGGCTCCGTCGCTCCTGATTCCGGACGAGACGGTGGCGAGCACGCGGCCCGTGACGCCGTCACTGGCCGCGTTCTCCGCTCCGGTGAAGACCGTGCGGCTCGACAATGGGGTGGAGGTGGTGATGGTGCCGCGGCCGGGCCTCCCGCTGGTTCGCGTGGGCGTGGCGCTGCGGGGTGGCGAGGTGAGTGGCCCCAGCGCGGTGGCCACCATCGGGGACATCGGCGCCTCGGCCGAGACGAGCTTCGAGGGCAGTCCCGGAGACTGGGGGCTCCACACCCGCAAGTCGCTGCGCAGCGACCAGGTCCGCTACGAGGTCGCGGGCCCCGCTGGCAACGTTGGCAACATGCTGGCCATCACGGCGGAGAAGCTCTCCACCATGCGCATCACCGAGCCGGTCGTGAAGTTCATTCACGACGAGGTCCTGCCCTGGACCGCGGCCGTGGATGCGCGCCCCGACGTCGTCGCGAGCCGTCAGCTCATGCAGGCGCTCTATGGGAAGCACCTCTATGCGCAGCCCGCGACCTATCAGACGATGTCCGCGGTGGATTGGGAGTCCGCGCGGAACTGGGTGAAGGAGAACTACACGCCCGCCAACGCGGTGGTGGTGATCGCCGGCGAGTTCGACATCGCGCAGGTGGAGCCGCTGGCCCGAAAGTACCTCGGGGGCTGGGGTGGCAAGGGGCCCGCCGTCGCGCCTCCGGCTCCTCCCGCGCCGCCCGCGGCCACGCCTCCGACGCTGTACATCACGCCGGTCACGGGAGCCTCCCAGGCCGCGCTGAGCGTCGCCTGTCGGCTGCCGGCCGCGACGCCCGAGGCCGAGGCTCGCTACGCGGTCATGGCCGAGCTGGCGCGGGCGCGCCTGTGGACGCAGGTGCGTGAGCAGCGCGGCGCCAGCTATGGCTTCGACACCCAGGTGTCGGTGGCCCGCGGCGGCGCGGCGCACCTCCAGGTGGAGGGCGTGGTGGACTCGCCGCAGCTGGGCATGGCGCTGGGCGTGGCGCGTCGGATGTTCGCGAGCTTCGCCAAGGACGGCGTGCCGCCAGCCGAGCTGGAGCGGGCCCGCACGCGCCTCATGACACAGGCCGTGGTGGACTTCAGCAGCACCGAGGCGTGGGTGGATGCGCTCCTCGACGCGCGCGTGCGCGACTTCGCGGCCGAGTCCGTGGCGCAGCGCCCCACGCTGATCCAAGGCGTCACGTCCTCGGACCTCAAGTCCGAGTTCGCTCGCTGCGCGGAGCACCTGGTCATGGGCGTCCAGGGCGATGAGGCCCAGGCGAAGGCCGCCGCGAAGGAGTCGTCGCAGCTCTAGCGGGCAGGGGACACACGGTGGTGGAAGGAGGGACGCGTATCCCTCACAATGTCGCGCATCCCTTCCAGGAGCGTGCATGCCCCGTGTGTCCCGTTGTCTCGCGGCATTGACCCTGTTCATCGCGTCAAGCGCCGCCTGGGCACAAACCCAGTCGGCGCCCCCGCCGAAACCGCAGCGCTATGGCTTCTCCGAGGAGCGGACCGAGTACATCCGCTCGCACTACACGAAGTTCGAGTACCGCATCCCCATGCGGGACGGGACGCACCTCTTCACCTCCGTCTACACGCCCAACGACGCGAGCCCGACCCGCCGCTATCCCATCCTGCTGACGCGCACGCCGTACTCGGTGGCCCCATATGGGGCGGACCGGTACAAGTCCGCGCTGGGCACCTCCGCCGCGGATGAGAAGGAAGGCTTCATCTTCGTCTTCCAGGACGTGCGCGGACGGATGATGTCCGAGGGCACCTTCGTCAATGTCCGCCCCCAGGTGGCGGGCAAGCGCGGCGCGCAGGACATCGACGAGAGCACCGACACCTACGACACCATCGACTGGATGGTGAAGCGCCTGCCGAACAACAACGGGCGCGTGGGCATGTACGGCGT
The DNA here is from genome assembly GCA_016458225.1 of Myxococcaceae bacterium JPH2. Classification (NCBI taxonomy): domain Bacteria; kingdom Pseudomonadati; phylum Myxococcota; class Myxococcia; order Myxococcales; family Myxococcaceae; species Myxococcaceae bacterium JPH2. The sequence goes on along the minus strand of JAEMGR010000009.1, from coordinate 26,647 downwards.
CTCGTATCCGGGGTTCTACACGGCGGCGGGCGCCATCGACTCGCACCCGGCGCTCAAGGCCGTGTCGCCCCAGGCGCCCATCGCGGACTGGTTCTGGGATGACATGCACCGGCACGGCGCCTTCAACCTGGTGCTGGCCTTCGACTTCTTCTCGGCGTTCGGGCGCCCCCGGCCCACGCCCGTCGCGAGCGAGGAGTGGACGCCGTTCGATCACGGCACGCCGGACTCGTATGAGTTCTTCCTCGACCTGGGCTCGCTGGCGAACGCGGACGCGCGCCACTTCAAGGGCGACGTCGCGTTCTGGAAGGACATCACCGCGCACCCGAACTACGACGCGTTCTGGCAGTCCCGGAACCTGCTGCCGCACCTGAAGAACATCAAGGCCGCGGTGCTCGTGGTGGGCGGCTGGTTCGACACCGAAGACCTGTACGGGCCGCTGCACACGTACGCCGCCATCGAGAAGCAGAACCCCGGCATCGCCAACTCGCTGGTGATGGGGCCGTGGCGGCATGGCGGCTGGGTCAGCACGGAGGGCGCGTCGCTCGGGGATGCGGACTTCGGGTTCGCCACGAGCGTCGCGTTCCAGGAGATGGAGCTGGGCTTCTTCAAGCACCACCTGAAGGGCGCGCCCAAGCCGGAGATTCCCGAGGCCCTCGTGTTCGAGACGGGCGCCAACCGTTGGCGAAAGCTGGAGTCCTGGCCACCCAAGGAGGCGCGTGAGACGCGGCTGTACTTCCAGCCCAAGGGCACGCTGTCGTTCCAGCCCCCTCGGGAAGCCACCGAGTCCTTCGACGAGTACGTGAGCGACCCGGCCAAGCCCGTGCCGTACACCAAGGAACTCACCGCGGGCTGGGCCAAGAACTACATGGCGGAGGATCAGCGCTTCGCGGCGACGCGGCCGGACGTCCTCGTGTACGAGACGGAGCCCCTGACGGAGGACCTCACGCTGGCGGGCCCGCTGGACGCGGAGCTGTGGGTCTCCACCACGGCCACGGACGCGGACTGGGTGGTGAAGCTGGTGGATGTGAACCCGGGCAAGCTGCCGGGCTGGACTCGCGAGGACGAGCACTCCGGCGCGCTGAACCGGGGCAGCCAGCAGACGCTGGTGCGCGGCGAGCCGTTCCGCGGCCGGTTCCGCGACAGCTACAGCGAGCCTCGGCCGTTCACGCCCAATGAGCCCACGAAGGTTCGCTTCACCATCAACGATGTGTTCCACACCTTCCGTCGGGGCCACCGGGTGATGATCCAGGTGCAGTCGAGCTGGTTCCCGTTCATCGACCGCAACCCGCAGACCTTCGTGCCCAACATCTTCGAGGCGAAGGAGTCGGACTTCGTGCGCGCCTTCCACCGCGTGTACCGGTCCGCCGCGCATCCCAGCGCGGTGACGGTCCGCGTGTTGCCGTCGCTCGACGGGTAACGCGGCATCTCACGCGGGCGCGTCGTCGATTCTGCTAGGCTGCGCGCCCGCACGCGCAGGCATCTGGATGGGGAGGGTCATGACCGGCACCGACCGGCCCGGCACCGAGCCGGTGCTGCTCGACGGGAGCGAGTCCGCGGGAGAGACGCAGTCCCTCCGCACGGCTCTGTCCTTGTCGCTCATCACGGGCCGACCGTTTCGCTTCACGCACCTGCTCGCGCGTGGCGAGCCCCCGGGCCTCCGGCCGCAGCATCTGGCGGAGATTCGGGGCGCCGAGGCGCTGGGCAGCGGGCTCAGCGAGGGCGCGGTCGTGGGCTCCACGGAGCTGTCGTTCACACCCGGCACCGTGCGCCCCAGCGACTACGTGGTGGAGCTGGGGCCAACGGGCAGCGCGCCGGAGCTGTTCCTGTGTCTGTTCTATCCGCTCGCGCTGGCGGGAGGAGGGCGGCTCACGCTGCGCGGCAGCACGCATCTGCCTTCGGGCGCCAGCTATCCGTACCTGGTGGGCGCGTGGCAGCCGCTGGCCCAGGCCTATGGGTTGCCCGTGCAGTTCTCGCTGCAGCACGCCGGCTTCTATCCGGATGGCGGCGGCGACTTCTCCGCCGAGGTGCACGCGCCCCAGGCGCCCCCGTTCCGGGTGGAGCTGCCCGCGCGGGGCATGCTCCGCGAGGTGCGCGTGGCGGCGTGCGTGGGAGGACTCCCGTTCGCGCTCGCGGAGCGTCAGTCGCGCGCGGCGGTGGCCCTGCTGCGCGAGCGCGGCATCCATGCGGAGGCGGAGAATCGCCCGGTGTCCGTCACGCGCTCGGCCGGGATGGCGACCTTCGTGCTGGCGCAGTTCGAGTTCACCCTCGCGGGCTTCCTCGCGCTGGGGGACCGAGGGCGGTCACCCGAGGACGTGGGACGCGAGGCCGCCGGGGCGCTGGCGGACTTCATGGAGGCGGGCGGCGCGCTCGACGCGCTCCTGGCTCAGCAGATACTCCTGCCGGCGGCGCTGCTGGCCTCGGGTCGGCTGGGGCCGGTGACGCCGGGCACCACGCGCTTCAAGGTCGCGGGAGACCGTGAACCGCTCGAGGCGCATGCGCGCATCATCGAGCGGTTCCTGGCGGTGAAGGTGACGGCAGGGCCGGACGACATGGTGGAAGTCAGTCCGGTGTGAGGCGGAGGGCTGCCTTCAGGCGGCCTCGTCCTCTTCGCTGTCCTCGTGCCGGTCACCGAACGCCTTGTGGCTGTCGATCTCTTTCGCGGTGCCGCGGTAGGCGCGGATGGCGAAGGGCGTGGCGACGGTGAGGACGATGATGGCCAGGCCCACGGCCATCCACGGGATGGTGGGCTCCTTGGGCACGATGTCGCGACCGTAGGAGTTGATGTTGCCGCCCATGGCGCGTTGCTTGGCGGCCTCTCGCTCCTCGGCGGACTGGGCCTGGGGAGCTTGGAAGTCCTGGGGGTGGCGGCGCGCCGGTTGGGCCAACGCGGCGCCGCCCCAGACGAGCGTGGTGACGAGCAGAAGCCGGGAGAGGGAGACAGAGCGCATGGCGCTCGACGCTACCATGAGCCAACATCCGCGCAGAACAAGCCTTGCGCGGCCCCGGGCGCTCCCGTAGCTGCCCCCCATGCTGCGACTCCCGTTCGTCGCCCTCGCCAACCTGCTTCTCCTGGTGCGCGTCCTGCTGGGGCTCCCCTGGCGCCTGCTGGCCCGGAGGCACCGGCCCGCCTGGGTGCGCTTCCGGCTGACGGGGGCGCCTGCGTACCGGGAGCCTCGGCGTCGCTGGGCCTGGCTGGGCGGCGCCCGACCCGAGCCCGCCACGGTGACGTCGCTCGCGGCGTTCCGAGAGGCCCTCCAGGTGCTGGCGGCGGATCCGCGTGTGCGAGGCGTCCTCGTGGAGGTGGAGGCGCTGTCCGTGTCGCTGGCCCGGCGGGAGGCGCTCATTCGTTCGCTGGAGGACTTTCGGGCCCAGGGCAAGCGCGTGGTGGCGTGGGCGGTGGCGGTGGACACGGACTCCTATCCGGTGCTGTGCGCGGCGGACGAGGTGCTCCTGGCGCCCATGGGCCGCGTGGAGCTGGTGGGCTACGCGGCCGAGGCCACCGTGATTGGCGAGGCCCTGAAGCGCTTCGGCGTCCAGGCGCAGTTCGTGCGCCGGGGCGACTACAAGACGGCGCCGGAGCTGTTCACCCACGCCGCGGTGTCGGACATCCAGCGACAGACCATCGAGGCCCTGCTCGACGAGCGCTACGCGGTGCTGGTGGACGCCGTGGCGCGGGGCCGGCGGCGCACGCCCGAGGAGGCACGGGCGCTCATCGACGCCGGGCCCTACAGCGCGCGCCGGGCGTTGGCAGCGGGGCTGGTGGACGCGCTGGTGAGCGAGGCGGATCTCCCCGCGCGGCTGGGCCTGCCGCCCACGGAGCCTGGTGAGGACGCCGCGCCGCTGGAGCCCTTCGCGGCCTATCTGGACACGCGGGTGTTCCCCCCGGTGCGGTGGCGCCCGGTGCGTCGACCGCCTCGGCTTGGGCTGGTGCCGGTGTCCGGGGTGATTGTCGGCGGAGGCGCGGGGCGGGGTCGCTTCGCGGCGGCGGAGGCGGTGGTGAAGTCGCTGCGGCGCGCGGGGAGAGATCCCCGCGTGCGGGCCGTGCTGCTGCATGTGAGCAGCCCGGGAGGCGGAGCGCTCCCGTCGGAGCAGATCCTCGAGGCCGTGCGGCGCGTGGCGGCCGCCAAGCCCGTGGTGGCCTACATGGACTCGGTCTGCGCCAGCGGCGGGTACATGGCGGCGCTCGGCGCTCGGGAACTCTGGTCCGCGCCCTACGCCGTGGTGGGCTCCATCGGCGTGTTCATCGGCAAGTTCGAGTTCTCCGAGTTGCTGGAGTGGTTCGGCGTGCGGCGTACCGTCATCACCCGGGGCCAGAACGCCGGCTTCGCCTCCGCGGCGCGCGGCTTCACGCCCCATGAGCGGGCCACGCTCGAAGCGGAGGTGGAGGAGTCCTACCAGTCCTTCCTGGAGACCGTCGCCCAGGCGCGAGGCCGGACGACGGAGGAGATCCACGCGCGAGCCGAGGGGCGGGTCTACTCGGGCCTGCGGGCCCGGGACGCGGGGCTGGTGGACCGGATCGGTGGCTTCGAGGAGGCCTGCCGGCGCGCCCTGGAGCTGGCGGGGCAGGGCACCGAGCACTTCGAGCTGGTGCGCTACGGGGCCGCCGAGCGGCGCCTGTCCCTGCTGCGCCTGCTGTCGAGCGTGGCGCACGCGCGGACCTATGCCCTGTGTCCCGTTGCGGTCGGCCTGGAGTCCTGGGACGAGGAGGAGCCCGAAGGCGCACTGCCTCCGTGGCTCCATCACCTCTGGCGAGCCACGCGCCCGTGACGGGGATTGCCGCTCCGTCCATGCCGGGTCTACCCTGCCGCGCCCCATGAGAACGCCCACCGTGCTGCTGAGCCTGCCCCTGCTCGCCGCCTGCGCCACCGCGCCGCGCGAGCCCGGAGCCGTGGCCGAGGCCTATGCGAAGGCGCTCGAGGAGAACCGGCTGCCGGCGGCGTACGCGCTCACCCAAGGCGCCCCCGACGGAGAGGTGGCCTTCCTGGAGCAGTACGCGGATGAGAAGGTCCGCCGGGAGCGGGCCGCCGCGGTACGGGCTGGGAGCGCCGAGCTGGAGGCGCGCTCGCCCTCGCTGACCCTCGCGCGAGGTCCGGAGGGCTGGAAGGTGGTGGAGGCCCGCCCCGCCGACGCCCCCCGCGCCGCGCTGACGCGCTTCTTGGACGCGGCCGAGGCCCGGGACTGGAAGACCACCTGGGGGCTGCTCGCCGCGCCGTTGCGCGCCCGCTACACCCCGGAGCGGCTGCGCGAGGACTTCGAGCGAGAGCCCCTGGCGAAGGAGCGCCTGAGACGCGCCCGGCTCGCCCTGCATGCGCCCATCCGAGTGGCCGCGGGGGCGGCGGTGCTGCCCGTGGGCGAGGAGCGAGCGGTGCGGCTCGTCCTGGAGGATGGCGAGTACCGGGTGGCGGCGCTCGAATGAACAGGCGTCCTTCCGCTCCCGTGCGGCAGTCGTGCCGGCGCGTTAATCGACGTTGACAGCCCTCGGGGGGCTGGCAATCTCCGCGCCCCGTTCAGGCGTGCAAACGCCCGTATTCCAAAAGGTTTCAGGTGTCCTGATGAGCGTTTCCGAGTCCGACATCCTCACGGCGATGTCGAAGGTGATGGATCCCGAGCTGCACGTGGACCTGGTGAAGGCCGGGATGGTGAAGGATGTCCGCGTCGCCGGTGACTCGGTGAAACTCAAGATTGAGCTGACCACGCCCGCCTGTCCCATGAAGGGGAAGATCCAGGCGGACGCCGAGGCGGCGCTCAAGGCGGTGCCCGGACTGAAGAAGTTCGACATCGAGTGGGGCGCCCAGGTGCGCTCGGTGGCGGGCGGCTCGGGCAACGCGATGCTGCCCAAGGTGAAGAACATCATCCTCGTGGGCGCCGGCAAGGGCGGCGTGGGCAAGAGCACCGTGGCGGTGAACCTGGCCACCGCGCTGGCCCAGCACGGGGCCAAGGTGGGCCTGCTGGACGCGGACTTCTACGGCCCCTCCGTGCCGCTCATGACGGGCCTGTCCGACAAGCGTCCCGTGAGCCCGGATGGCAAGTCGCTGGAGCCGCTCACCGCGCACGGCCTCAAGGTCATGTCCATCGGCTTCCTGGTGGAGGCGGATCAGGCGCTCATCTGGCGCGGCCCCATGCTGCACGGCGCGCTGATGCAGCTGGTGCGAGACGTGAACTGGGGCGAGCTGGACTACCTGGTGCTGGACCTGCCGCCGGGCACGGGCGACGTGGCGCTCAGCCTGTCGCAGTCGGTGCGCGCGGCCGGCGCGGTGCTGGTGACGACGCCGCAGGACGTGGCGCTGGCGGACGTGGTGCGCGCCAAGCAGATGTTCGACAAGGTTCACATCCCCGTGCTGGGCATCGTGGAGAACATGAGCCAGTTCGTGTGCCCGCACTGCTCGCACACCACGGCCATCTTCAACCACGGCGGTGGGCGCAAGGCCGCCGAGATGTTCGGCATCCCGTTCCTGGGGGAGATTCCCCTGGACCTCAAGGTGCGCGAGTCCGGAGACTCCGGCACGCCCGTGGTGGTGTCCGCCAAGGACAGCCCGGAGGCCAAGGCCTTCCAGGACGTGGCGCGCAACATCGCGGGGCGCGTGTCCGCGCAGACGATGAAGGGCATTCCGCTGCCCGTAGTCCAGGCCCGCTGAACAACCCGAGGAGACCGCATGGCCGGCAACGATGACTTCCCGCCTGATCCGCTGCTCGACGATGACGAGCAGCACCCCGGCCGTGACGGGCGCCCGGGTGTGGGCGGCTTCGTTCCCGAGTTCGTGCGGCGCATGGCGGTCGCGGGTCTGGGCGCCATCTTCATGACGGAGGAGGGCATCCGCTCGCTGGCGGGTCAGCTCAAGCTCCCGAAGGAGGCGCTGGGCTTCATCCTCTCCCAGGCGGAGAAGACGAAGGACGACCTCACCCGGGTCGTCTCCGAGGAGCTCCGGCGCTTCCTCCAGTCGGAGAAGCTGCGCGACGAGTTCCTCAAGCTCCTGTCCGGCATGACCGTGGAAGTGAAGGCGCAGATCCGCCTGGTGCCGCACGAGAAGGACGAACCGGCGCGCGAGCCGGAGCCCCAGGAAGAGCCGGAGCCGCGCAAGAAGGCCGCCGAGGCGCCCGTGCAGCACTCGGCCCGCGTGGTCATCTCCGAGCTGAATGCCCGTCGCCCCTCGCGGCGGACCAAGAAGGAGTAACGGGGTGGCGGAAGCACCCGAGTCTTCCTCCTCCCCGCGGCCTGGGTCTCGCGCGGGGTGGCGCTCCCACCCGTTGGCCAAGCGGCTCCCGGTGCTCCTCCTGGCGGCGCTGGGCCTGTGGCTGTGGCGCTCCACGTCCATCCCGGAGCGCGAGCTGGTGTTCGAGCTGGAGGGCCCAGGCTGGGCCTCGGCGCGCGCGTTGGACATCCAGGTGGTGGGCGAGGACGGCCACATCGAGAAGCGCGAGGAGCGCTTCTTTCCCTCCGGGCCGCCGCCCCGGGTGGAGGTCCAGGCGGCCCTGCCCGAGGGCACCTTCCGCGCGCTGCTGTTCGTGAAGCGGGAAGGGCAGGAGGCCCGGCTGCGCGTGGAGGACACGCTCTCCGTGGGAGAGGATGCGCGCATCGTTCGCCAGCTCCGCCTGCCAGACGCCAGTCGTTGACCGCCCCCAGGGCGTGCGTTATGGCCGCCCGCACGTTTTCCCAAATGACCGAGGGGTCCACGAACGCCATGGCAACGGAGCACGTCGTCGTCGTCGGTGCAGGGCAGATGGGCGCGGGCATCGCGCAGGTGGCGCTGGTCGCGGGCCTGCGCGTCACGCTGGTGGATGTGTCCAAGGAAGGGCTCGCCAAGGGCGCCGAGCGCATCCGCGGCGGCCTGAAGAAGCTGGTGGAGAAGGGCAAGCTGGACGAGGCGAAGCAGAAGGCCGCCGAGGCCAACCTCGCCACGCTGACCCAGGCCACGGACGCCAAGGACGTGGACTTCGCCATCGAGGCCGTCACCGAGAACGAGGACCTCAAGCGCCGCATCTTCCTGGAGCTGGACGCGGTGGTGCGGCCCGGCGGCATCCTGGCCACCAACACGTCCTCCATCCCCATCACCCGCATCGCCGCGTCCACGAAGCGCCCCGAGTCCGTCATCGGGATGCACTTCATGAACCCGGTGCCGGTGATGCAGCTGGTGGAGCTGATCCGCGGCGCGGCCACCTCCGAGGAGACCTACAACACCACGCGCGCGCTGGCCGAGCGCATGGGCAAGACGACGGTGGTGTCCAAGGACTTCCCGGGCTTCATCGTCAACCGCATCCTCATCCCCATGCTGAACGAGGCCTGCTACGCGCTGATGGAGGGCCTGGGCACCGCGGAGGACATCGACACCGCGATGAAGCTGGGCACCAACCAGCCCATGGGCCCGCTGCAGCTCGCGGACTTCATCGGCCTGGACACCGTGCTCTTCATCGCCGAGGTGCTGCACAAGGGCTTGGGCGACCCGAAGTACCGCCCGTGCCCGCTGCTGCGTCAGTACGTGGACGCCGGCTGGTTCGGCAAGAAGAGCGGCCGCGGCTTCTACAAGTACTAGTTCCCCCGAGCACGGACAGGAGCCCGCACCATGGCCTACGAGAACATCCGGCTGGAGAAGGACGGCGGCATCGCGGTCCTCACGATTGACCGGCCCAAGGCGCTCAACGCCCTCAACAGCAAGACCTTCCACGAGATGGACGCCGCCCTGAAGTCCTTGGGCGACGACACCCGCGCGCTCATCGTCACCGGCGGCGGCGACAAGGCCTTCGTGGCGGGCGCGGACATCGCGGAGATGGTCACCATCACCGCGGCCCAGGCGCGCGAGTTCTCCGCGCTGGGGCACCACGTCTTCCAGACGCTGGAGTCGCTGCCCATCGTCACCATCGCGGCCGTGAACGGCTTCGCGCTGGGCGGCGGCTGCGAGCTGGCCATGGCGTGCGACCTCATCTACGCCTCGGAGAAGGCGAAGCTGGGGCTGCCCGAGGTCACCCTGGGCGTCATCCCGGGCTTCGGCGGCACCCAGCGGCTCACGCGCCTGGTGGGTCGCTCGCGGGCCAAGGAGCTGCTCTTCACCGCGGACCGCATCGACGCGGCCCGGGCCAAGGAGATCGGCCTGGTGCTGGACGTGCTGCCGGCGGACAAGCTCATGGAGCACTGCCGCGCCGTGGCCGGGAAGATTCTCAAGAACGGCCCCCTGGCCGTGTCCCAGGCCAAGCGGGTGGTGGAGTTCGGCGCGGACCAGGACCTGCGCGCGGCGAACGAGCTGGAGCGCCAGGGGTTCGCGGTGCTCTTCGGCTCGGAAGACCAGCGCGAGGGCATGAAGGCCTTCCTGGAGAAGCGCCCGGCCCAGTTCACCGGGAAGTGAGCGAGGGGCCGCCGGCTAATCCCGGCGGCAACCCGCGCTTGTCCCGAGGCCCCGCGTCTTCGCTGTTCCCGGACGCGGGTCCGCATACTATGTAGGCTCGACTTTTTACCTCCCGCCGTCCGAGAAGCCTCATGAACTTCGAGCTGACCGACATCCAGCGCGAGATCCAGCGTCTGTGCCGCGAGTTCGCCGCCAAGGAACTCATCCCCAACGCTCGCAAGTGGGACGAGCAGCACGCGTGGCCCACGGACGCGGTGAAGAAGCTGGCCGAGCTGTCGCTGTTGGGCGTCGCGGTCCCCGAGAAGCACGGCGGCGCGGGCCTGGACAACGTCTGCTACGCCATCGCCATGGAGGAGATCAGCCGCGGCTGCGCCTCCACCGGCGTCATCATGAGCGTGAACAACTCGCTCTACTGCGATCCGGTGAGCAAGTTCGGCACCGAGGAGCAGAAGGAGCAGTTCCTCAAGCCCTTCGCCAGCGGCGAGAAGCTGGGCTGCTTCGGCCTCACGGAGCCCGAGGCGGGCAGCGACGCGGCGGCCCAGAAGACGGTGGCGGTGCGCCGGGGTGACGAGTACGTCATCAACGGCTCGAAGAACTGGATCACCAACGGCCCGAAGGCGGACGCCATCGTCCTCTTCACCATGACGAACAAGGAGGCGGGCAACAAGGGCATCACCGCGTTCCTCGTCCCCACCAACACGCCGGGCTTCATCCGCGCCGAGCCCGACAAGAAGATGGGCATCAGCGCCGCGTGGTCCTGCTCCATGTTCTTCGAGGACATGCGCGTGCCAGCCAAGAACATCCTGGGCAAGGAGGGCGAGGGCTTCAAGGTCGCCATGTCCACCCTGGACGGTGGCCGCATCGGCATCGCGTCCCAGGCGCTGGGCATCGCGCGCGCGGCGCTGGAGGAGGCGGTCCGCTACTCGGGGGAGCGCAAGTCCTTCGGCAAGCCCATCCGCGAGCACCAGGCCATCCAGTTCATGATCGCCGACATGGCCACGGAGATCGACGCGGCCCGCCTGCTGGTGTGGAACGCGGCGCTCCTCAAGGACAAGGGCGTGCGCCACAGCCAGGAGAGCGCCATGGCCAAGCTGTACGCCAGCGAGATGGCCAGCCGCGTGGCGAACAAGGCCCTCCAGGTGCACGGCGGCATGGGCTACAGCAAGGAGATGGACGCCGAGCGCCACGTGCGCGACGCGCGCATCACCGAGATCTACGAGGGCACGAGCGAGATCCAGCGCATCGTCATCTCGGCCAACCTCCTCAAGGACTAGTCGCCATGACGCGCTCGCTCGCCCTCGCGATGGCGGTGTTCCTGAGCCCGGCGCTGGCGCTGGGGCAGGGTGCGCCCGCGAAGCACAAGACGGCCCAGAAGGCTCCGGCCAACAAGCAGCCGGAGGCGCTGGATGTCAGCGCGCTGCCCTTCACGCCGGACTCCATCCAGCAGGTCATGCTCCACCACAAGGTCCGCATCCAGGAGTGCTACGAGGACCACCTGGTGGAGAAGGGCAAGAAGGTGGAGGGCAAGCTGATGACGTCCTTCACCATCACGCCCGAGGGGCTGGTGAAGGACGCCAAGGTCGTGAAGAAGGCGAGCACGCTGAAGGACGCGGGGCTCAACGACTGCGTGGTGGCGGTGCTGATGTCCATGAGCTTCCCCAAGCCCACGGACGGACGCGATCACCCCATCGAGTACCCGTTCAACCTCAAGGCCATCGAGTAGGACAGGACGCCCGCCGTGAACCTCGAGCTGACCGAGACGCAGACCCTCATTCGTGACACCGCCCGCAAGTTCGCGCGGGAGCGGGTGGCTCCGCAGGCGCGCGCGATGGACCGCGAGGAGCGCTTCCCCACGGAGATTTTCCGCGAGCTGGCCGAGCTGGGCCTCCTGGGCGTGAACCTCCCGTCGAAGTACGGCGGCGCGGAGGCGGGCGTGGTCGCCTACGCCCTGGCGATGATGGAGATGGCGGCGGCGGATGCCTCCGTGTCCGTGGCCATGGCGGTGACCAACATGTGCGCGGAGCTGATCCACGCCTTCGGCACCGACGCGCAGCGCGAGACGTACGTCACCCGGCTCACGTCGGGCGAGGCGGTGGTGGGCTCGTTCGCGCTCTCCGAGCCGCACGCGGGCTCGGATCCGGGCGCGCTGCTCACCAGCGCCGTCAAGCGCGGCGACCGCTACGTCCTCAACGGCAGCAAGCAGTGGATCACCTCCGGCGCGCACGCCGGGGTGATGGTGGTGTGGGCGCGCACGTCCGGCGTGGGCAACAAGGGCCTGTCCTGCTTCATCGTCGAGGGCGGCACGAAGGGTCTGCACATCGGCCGGCACGAGGACAAGATGGGCCTGCGCGCCTCCAACACGGTGGCGCTCACCTTCGAGGACTGCGAGATCCCCGCCGAGAACCTCCTGGGCAAGGAGGGCGACGGCTTCAAGCTGGCGATGACCGCGCTGGACGGCGGGCGCATTGGCATCGCGGCGCAGGCGTGCGGCGTGGCCCGCGCGGCGATGGAGGCCACCGTCTCGTACACGAAGGACCGCAAGGCGTTCGGCGAGGCCGTGGCGGAGTTCCAGGGACCTCGCTTCATGATGGCGGACATGAAGACGCAGCTGTCCGCGGCGGAGCTGCTGACCCTGCGCGCCGCGTACCTGAAGGAGCAGAAGCAGCCCTTCACCCGCGAGGCGTCCATGGCCAAGCTGTTCGCCAGCGAGACGAGCAACCGCGTGTGCGACAAGGCGGTCCAGCTCCACGGCGGCTACGGCTACATCGACGAGTTCCCGGTGGAGCGCTACTTCCGCGACGCGCGCGTGCAGACCATCTACGAGGGCACCAGCGAGGTGCAGCGCCTGGTGATCGCCCGCGAGACGTTCCGCCTCATCAGCTAGGAGGCAAGCGGTAGACGGGCGGGGCCGAATCCGCCGGCACGCGGGAACAAGTCCACCCCCCCGGGCGCACCTCCCCGTGTTTCGTGCCGGACGCGGAACTTCTCGGCCCCCGCCCACCGGGAAGACGAACCCCGGCGCGAAATGTCGCACCTGTTTCGAGCGCACCCGTCGCTCGTTCCTGTCCAGGCAGTCCCACCGGGCGGGCAGGGCAGGGGCGCTCCCCTCGGCGGCGAGCAGGTGCGGCGCGCAGCGAGCATCCCTACATCAAGGGTCCCGCCCTCACGCGGAGCGGGCGTCGGACACCCCACCCGGGGCAGACAGGGCCAGGGGGAGTTTCTCCCGAGTCCTCACATGAGGCACGCGCCTGCTTGACTACCGGAATAAGCGGTGTCTAGGGTGCGCGGCCTCAACATGCATCATGTCCCTATTGGAGGGACGCCCGCAGCGACCGGTTGCTCCCCGCAGGCGCTGCGATTCATTCTCAAACAGGGGGCAGTTGTACCGTTTCCAAGGACTTTCATTTCATGCAGCAGAACGTGAACCAGCAGGTCGGGATGGACGCCGGTGGTGACGAGGATTTCGCGGCACTGTTCGAGGCCTCGCTCAAGGAGCGTGGCGGTGACGGCATCCTCAAGGAAGGGGAGATCGTCAAGGGAACCGTGGTCCAGGTGACGAAGGACTTCGCGATCGTCGACATCGGCTACAAGTCCGAGGGTCAGGTCCCGATCGCCGAGTTCACCAATCCTCGGGGCGAGGTCTCCGTCAAGGCGGGTGACCCGGTCGAGGTCCTCCTGGAGAGCCGCGAGAACGACACCGGCATGGTCGTCCTCTCCAAGGAGAAGGCCGACAAGATGCGCATCTGGGACGAGATCAGCGCCGCCTGCGAGCGCGATGAGATCGTCAAGGGCACCATCGTCGGCCGCGTGAAGGGTGGCCTGTCCGTCGACATCGGCGTGAAGGCGTTCCTCCCGGGCAGCCAGGTGGACATCCGCCCGGTTCGAAACCTTGACCAGTACATTGGCAAGGAGTTCGAGTTCAAGGTCATCAAGTTCAACAAGAAGCGCGGCAACATCGTCCTGTCCCGCCGCGTCCTCCTCGAGAAGCAGCGCGAGGAGATGAAGAAGGAGACCCTCAAGAACCTCAAGGAGGGTGCGGTCCTCAAGGGCGTGGTCAAGAACCTCACCGACTACGGCGCCTTCATCGACCTGGGCGGCATCGACGGCCTCCTTCACATCACCGACATGTCCTGGGGCCGCATCGGTCACCCCAGCGAGATGTTCAACGTGGGCGACGAAGTCCGCGTGGTGGTCCTCAAGTTCGACCCGACGCAGGAGCGCGTCAGCCTGGGCCTCAAGCAGATCCAGGAGGACCCGTGGCACCGCGCCGACGAGAAGTACCCGGTCGGCACCCGCGTCAAGGGCAAGGTCGTGTCCATCACGGACTACGGCGCGTTCATCGAGATCGAGCAGGGCGTCGAGGGTCTCGTGCACGTCTCCGAGATGTCCTGGACCAAGCGCCTCAAGCACCCGTCCAAGATCCTGGAGGTCGGCCAGGAGGTGGAGGCCGTCGTCCTGGACATCGATCCGAAGGCCAAGCGCATCGCGCTCGGCATGAAGCAGATCGAGCAGAACCCCTGGACGCTCCTCGAGGACAAGTACCCGATCGGCTCCGTCATCAAGGGCCAGATCCGCAACGTCACCGACTTCGGCATCTTCGTCGGTGTCGAGGAGGGCGTGGACGGCCTGGTGCACGTGTCCGATATCTCCTGGACGCAGCGCATCAAGCACCCGGGCGAGATGTTCAAGAAGGGCGACGAAGTCGAGGCGGTCGTCCTCAACATCGACGTCGAGAACGAGCGGTTCAGCCTGGGCATCAAGCAGCTGGCCGCGGACCCCTGGGACACCCTGTCCGAGCGCCTGCCCGTGGGCAGCCGCGTGAAGGGCAAGGTCACCAAGGTCACCGACTTCGGCGCGTTCGTGGAGATCGAGCCGGGCATCGAGGGCCTCGTCCACGTCTCCGAGCTGAAGGAGGAGCGTGTCGAGAACCCGCGTGACGTGGTGAACGAGGGCCAGGAGGTTGAGGTCAAGATCATCGACATCAACACCCCGGACCGGAAGGTGGCGCTGTCCATGAAGGCGCTCATCGGCGAGGGCGACGACTACCGCGAGTACCTCCGCAAGCAGGCGGAAGGCTCCAAGGCGCGCCTGGGCGACGTGATGGCGAGCAAGCTGAAGAAGTAGTCGCTTCGCGTCATGTCGGCGACGGCCGGGTTCCCGAGCGGGGGCCCGGCCGTTTCCTTTTTGGGCACGACGCTTGACCCCTCCGAAACGCCCAGTGATAAGGGCCCCCGCCGCTGTTAACGAACGTCATCTCAGGAGGCAGTTGTCATGGCTCGTGAAGTCGTCATCGTGGGCGCAGCCCGCACCCCCATCGGGGCCTTCCAGGGTGCCCTCTCCAAGCTCACGGCGCCGCAACTGGGTGCCATCGCCATCAAGGCGGCGCTGGAGCGCGCGGGCGTGAAGCCGGAGACGGTCCAGGAGGCCATCATGGGCTGCGTGCTCCAGGCGGGCGTGGGCCAGGCGCCCGCTCGTCAGGCCGCCATCTTCGCGGGCCTCCCGGACAGCGTTCCCGCCGTCACGCTCAACAAGGTGTGCGGCTCCGGCCTCAAGGCCGTCATCTCCGCCGCGCAGGCCATCGCGCTGGGCGACGCGGACATCATCGTCGCGGGCGGCATGGAGTCCATGAGCAACGCGCCCTACCTGAGCCACACCATGCGCGGCGGCGCCCGCATGGGGAACGTGGAGTTCAAGGACGCGATGATCCACGACGGACTCTGGGACGTGTACGGCAACGTCCACATGGGTCTGTGCGCCGAGGACTGCGCCACGACCCAGGGCATCAGCCGCGCGCAGCAGGATGAGTTCGCGCTCGAGTCCACCCAGCGCGCCATCAAGGCCCAGAAGGACGGCCTGTTCGCCGCGGAGATCGTCCCGGTCCAGATTCCCGGCAAGAAGCCCGAGGACGTCGTCACCGTCACGGACGACGAGGGTCCTCGCAACGCGAAGCCGGAGAAGATTGCCGGCCTGAAGCCGGTCTTCAAGAAGGACGGCACGGTGACGGCGGCCAACGCGTCCTCCATCAACGACGGCGCCGCGGCGCTGGTGTTGATGAGCGAGGAGCGCGCCAAGGCCGAGGGCCGCACCATCCTGGGCCGCATCAAGGGCCACGCGCAGGCCGCTCGCAAGCCGGTGGAGTTCACCATCGCGCCGGCGGACTCCATCAACACGCTCTTGAAGAAGACGTCCCTGACGGCCAAGGACGTGGACCTCTGGGAGATCAACGAGGCGTTCGCGGTGGTGGCCATCGCGAACAACCGGCTGCTCGGTCTGGACCCGTCCAAGGTGAACGTGCGCGGCGGCGCGGTGTGCCTGGGTCACCCCATCGGGGCGTCGGGCGCGCGCGTGCTGGTGACGCTGCTGCAGACGATGAAGGACCTGGACAAGAAGCGCGGCGTGGCGTCGCTGTGCATCGGTGGTGGCGAGGGCATCGCGCTGATGGTGGAGCGCTGAGGCTCAGCACGTAGGCATCTTGCGCGGGATGGGGGCCGGAGCAGGGCCTCCATCCCGTTTCCACATGCGGGAGGACGGATGAACAAGGTCTACGCGAGCGCGGATGAGGCGGTCGCCGACATCCCCGACGACATCACCCTGATGAGTGGTGGCTTCGGGCTGTGCGGCAACCCGGAGAACCTCATCGAGGCGATCCACCGGAAGAACGTGAAGCGCATCACCATCATCTCCAACAACTGCGGCACCACGGAGTTGGGGCTCGGCATCCTGCTTCAGAACAAGCAGGTGAAGAAGATGGTGGCCAGCTACGTGGGGGAGAACAAGGAGTTCGAGCGGCAGTTCCTCTCCGGTGAGCTGGAGGTGGAGCTGAACCCGCAGGGCACCTTGGCCGAGCGCATCCGCGCGGGTGGCTGCGGCATCGGTGGCTTCTTCACCCCCACGGGCGCCGGGACGCAGGTGGCCGAGGGCAAGGAGTCGCGGATGATCGACGGTCGGCTCCACGTGCTGGAGACGCCGCTCAAGGCCGACTTCGCCATCATCCACGCGTGGAAGGCGGACACGTGGGGCAACCTGGTGTTCCGCAAGACGGCGCGCAACTTCTCCCCGATGATGTGCATGGCGGCGAAGGTGACCATCGTCGAGGCCGAGCACATCGTGCAGCCGGGTGAACTCGACCCGGACCTCGTGCACGTGCCCAGCATCTTCGTGCACCGGATCATCCAGGCGAAGAACCTCCAGAAGTGGATCGAGCGGCGGACCGTCCGCAAGCAGGCGTGAGGAGCCCATGCCACTCTCTCGTGAACAGATCGCGCAGCGCATCGCCCAGGAGCTTCGGGACGGCTTCTACGTCAACCTGGGCATCGGCATCCCCACGCTGGTTCCCAACTACCTCCCCGCGGGCGTGGAGGTGGTGCTCCAGTCGGAGAACGGACTGCTCGGCATCGGGCCGTACCCCGTGGCGGGCGACGAGGATCCGGACCTCATCAACGCGGGCAAGGAGACGGTGACGGTCGTCAAGGGCTCGGCCTTCTTCGACTCGGCGCTGTCCTTCGGGATGATCCGCGGCGGCCACATCGACATGGCCGTGCTGGGCGCCATGGAAGTCAGCGAGCAGGGCGACCTGGCCAACTGGATGATCCCCGGGAAGATGGTGAAGGGGATGGGCGGCGCCATGGACCTGGCGGTGGGCGCCAAGCGCATCTACGTGGCCATGGAGCACGCGAACAAGGAGGGGCAGCCGAAGATCCTCAAGAAGTGCTCGCTGCCGCTCACGGGCCTCAAGTGCGTGCACCACATCGTCACGGACCACGCGTTCCTGGACGTGACGCCCGAGGGCCTGGTGCTGCGCGAGGTGGCGCCCGGCGTGACGGTGGAGTTGGTGAAGAAGCTCACCGAGCCGACGCTGAAGGTGGCGCCGGACCTGCGCGAGATGAAGCTCTGAGCTAAGGTCCTCCGCCGCGCGCCGGACCTTCTGGCGCCGCGGCGGAGCCCACCATGGCCGATTCCCTGGAGAAGACATCCCCCGGTCACCGCGCGCCTCGCGTGGAGCACGAGCTGCCGGTGGCGTATCGCACGGTGGCGGGCTTCGTCTCGGACTGGGCGGTGAACCTGTCTCGCGGCGGGCTGTACATCAACACGTCCCAGCCGTTGGACGTGGGGACGCTGGTGCGGGTGCTGGTGTCGCTGCCGGGGGCGGACTTCCCGGTGGACCTGACGGGCCGGGTGACGCGCTCGAACACCCCAGGCGTGTCCGCGCCGGAATCGCCGGGGATGGCCGTGGAGTTCGTGGACGTTGATGACGACAAGCGGTCCCGCATCGAGCGGTTCGTGGAGCGCCTGCGTGCGGCGCTGCCTCCGGACGAGCGCGACGCGAGCCGCAAGTAGGGGTGGCCGCCCTGGGCGCCACCCGCCGAGCGCCTGAATGCTGCCGTTGCCTGAACAATCCATCGAGTTGACCATCGAGCGCCTGGGGCAGCTCGGCGAAGGCGTGGCCTCCTGGCAGGGGCGCACCGTCTTCATCCCCGGCGCCTTTCCCGGCGACACCGTGCGCGTCCACCTGGAGCATCAGGGACGGGTGCTGCGAGGGCTCCTGCGCCAGGTGGTGGACGCGGGGCCTGCCCGGCGCCCGGCTCGCTGCCCGGTGGCGGGTGAGTGTGGCGGCTGCGACTGGCTGGAGCTGGACGAGGCCGCGCAGCGCACCGCGAAGCAGGAGATCGTCCTCTCCACGCTGGAGCACCTGGGGCATTTGTCTCGGGAGTCCTTCACCGTGCGGCCGCTGCTGGTGGCCCCGCGTGACTGGGGCTACCGGCGGCGCGCGGTGCTGCACTTCGCGGGCAAGAGCGCGCTGGGTTACTTCGGCCGGCGCAGCCACGAGCGCATCCCCGTGTCCGAGTGTGGCGCGCTGACGCCCGTCTTGGCTTCGCTCCCCGGGAAGCTGGCGCCCCTGCTCAAGCCCTTGGCGAAGGATGCGGAGGAGGTGCTGCTGCTGGCCGAGGGAGACGCCGCTGCGTTCGCGGTGAACCTCACGGGCCCGGTGACGGCGCGACACCTCGAAGCGGCCGAGGGCGCGGTGCGTGCGCTGCGGCTGGAGGGCGCGGTGCTGGTGCCGAAGGAGGGCTCGCCTCGCGTGGTGGGGCGCCCGTCGCTGCGGTCCTTCTCACCGCTGCGGCCCGAGGTGCCGATGTTCCTGCGCCCGGATGCGTTCGCGCAGGCGCACGCGGAGGCCAACGTGGGGCTCGTCACGTCCGCGGTGCAGGAGCTGGCCGTGCGCGAGGGCGACCACGTGCTGGAGCTGTACTCGGGCAACGGCAACTTCACCTTCCCCGTGGCGGGGATTGCCGCGTCGGTGCTGGGCGTGGAGACGTCGCCCGTGGGCGTGGAGGCCGCGCAGCGCAGCGCCCGCGAGGGTGGGGTGACGAACGTGCGCTTCGTCCAGGGCGATGCGCGCAAGGTGTGCGACGGTCTGGTGTCCGAGGGCCGGCGGTTCGACGTGTGCCTGGCGGATCCGCCGCGCACCGGTGCGCCGGGGCTCGCGGGGTGGATGACGGCGTTGGGGGTGCGGCGCGTGGTGTACGTCGCGTGCGATCCCGCCTCGCTCGCGCGGGACGCGGCGGGGTTGGTGGCGGCGGGCTACCGGCCCGTGGCGCTGCAGGTGGTGGACATGTTCCCGCAGACGCATCACGTCGAAGCCGTCATGTCGTTCGAGCGCTGACGCGAGCAGAGAGGACCCGAGGCGCATGGAAGCCCGCATCGTCGAGTTCGCCGAAGTGCTCCGCCAGAACGGCGTGCGCGTCAGCACGTCCGAGGTCCAGGACGCCCTGCGCGCCACCGCCGAGGTGGGCTTGAAGAGTCGGAGCCTGTTCCGCTCCGTGCTGCGCACCACGCTCGTGAAGCGCGAGCTGGACGTGGACACGTTCAACCGCGCGTTTGACTTCTTCTTCTCCGGCGCCGCGAGCACCTTCGAGGCCATCGACAAGTCCCTGGCCAAGCAGCTGGAGGAAGAGGGCTACCTGGAGGGTGACCTGCTGAAGATGGTCATCTACCAGATGAACCTGCTCCTCCCTGAGATGTCGCCCCTGGCGCAGGCCATCCTCTCGGGGGACCGGGCCCGGCTGGCGCAGATCTTCCGGCAGGCGTCGCTTCAGTTGGACCTGTCGCAGCTGGAGAGCCCGATGCAGGCGGGCTTCTTCTCGCGGCGGATGCTGGCGGCGGCGGGCATGGAGCGCGCGCGCTCGGACGTGAAGTCGCTGGAGGACGAGCTGCGGGCGCGCGGCGTGAACCCCGAGGGCGTGGAGATCGTCTCGCGGCACGTGGCTGGCGCCATGCGGAAGATTGAAGAGGCCGCGCGCCAGGAAGTGAAGCGACAGGCGGAGGCCCGCATCCGGCGCCGCACGGACAGCGTGCAGGAGAAGCCGCTGCACCTGCTCACCCAGGCGGAAGTGGACCAGATGGAGGCCTCGGTGCGCCTGCTGTCGGCCAAGCTGCGCAGCCGGCTCATCCGCAAGCAGCGCTCGCATCGCAAGGGCGCGCTCAACGTGCGCCGCACGCTCCGGCGCAACATGCCGTGGGGTGGGGTGCCCATGGTGCCCCAGTTCCGCAAGCGCCGTCCGGAGCGCCCCGAGCTGGTGGTGCTGTGCGACGTGTCGGACTCGGTCCGCAATGCGTCGCGGATGATGTTGCTGTTCATGCACACGCTGCAGTCGATGTTCGTGCGCGTGCGCTCGTTCGTGTTCGTGTCCGACGTGGGCGAGGTGACCCAGTACTTCAAGGACCTGGACGTGGACGAGGCCATCGACATGGCCACCGCGGGGCGCACCGTGTCGCTCAGCGCCAACTCCAACTACGGGCGCGCGCTGGCGGACTTCACGCGTGACCACCTGGGCAGCATCACCCGGCGCACCACCGTGATGGTCATTGGCGACGGCCGCAACAACTACAACCCCAACAACGCGTGGGCGCTCAAGGACCTGCGGCGCAAGGCCAAGCGGCTGCTGTGGATCTGCCCCGAGGAGCGGGGCAACTGGGGCATCGGCGACAGCGAGATGCTCACCTACGAGAAGCACTGTCACCAGGCGGTGGTGGTGGCCTCCGTCACCGACCTCGCCCGCATCGCGGACCAGCTCGTCCCCGCCTGACTTCCATCCCCCTTTCGAATCGGGAACCCTCCATGGCCCCCTCCATCTTCGACGACCTCTCGTATCAGGACGTGCGCAACCGGGAGTCGTCCGGCACGGACCTCTTGGCGGCGGATGATCGCACGCTGCGCATGGCGGCCCTGCCGATGGATGAGGCGATGCTTGAGGCCCTGATCCGCTTCCAGGAGACCTTCCTGGAGAACGTGGGCCTGCTGAGTGACGCCGAGGCCATGGCTCGCGCCCACACCGAGGGCGTGCGCGTCAGCGGCCTGACGCCCCAGGTGGTGGAGTCCGGCATGGCCCTCTTGCGCGCCTTCTGCGGCCGGCGCTGGTCGGTGGCGCAGCTCCGGGAGCGGCTGGCCCGGATGCAGTCCCTGGACACCCCGGACGCCCCCGAGCTGCGCGCGCGGCTCCAGCAGGAGGTGGCCAAGCAGGAGCACGCCACCGACAACCTGGCCCGGCGCTACGGTGAGACCCCCATGGCGCTCCTGCGCCAGCGCGAGGCCCAGCTCCTGGCCCTCCACATCCGGCTGACGCAACTGCTCAGCCGGGGATGAAGCCCTCCGCCCGTCGGGTTGCAATCCCGCCCCGGCCATCGCATAAGGGCCCGATTTGACAGGGCCCGTCCAGACCCAGAGCCACCCCATGAAGCGCTACTTCATCCACACCTTCGGCTGCCAGATGAACGTCAATGACTCGCTCCGCATGAGCGAGGCGCTGGCGAAGATGTCCTACGAGCCGACCCCGGTGCCGGACAACGCGGACCTCATCATCCTCAACACCTGCGCCATCCGTGAGAAGGCCGAGGACAAGATGCTGTCCGCGCTGGGGCGCTACCGCACGGTCAAGGCCAGCCGCAAGGCGCTCATCGGCGTGGGCGGGTGCGTGGCCCAGCAGGAGAAGGACAAGCTGCTGAAGAAGGTGCCGTACCTCGACTTCGTCTTCGGCCCGGACAACATCGCGAAGCTGCCGGAGATCATCGGCCGCGTGGAGAACGAGCGCGAGCGCGTGGTGGAGACGGCCTTCGTGGACTCCGAGGAGTACGTCTTCCCTCGCGCGGACGCGGAGACGTCCCGCGGCAAGGTCACCGAGTTCGTCACGGTGATGAAGGGCTGCGACAACGTCTGCTCGTTCTGCGTGGTGCCGCACACGCGCGGCCGCGAGGTGAGCCGAGGCTTCACCGACGTGCTGCTGGAGGT
The DNA here is from genome assembly GCA_016458225.1 of Myxococcaceae bacterium JPH2. NCBI lineage: Bacteria > Pseudomonadati > Myxococcota > Myxococcia > Myxococcales > Myxococcaceae > Myxococcaceae bacterium JPH2. Next base: position 5,026 of record JAEMGR010000009.1, on the reverse strand, counting down.
CGCGGACCTGGCGCGCGTGGGCGTGCGCGAGGTGACGCTCATCGGGCAGAACGTGAACTCGTACCAGGGCGGCATTAGCTTCGCGCAGTTGCTGCTGCGCACCGCCGAGGTGCCGGGCATCGAGCGCGTGCGCTTCACCACCAGCCACCCGCACGACCTGTCCGACGAGCTCATCGAGGCGTTCCGCACGCAGCCGAAGATCTGCCCGCACTTCCACCTGCCCGTGCAGTGCGGGAGCGATCGCATCCTGAAGATGATGCGGCGCGACTACACCGTGGTGCAGTACCTGGAGCGGCTGGCGAAGCTGCGCGAGGCGCGCCCCGGCATCGCCGTCACCACCGACATCATCGTGGGCTTCCCCGGAGAGACCGAGGAAGAGTTCGAGATGACGATGCAGCTCACCGAGCAGGTGCGCTACGACAACCAGTTCTCCTTCGTCTTCAGCCCGCGCCCCAAGACGGGCGCCGCGCTGCGTGAGAACGACTGGGGTCCGGTGTCGCACGAGGTGAAGGTGGCTCGGCTGGAGCGGCTGCAGAAGGTGCAGCGGCGCATCAGCGGCGAGTACACCGCGGCGCTGGTGGGCTCGGAGGTCGAGGTGCTGGTGGAGGGCCATTCCAAGTACGACGCCACCAAGCGCTTCGGCCGCACGCCGGAGAACCGCACCGTGAACTTCGAGGGCGACGCGCTGGCCGGCGCCATCGTGAAGGTGCTGGTGGAGCGCTCCACGCCCAACCAGCTCGCCGGCAAGCAGGTGGCGGTGCTCCAGGGCCCCACCGTGGCGCCCGTCGAGGACCCCGTCGAGCCGCAGACCTGCGTGGTCGCCGAGGCCTGAAGCCCGTCGTCCGCTGTCCCAGTTCCAGGAGGTGTCTCCATGGCGTTGAGGCCGTTTCGCGGGATGCTCCCGCGCGTCCACCCGAGCTGCTTCGTCGAGGACTCGGCGCAGGTGATTGGTGATGTGGAGCTGGGCGAGGACTCCTCGGTCTGGTTCAACGCCGTCATGCGCGGGGACGTGAATCCCATCCGCATTGGCAAGCGCACCAACATCCAGGACCTCACCATGGTCCACGTCACCGCGGACTCCTACGCCACCCAGGTGGGGGATGACGTGACGGTGGGCCACCGCGTGATCCTCCACGGCTGCATCATCGGCAACCGCGTGCTGGTGGGCATGGGCGCCATCGTCATGGACGGCGTCGAGATTGGCGATGAGTGCATCATCGGCGCGGGGACGCTGCTGACGCCCGGCACGAAGGTGCCCCCGGGCTCGTTGGTGGTGGGCTCACCCGGCAAGGTCAAGCGCCCGCTGACGGAGGCAGAGCGGGAGTTCCTCGTCTTGTCCTCGCACCACTACGTGCACACTGCCGCCGAGCACCGTGCCAGTCGCTGACGCGACCGTTGGTGCGTGTTAGGAACACTCCCATGCCTCTCGTTCCCGAGACGACCCTCAAGGCGTGCCCGCTCTTCAAGGGCTTCACCGATACCGGCATCCAGATCTTCGCGGGGGTGGCGGTGACTCGGGCGTTTCCCAAGGGCACGGTCTTGTTTACCGAGGGCAAGCCGGGCGAGTCGTTGCTGATTGTCGGTGAGGGCGCGGTCCGGCTGAGCGCCAAGAGCGTGTCGGGCGACGACGTGTCACTGGGCGAGGTGGGGGCAGGGGAGCCGCTCGGGGAGCTCGCGCTCGTGCAGAAGGGCGAGCGGCTGTGCTCGGCCACGGCCGTGTCCGATGTGTCGGCCCTGGAGATCCGCTACGCGGACTTCCAGAAGCTGCTCGTCTCCAAGCCCCAGGCCTGCATCAAGTTGCTGATGGGAATCGTCAGCCACTTCGGGACGAAGGCGCGCGACAACCGCGACATGCTCCGCACGCTCATCACCAAGGCCCCCGCGGCTTGAAGCCTTCGCGCGGCGCGCGTTTCGCCAGCCTGCCTGTACGCTTGCCGTGTTAGCGTGTGCTCCGCTCATGCGTCTGCGTGTCTTGGTGTCCTCCGTCCTGCTCGTGGCCCTAGGGCCCGGCAGCGCGCGTGCGACGGGCACGGACTCGGACTGGTTCGCCAGCGTCTGGTCTCCCGGTGGCATCGAAATCCGCTCGGACGACCGCGTGTTCTCCCTGTTCGCGCTGCTCAATCGCGCGGGCTACGACGACGCGCCGGTGCTTCGCGACCATCCCGTCCGCGCGCATGACTTCGGGCCTGCTCGGAGCGCCGTTCGCGAGGCCCTCCGCGCCGCTCCCCCGGCCGCCTTGGCGCAGGCCGAGGCCCTTTTCGACGCACACCCCCGGCGCTTAAGGGATTACGTGGGGCATGTGCTGGGTGACACGGAGTCCTCCGACCTGGCAGGTCTCGACGACGTGTTGATTCGGGCGGAGGCGGAGTGGCCCCTTCGGGCGCTCCGCGAGCAGACCTTCGAGGCGCATCGGGCCGCTCAGCGTCAGTGGCTGCCCGTGGTGGATGCGCCGCTCCAGCGGGCCGCACGCCTGCTCGCCCTTCCCGAGGGCAAGCCCCCGGTTCAGCTTGTGGTTACTCTGTTGGGTGCCAAAGGTGAGTGCTGGGGGGCCAAAGTAGGGGCAGGGTGGCGGATCGTGGTGGGGCCTGGGGAGCCACCGAGCGCCGAGTGCCTGGTGCGTGCCTGGGCCGCACAGGTGCTGGCGGAGCGGGTAGGCAGGCAGTTAGAGGCACGGTGGACAGCGGGCGCGGCGGTGCTGCGGGAGGCTCGGGCGCAGGGGGCTCGCGAGGAGACGGTGGGAGAATTCGGTGTAGCGCTGCTCAGCCGCGCCCTGGCGCTGTCAGCCACGGGAGCGCCGGAAGCGGCCTACGTGGCGGCCGGGCGGGAGGGGTACTTCGGTCTGAAGGCCCTGGCTCGGAGTTTTGAGGACTCGCGCCCGGTTGAGGCTTGGGCGCTGGAGGGGCTGGCTCGGGTGGTTTCCGCGCGCCCCCTCCGGAAGTGAACGGACGGAACGACGCGTGGAGAATCTGCTCACCCAGCTGCTGGGAAACTCACAGGGGTTCATCGCCTACGCCACGGTGTTCGGCATCCTGGTGGCGTGCGGCCTGGGGGTTCCTCTTCCGGAAGACATCTCGCTCATCCTGGGAGGCTTCCTCGCGCACAAGGGCGCCGCCAGCCTGCCCATCATGATGGCGGTGGGCTTCCTCGGCATCCTCGCGGGCGACAGCCTCATCTACCTGGCGGGGCGGCGGTTGGGCTCGCGCATCGGGCGGGATGGGAAGGGCGGCGCGGGCGGCTTCTTCGCGCGCATCGTCACCCCGGAGAAGCGCGCGAAGGTGGAGTCGCTGTTCACCGCGCATGGCCAGAAGATCGTCATGATTGCCCGCTTCATGCCGGGCGTGCGCGCGGTGACGTACTTCACCGCGGGCTCGGTGGGCATGCCGTACTGGCGCTTCATCTTCTGGGATGGGCTGGCCGCGCTCCTGTCCGCGCCTGTCTTCGTCTGGCTGGGCTTCCACTTCGGCAGCGAGCTGGACATGGTCATCTCGAAGATGAAGGAGGGGCAGGTCGCGGTCCTCGGGACGTTGGCGGTCCTGGCCGTGGGCTACTTCCTGTGGCGCCGGCGGCGCGCCGCCATCCAGCGCGCCGAGGCCGCGAAGGCCACGCCCGTGTCGACTCCTCCCGAGATGGCGTCCTCGACGAAGGTCGAGCCCAGCGGGCCGAACACGGTGGCGTCCTCGCGCGCGCCCAGCAGCAGCTCCTTCTTCGATGTCTCCTCGGAGCGGACCTCGGCGGATCCGCTCCGAGAGCTTCAGAAGTAGTCCCGCGCTCGCGTGGGCGTCAGCGTGACGCCCCGAGCGCTTCCCTGAGCCTCCGTGCCAGCTCCTCGACCGCGGGGGCCTTCAGCAGGCTGTAGTGGTCGCCTGGCACGGTGTGCACCTCCAACTCGGCGCCCACGAGCGCGGACCAGCCTCCATCCTGGGGCAGGTCCGTTGGCGTCTCCGTGGCCTTGAGCAGCATCACGGGCCCCGAGCTGGCGCGAGCGATGTAGCTCCGTCCGGCGCGCAGGTGCGCCTCGAACACGCGATAGAGCGCGCGCAGCGAGTCCGCTCCCATGCCGGGCGGGAGCGCGCCGGACTTCGCGGCCTCCTCCAGCATGACCTTCATGAGGGCCTCAGGCTCCAGGTCCGCGCGCAGCGCGGCGCCCAGGTCCAGGTTCGCCAGGGACAGGCCCATCAAGTCTCTCGCGAACATGGCGAGCCGCTGGAGCGAATCCGGTTCCGGATCCGTCGCGTGGGGCGGCGTGGGCGCGTAGGCGTCGATGAGGACCACGCGGGCCACCTGCTCGCCTTGCGCTCGGAGCTGGCGCGCCATCTCGTAGGCGATGACGCCTCCGAGTGACCACCCGCCCAAGGTGTAGGGACCGTGGGGCTGAACCTCCTGGATGGCCTTCACGTAGGCCGTCGCGAGCGACTCGATGCTCTCACGGGGGGCGCTGGTGCCGTCGAGCCCGCGCGCCTGGAGTCCGTAGAACGGCTGATCCGGGCCCAGCAGTCGTGCCAGCTCCGCGTAGCAGAGGACGCCGCCACCCACGGGGTGGATGAAGAAGAGCGGCGGTCGCGCTCCCGTCGTTGTGCCACCGAAGGGCACGAGCGAGGTGTGGACCTCGGCGTGGGCGTCTCGCATCAGCGCGGCGAGTGCTTCGATCGTCGGCGCGCGGAACAGCGCCGCCAAGGGCAGACGGCGTCCCATGGCCTCGCGGATGCGCGCCATCACCGTCACCGCGAGCAGGGAGTGCCCTCCCAGGTCGAAGAAGTTGTCGCGCACGTCGAGCGCGCTCGCGCCGAGTATTTCCTCCCAGATTCGCGCGAGCTGTTGCTCCACGGTGTCGCGAGGCGCGAGTCGCTCTCGTGTGATGCGCTCCTCGGCCCGAGGCGCGGGGAGCGCGCGGCGGTCGACCTTGCCGTTGGGAGAGAGGGGGAGCGAGTCGAGGAAGACGAAGCCGGAGGGCACCATGTACTCGGGCAGCTGGAGTCTCAGGTGCACACGCAGGGCGTCGAGAGTCGGAGGCGTGCCGGAGGGAACG